>CAZADH010000039.1:0-29469 GCA_964483805.1 uncultured bacterium
CCGAAAACACGGCCGGCGTGCGGGCTGTTCTGGGCGCCGACGTTGCCGCGGGCGCCGCCCCGGAGGTCACCGGCGCGTTCGCCAGTCTCGTGAACCCGGTCGGCGTCTTGGGAGCAGGCGTCGCGGTCGGCGCCAAAGGGATCTGGACCGCCCGATCGGCCCGACCGTTCTCGGGCAGGGTATACAGGGCCATATCGTTGCCCTGGTTGAGATCGGCGGCCCGCACCCACGGGATCTGCGCGCGTTCACAATCGTCGACGAACGGCTCGCTGCGGAACGAGTTCAATACTTTGTATTGATCTTGGCCGGGCGGCACGATCAGATCGAGCACCGCCGGGCAACCCGGGGTGTCGAAGCCACCGCCGATATCGTCGCGGCTCGGAAATGCGCGGACCCGGCGGTTGAGCATCTGGTCGACGCCCACCGTGTTGGCAAACCCCATGGCGAGAACCTGGTAGCCCCAGCCTGGCTTGGGTGAACCCAGAATCGATTTGCTGACCCGGATCAGGATCCGATCGCGTTGCACCTGCACGTAATCCGGCACGATGATGTCCGGCACGCAATCCTGAAAGTCGAGCGACTCGGTTTTGTTGCGCACGATGTCGACGACCTCCGGTTGGCCGAGCGGAGACACCAGGATCATCTTGTTCCAACCGGTCTGGGGAAACTCGCAGGCGCGACCGGGCAGACACACCTTGTGACCGGCACCAGGGCGGTTTTCGGTGTTGATGTAGATATCGAACATCTGGGCCACGAAACCCTGGGCGTAGCTCTGGTGGGTCTTGGGCCACTCGCGGGCAATGTAGTTGCGCATCTGGATGGCGAACACCACGACATCGCCCTCTTCGTAAATCGAGAAGCGGGTCATGTCGAAGTCACCCCGCCGCAACCGGGAGTCGGTCGGATACATGTAGGTGCCCGGACCACGGTCGTCCTGCACCGGGTCGACCACGTCAAGCAGGGCACTGCGTTGGTAGTTGAAGTTCTCGGGCGGCGGCGGCGGGCCCTTCTCTTCCGAGCATCCGGCCAACCACAGCGGCGCCAGAACCACGAGAACCAGGCCCAGCAAGCGCCGCTTCCACAACGCGATATCCGGTCGCAGGCTGCCGACGGCATGCTCGCCGCGCATCGTCGAGTGCGCCTGTTCCCAGGCCTCGCCAAGAACACGATTCAGTTTCTCAGTCATGGTCGTTGCCTTACTTCACCAACAGGATCGAGTAGGTGCCGTCACTCGACTCTTCATACGGATCGCGCACCTGGTTGCCGGCGGTCAGATTGAAGGCATACTTGTGATAGCCCGGGCTGACGTTGGTCTGCGTCCAGGTGTAGACACCGTCGCCGGCCACGTCGTCGCCATGGGTGGCATCGTCATACATCGCTTGCGGCTGCCAGTTGGTGAAGTCGCACACCACCGTCGGGCTGCCGACGCCCTGGAAGTCGCTCTTGATCAGGCACAGCTTGACCTCGCCCGGCGCCTTCACTGCCAAGCGGGTATCGGGAACCTCGTAGAGCGGGTTGGTCGAGAGATCGACCGGAATGGTCTTGATATGGAAGTTCGGGCTGCGGAATACAAGGTATTCACGTCCGTTGCCTTCCATGGGCATACTGTAGGTGCCATCGGAATTGAGATTGATCTTGCGGGCGCCGCCCTTCGACGCCAGCGTCACCTCGGCGTAGTTCACACCCACCAGGTCACTGACGACCTTGCCGGTGGCCACCTTGGTGATCGGATCGCGGATGATCAACTCCGACGAGCCGTTGCGCTCGCCTTCCTGGTGCGGGTCTTTGACCGTGTTCACCTTGCCGGTGCCGTCGGGTTCCATGGTGGTGTAGACCACCGAGTAGAGCTGCGACCCGGTCACGAGGTTCGCGAGGCGCGTGGCATAGATCCCGTCGTTGGCGAACTTGTCGCCATGGGTGCCGTCGTCATACAACGGCATGCTCGCCGACGCCCAGACCGGACTGGTGCTCTTGACCCAGAAACCAAGCGCACCAGGGAAATCGATCATCGTCGTGATGAACTTGGCTTCGCCCACGATCTTCTGCGCAAGCGAGAAACTCGGCGCACTCACCGTCTCTTCGAGCACGGCATCGACCCAGACGAAGTCGACATCGAACTCGCGACCGCGGGCCAACAACAGATAGCGCCCGGGTTTGCGGAACTCGAGTTTGTATTCACCCTTCTCGTTGACATACGTTTGAATACCGTTGTCACCCGCCACCGTGATGTGGCAGCCAAGCGGATCCTTTCCCGGTGGCACGTTGACCTTGCCAGTCACCGTCGCGATCGGGATCACCAGCTTTTCCTGCACGCAGCCGCCCGAGAAGACCGCCGCCAGCAGCGCAAGTCCGAAGAGGATCAGTTTTCGTTTCATGGTCGCTTCGTCCGTTCGGCCTAGAAGTTCGTCTTGGCTTCGAAGATCGCCATCTTCTGCGTCACGATGTCGCGGTCGAGATCATCGTCGATCTTGGTGCGCGAGATGTCCCAGCGACCGTTGTCGGGGTAGTCATAACCGAACTTGAGTTTCACGCTCGCATCCTTGCTGACGTCATAGATCAGCTCGCCGTAGATGTTCTCGTGCTCGACGTTGTCGGTGTTGCCGTCTTTGTATTCGATGAGGGCGCGACCGTAGAAAGCCCGACCGCGGAACTTCTCGGTGAAGTTCTTCTTCAACTCGGCAATCATCGCGTTGGCAATGTTAGAACGGGCATCGTTCTCGGAGTTCTGCACATCGAGGTGCTCAGCGCCGGCTGTCAAGCTGGTGGTCGGCGTCAGGTTGTAGGTCAACTCGCCGATATACTCGACGCTGATGCGTTCTTTGGGGGAACTCACCCACTTCACGTTGTGCTCGACGCTGCCCTTGGCAAACACACGCGGATTGATGTTCGAGTTCAGTTCGAAGTAACCGTCGCGCTCGGTGTAATTCCAGGTCTTGCCGTCCTGGGTGAACTCATCGTCGTGGTCGGCCAGGACAAAGACCTTGCCCTTCGAGTTGACCGAGTCGGTGAGCTTCAGATCGAGCTCGACGGTATTCTTGATTGTTCCCGTTTCTTCAGCCAAGGCGTCGTGCTTCTGCTCGAAGTCATATTTCAATTTCGTGGTGTCATTGAAGTCGGCAATCGCCTGATAAGTGAACTTCCGGCCCGAGTATCCGTCGGTGGCCTGCGGGTTGAATGGATCGACTTCCCAGGTCTTGGTCAAATAGGTCGTTTCCATCGACACGGCTTTGGCAACAGAGATAAGTTTGTTACCGAAGTCATAGTTCAAGCCAAATCTCGTCAACTTTTCACCGTAGTAACCCTTGTGCTTGTAGTTGTCGTTGTAGGTAGGATTCCACGGATGGTTCTCACCGTCGCCGATGTCGTAGGCCCAGATCGGCGCCATCATCGCGCGGAAGTCGCGGCCCATGTCGTAGTGTTTCACCGTGCCGGTGAAGCCGCCCTGCTGGTAACTGACATCGAACTTCGTGCCCTGATCGCCGAGACTGCGCTTCTTGCCGTCGGTCGAGTCAGTGTGGTAATCGGTCGAACCAAGGAACTCGGCGGTGGCCTGCAGTTTACCGATACGTTCGGTCGAGTATCCCATATCGAGGCCGCGCACCGTGTTCGAGTCGCCGCGGATCTTATACCCGTAGATCTTCTCGGCGTAGCTGGTGCCGATGGTCAGCGAGTCTTTGCTGAACTTGGCCGGCAGTTTCCAGACCAGGCGCCCGGCAAGAATGTCCGACGTGTCGTTGTAATTCGTATATCCGGTATACCGATCGAGTTGGTCTCGCTTCAGCATCGACGCCTGATAGGTCAGACCCCGATCGGTGCCCGAGAACTCGACCCCTTCGTACGGCCAGAAGATGTTGGTGTCTTCGGTCATCATGTTGAGCGGATCATAGATGCCCGTGGCACTTTCATAAGCGAACACGCGCACCTTCATCGAGCGGGCGTTCGAGATGAAGTGCAACTTGTTGGTCTGCACGTAGCGGTCATTCTGCACCTTGGTCACATAGTCGTCGATGCGGTCGAACGCATTGGCGCCAACGGTCTTGCCGACATCGTTGTAGATCAGCCGGTTCCAGGTGCGGCCACTGGCGTAGCCCTCGAGTTCGTAGAACACCTCGAGTTTGTCTTTCAGTGGCTTGCCGGTGAAGCGCAGGTAGATCTGCTGATAGAACGTGACCAGACCCGGATCGGTGAAGGTCCACTTGTCACCGACCTCGTTGCGGAAGACGGTCTCGGGCTTCATGATGAACTGACCGCGACCGCGGTAGAAGCCCGACACATTCACTTTGGGCAGCCGGTTGTCGATCTCGGCAACCTTGTTCTCGATATCGCCCAGGCGTTTCTCGAGCACATCGACGCGAACGCCGAGCAGGCCGAGTTCGTCTTTGAACTCCTTGGTGAGGCGGGCCAACGAAGCGCGCTCGGCTTCGCTGGCCTGTTCGATACCCTGTTTCTTGGCTTCCATATTGCGCAGAATGCGGGCGAGAATCAGCGCAACGTCATACCTTGTGGTTACTTTTCGGCCTTTGAAGGTTCCGTCGGGATAGCCTTCCATGTAGCCCTGTTTAATGAGGAAGTCCACTTCCTTGAAGGCCCAGTGGTCGCGGGGGAGATCGACAAACGAGGCATCACCGGTGGGGGCAGGGATGTCGGAGAGTGTCGGGACCGCGGTATCGTCGCCGGATCCCAACGCGGACCCGGAACCATCGCCGACGGGCGAATCCGACGAGACGCCGGCACTCTTGCCCGAGCCCTTGCCCGAGCCTTTGCCGTTACTCTTGCCGTTCGTCGCGGCGTGCGTCACCGACGCCACCAGCAGCAGTGCCGCCAGCAGCCAGCAACACATTTTCACGCTCGAAAATGCGCGCGCCAGGTGGAGCCCCCTTATGCTTGCTCGCAGTTTCATGTCTCGAATGGTTGTGAAACCGTTCGTCTCTGATAAGCCAAGGTATCCATCGGCACACGAGGGTCAGAACGATAGAGCGATTTCTCATGACCGCGTCAAACCAGCAAACAGCTCGGCAAACTGAGTTTGGGGATGAGAAAACCTTGCGTGGAGCGGGGGGCGGATCATTTGCTCTGCGCGCATCGTGCGCAGGCAGGTACTGCAAACGCCCCGTCAGTGTGTGGTTTCGGGCGACGCGAACGTCAGGTGTTCCTGCCGGAGCGGATGCTCGAAGGTCACGATGGCGCAGCGACCGCCATCTTCGTAACGCAACTTCGAGCATTGGGCCTGCGCCATGCGAATGCCCAGCGGTGTGTCGGGATCGAGCGTCATCGTGTCGTCGACGAGATACTTGCTCGCGTCGAACCCGGGACCCTCATCGCGAATGATCACCTCGAGCCGCAGGCCCGTAATGCGGGCCTGGATGCGGACGGTCTTGGCCGGATCGAGGCCGGCCCCGTACTTCACCGAATTGAGAGTGACCTCTTCGACGGCGGCCACCAACTGGTGCTGCGGGCGGATCTTGAACCCGGCCCGGCGCACGATGTTCTGCAACCAATTGAGCATAACCGGCACCTGCTCCAGTTTTGCCGGCAGCGTGTAGTTTTCTTCGATCGGCATGACGTGATCGACGACGACAGCGGTCACGTCGTCTGACAGGGCCATGCCCTGTCGATGCGTGGCCAGAGCGATCTCGAGTTCGCGCAGCAGTTCGAGCGCGGTCAGATCGGCGCGCTCGCGCAAGAAACTCTCGAAGGCCTTGGTGCCCCAGATTTTTTCGGCCCGGCTCATGCACTCGGTGACGCCGTCGGTGAAGAACACAAGGCGCGTTCCCGGCGTGAACGGATACACCTCTTCTTCGAGACCGAGATCGGCGAAAATACCCATGAAGGTGCCTTCGGCGGGCAGCCACTTGCCGTCTTTGCGCAGCCGATCGAACCAGAACGGTTCGAGGTGACCGGCCTTCACCAGGCGCACCGTCTGCTCCTCGGTGTCGACGATGGCCAGCAGACAGGTGACGTAATAATTTTCCATATCTTGTATGCTGTGCATAATCTGGCGATTGACCCGCTCGAAAACCTTGGTGCAGCGGGGTTCGACCGGCACCTGGGCCATGATCAGACTGTGGGCCAACGACATGATCAGCGACGCCGGGATACCCTTGCCCGACACATCGCCGACCACAATGGCCAGGCGATGCTCGCCGAGATTGATCAGATTGTAGAAGTCACCACCGAGTTCGCGGGCCGGATACGCCACGACGGCCACGTCGATCCCCGGCGGCACATCGACCTCACTGGGTAATAATACCTGTTGAATGTCGGTGGCAATCCGGATCTCGCGGTCCATGTCGCCTTTGCGTTTCTTCAACTCGGCGTGACTCGCTTGCAGTTCCTGCGACGCGGCGGTGAGACGCTGATTCGCTTCCTCGGCCCGCTTGATGCTGCCGAGCAATTCTTCCATCAGGGTCGCGTTCTTGATCGAAAGACTGACCTGGTTGGCAATCGCCTCGAGAATCGGCAGGTCTTCACGGAAGATCGGCTTCTTGGTCTGGAAGTTATCGACCCCGAAGACCCCGACCACTTCACCGTGAACGAGCAGCGGCAGCATAACCTCGCCCGAGAGGTTCGACTGATTCTGCGCATCGTTGAACGAGAGATAGGGCGATTGCGTCAGCACGACCTTGGCAGCCGTGCCACCCTTGGCAATCGACAACGGAATAACGATCGGGTACGACGCCCGGCTCTCGGTGTTCGAAATCGAACTGGGCATTTTGAACGCCACCTTGCCGCTCAACACCTGACTTTCGCTCTCGACGCGGGCCACCATGGCCCGATCGAAATGAGCCATGGTCAGAATGGCCTCGAGTACGGTGTCGAACGTCTTATCGACGCTGCTGAGACCCTGCAGGGTATGACCCACATCGTTGAGCATCTGGATCTCGTTCATCTTCTTTTGTGCCTGCTGCAGGTTGTGACTCGAACGCATGGCAAAGAAGCGCAACGTCTTGTAGAGCGACCGGATTTCCTCGGGCGCCGAGTCGGGAATGGGGATGCGCGGTGCGTCGAGGTCGATGCGATTAACTTCGTCGCGCAGGTTGACGAGCGGCTCAATCAATTGTTGTTCGATGACCCGGCGACCCCAGCGAATGCCGAACAACAGCAGCACCAGGAACGGCACGAATGCGGGCAGCAACAACAGGGTGTCGTGCCCAAGCACCACGCGGCGGTCCTCCAGTGCCAGAATCAGGCCAAAAGTCAGGCCCGGTGTCAACGGCACGAGGCGCACCCGGCGCAACGGGACGGCATCGGGTTGGAACGCACCGAGGGGCTCAGTGACCGCCCGATTGAGCTGCGAGAAGTCGGGGTGCCAGCCGTTGATCGGCGCCACCGACACGACCTCGCGGTTATCGAAGTACAGGCGCAACCACGGCGAATCGAGATTCTCCATCTCGGTATACATACGCAGTGTCTGGCGAAGCCGCTCGACATCGCGATAGGCCACGAGGTGGGCCACCGTGCGTTCGGCACTCTGAATCGGCTTGACGACCGCCACATACGCCCGGCCATTCATCTGCATCATGACCATGCCGGGTTGAAACAACGCCCGCGACGGATCGTAGAACGACCGCAGCGACATGACCACGGGGAACGAGGCCGCGCCCCGCTCGATCATGACCTCGCCGAGGTTGTTGAGCAACCACCAACCATCGACCTGCACCGGAATGCCCTGGGCCGCGAGGGCAGCCACCCTCTCGGGAGCCAGCGTCGTTGCGCTGCCAAGCTGACCGGCAATGCGATCGGCTGCCGAAGCCACCCGCCCGGCAAACGATGCGAAATCGTAATTGATGGCAGTGCGGAGCCCGGCCGCGTGCGACGTCAGCAGCGTATCTCGCCGGGCCACCCCAAAATTGACGAACCCGGCGATCACCAGCAGCGCACAACAGAGAAACGCGCCGAACAGTGCACCATGGTAGACCGTATACAACCATCGATAACGATCGATGCTCGATAGGATCATGGGCGCCGCCCGAAGACATACATCGTATTTACACCTCGACCCCGGCCCGACCTCAGACTTCGACGGCGACGCGGCCGCGCTGCAGTGTGCTCCAGGCGCGGGCGATCTTGGCCGCCACCTTGGCGTTGTTCTTGATCAGGTGGATATTGGCCTCGAGCGACTCGCCCTGGGTCTGCTCGTTGAGCTGCTTCAACAGAAATGGCGTGCGCGACTTGCCTTCGAGGTTACCGGTGCTCATCTTCTTCAGCGCTTTGCTGATCTGGGCCTCGATCTCGTGATCGGGCATCTCGACGTCGCGGGGAATCGGGTTGGCCACGAGGATCCCCTGGGCGAGGCCCATGTCCCAGTGCGCGGCACCGATGCGGGCAATCTCGTCGGCCGATTCGGCCCGCTCGATCGAGAACGAGGTGCGACTGGTGTAAAACGCGGGAAACTTGTCGGCCCGCATCCCCAACACCGGAATCGCCAAGGTCTCGAGAACCTCGAGGGTATTGGCAATATCAAGTATTGCTTTCACCCCGGCCGACACCAGGAACAACGGATACCGGGCCAGGGCCGGCAGGTCTTGCGAGATGTCGAGCCGCTGGTGGAAATCACGATGAACGCCGCCCATGCCGCCGGTCGCAAACACGCGCACACCGGCCCGGGCCGCCAGCGCCAGGGTGGCTGATACCGTGGTCGCACCGTGGTGTTTGCGAGCCGCCAGCATGCCCAGGTCACGCTCGCCGGCCTTGTGCACCTCGCGACTCGTCGCCAGCAACTCGAGTTCAGCCTCGTTGAGACCGACCCGCGGCTCCCCGTTGATCACTGCCACCGTGGCCGGAATGGCGCCTTCGGCGCGAACCAACGCTTCGACTTCCTGGGCAACCTGCAGATTGCGCGGATGCGGCATACCGAACGAGATGATCGTCGACTCGAGCGCAACGACCGGCGCCTGCTCGCGCAGTGCACGCAACACTTCGGGGGCGACGACGACTTTCGTGACCGGGGTGGCAACCATGATCAGAGCCTCCTTGGCGGATCCGCCCAATCTTAGCACGCAAGAAATCGGGGACGCATACTTTTTTCGCGAATCGGGTACACCCTGGGCAACTCCTCAGGTTGACTTGCCAAAGGCGAATCGATCACCTATATTTAAACGTGATGATCAGATCGTGCCGGTTCTTCACAATCACTCTGCTGCTGTGCTCGGTGGTCCTGCTGAGTGCATCGGCCCAGGCCGCTACCCCAAAGGTCTTTCTGATCACGGGTGGCATCGATGCGGCACCGATCAAGGCGTTGCTCGAGCAATGGCAGATGACGGTCACCACCCATGATCTCGCAGCAGGGCCGATCCCATCGACCGTTCTGTTCGATCATCTCAAGAACCTGACCATCGTCGCGGTGAAGGCGAAACAGACGCTCACCTTCGACGACCAGAACATGCTGCTCGACTATCTTTCGACCCAGGGCAACGCCCTGTTCGTCGGGCCCACGTTCCTCGAAGACCACGACAACACCGACTTTCTCAACTACTGGCTCCTCACCAAGGTGACGGGGCCGGTGACCCTCGCTTCGGCCATGACGCTGAAACCCCGGGTCACCGAAAGCTGGCCGGGTCTGGCTCTGCCGGCCGGCACGGTGCGGGCATGCGAACCCACCGATTCCCAGGCGCAACCGATCTGGCAACTGCCGGGTCTCGAGAGCGCCACTGCGGGGTTTGCCCTTCGGGGCAAGACTTGAACATTCCGCTTCGTGATTCTGCCTCTCGAGTTCGAGGGGTCCGATCCCAGGTTTCAACAGGTTCTGCGCACCCTCATCGGCTGGCTCGGTGAAGCCTGCACCGGCGTCACCGCCGATGCGCGCCTCGTCTGCCCGACCAGCGATCGCTGGCTGCAACGCGTGCGCCGCCGCATCGAGTCCAACCTGTTCGTTGGCCCCAACGCGCTGCCGGGTCCGGTCGGGGTGATGCTGCGCTTCGAGAGGCTGCACGCCGCGCCGTAAGCACGACAAACGCAACGCCCAGAACGCACACCTTCGGATTCAGAGGTGTGCGTTTTGTTTTCTCATCCGCCCGAAGAATGGTCGATCGACGGTCTTTCGGGGCGGCAACGGGCCACCGAATTCTCGGTGTCAATTTCGGCGCAACCTGCCGATAAGGGAACCGGCGTATAAGACTTCTTGCGAAAGGACCCTGTCGGATGAAGCGCACCCAGACCTGGCTTACCCTCGTCGTCGGGCTGCTGGTGGGGCTGTTGCCGGCCGCACCCGCGCCGGCGCTCGATCTTACTGCGTTCCAGAATTTCCTGCACACTGCCACGGGCAAGGCGAAACCGAACAAGGCGGCCGAAACGGCGCGCCCCCCCGTGCGCCTGCTCTCGGAGGACGCCGACGCCAGTTTTACCAACAAGAATGCGCCCGTGCTCACGCTCAGTCAGCGCAACCGCCGTTCGACTGTCCGCACCACGGCCAACGAGCCATTGTCGCTGCCGGAGGGCACCCGAGTGCCGTCGGCGCTGCGACCGTTGTTCACCGAGCGCAAGTATCCCAAGCAGGGCGCGGCCCTTGGCGGCGGTTCCGGTGGGTTGCTGACGCCATCCCCCGGCGTGCTCGAAAACGGCAAGTGCATGGTCGCGGTGCATGCGATCCCGTTCGATCTTTACAATGTAAATGACCAGCAGATCGCCGACGCCGATTACTTCGACACGTCGATCAAGATCCACTTCGGGGCGATGGAAGGCTGCGAAGTCGGGGTCGAGAAGTCATTCAACAATCAGGATCGGTTCGATCTCGACCTGCCGACGTATCTCAACGCCAAGTATCAGGTGCCGGGCAACATCACGGTCGGCGCCAACCTCTGCACCGAGAACAACGGTTATTCGTCGGCATGGGTTGCCGCCGGCGTGCCGGCCATCTGGGTCGGCCTCGGGGCCAACTTCGGCACCAACGATTTCCGCTTCTCGTACAACGGCTATGAGGTCATCCGCCGGGCCAAATACGGCGGGTACAACTACGATTACGGCAAGGGCACGGGTTACGCCGACCCGGTGTTTTTCATGGTCGGGGGCGCGTTGCCGATGAATCCGTATTCAGATTTTGTCTATGATTTCAACGGCGACCGGTTCGCCGTCGGCATGCGCTTCAACTACCAGCACGTGGCCTACATCGATGCGTTTTACGTGTCGGACGGTGACTACGAGCGGCTGCCCGGGCCGGTGAGCCATCGCCGCACCCGCAACTTCGTGTTCGGCGGCGGCGTGGCGTTCTGAGCCTACTGCGTGCCCTGTAGCAACCAGTTGACCTTGCGCGGGGTGATCATCATGAAGAAGGTCTTCACCCGCGGATCATTCTCGTCGGTGAGGATCTTCGCTTTGTCTTCTTCTTTGAGCTGCTTGAATTTGTCTGAATAGAGGATGCGCATGGTCACCTTGAACCAGACCTTCGAGTTCAGGGTGAGTTCGGACTCGGCAAAAGCGTTGCTGTCGCGGTAGCTCGAGTCGAAATCGAATTTGAGGATCTGCCCGTCATCAAACGCGTACGGGCGCATCTCGCCCACCGCCGGCTCGCGTTGCAGTTCTTCGGCCTTGCCTTCGTTGCGGTGCATGTAGAGCCGGTGTGCCGCCTTATCGAAATAGTAGACCCACGTTTTGTCGGGCTCGACCTGAATGTACAACCGGTCGTTGATGACCTGCGGCTTGTCGTAGGCATTGCGCAGCTCGGTGCGCAGCTTCGCCATGATGATGCGCGTCGTCTGCAGAATGTCCATTTTGTCTTGCGACTGTTTGAACGAGCGCCGGATCGAGTAGAGGATGCTGTAGATCGCCGCCGAGAGCAGGCTGATGATGCCGACGACGACGATCAGTTCGATCATCGTCATGCCCCAGGTGCGCCGGGCGCGGTCGCGCTCGATATGCAATATATTGTATTTCATCAATAGAAAGTGAAGCGAGGATCGCTCAGAATGGAATAGAACGTCAGGGTCGGCGAGTCGGTGATGGCCCGGCCGATCGAGGAGATGGTGATTTTGATGCGCAGGAGAAAGACCTGTTTGAGAGTGCCCGGCAACGCACCCACCGGCACCATGTTCTGCTCGAACTTCAGGTCGAAGCCGTTCTTGCGCGCACTGTCAACCAGTTCCTGAAACTCCTTTTCGCGCTCGAGATTCTGCGCCTTCTCGAAGCCCAGGGTGCGGGCCAACTCGAGTGCCGAGGCGCCGAACAGGGTGGCCAGCGTCTTTTCGTCGGCACGCACGATGCGTTTCTGGCTGCTCTTGATCAGCGAGTAAATGGGCAGAATCGCCGTCGAGATGAGCATCAAGACCATGAGCACTTCGATCAACGAGAAACCCCGGCGGCGCCAGTGTGAAACCATGAGCAACCTAACGCCCATACTCGGAGTGCCAGTCGAACTTGCCGACGCCGCCGGTGACGACTTTGGCGACATAGACAGCATTGACCTTGTCTTTTTCGTTGAGATGCAGCGTATTGAGCGGGTTGTAGCGGATGGTGACCTTGCCCTTCGACATGCCCTTGTACACGTGTTCCTGCAGGTTCCAGGACGGGCAGGCCACCGTGCCTTTGATGACGACGTCTTTCGAACCGGTGATGATCAGGGGTTTCTCGACCGAGATCAGGTTCGCCTCGACGAAGCACGGGTTGCTGTCGGCCGTCGACGTGTCGATGTAGATCTGCTTGGCGATGATCGTCACCATGTCCTCGCTGGTAACCGCCGATTCAGGTTCCTCTTTTTCCTTCTGTTTCTTGGCGGCAGGGTAGAAGTCGCCAAGGATGGCCACCGGTCCCGCCCCCATCATCGGGCTGGCGTAGATCACGCCACGCCCGCGAAAGCGCAGATCACGCAATTCGAGGGTCTCAGGATCGTTGAGCGCAAGGATGCCGTTGAGTTGCAGCATCTGCCCTTTCTGGCCCTGGTTGTAGAGATTCGGATCGTTGATGTATTTGAAGACGAACCGGTCGAAGACATTGTTGCCCTGTGTGATCGTCGTGCGCCCCCGGAAGAAGTCTTCGGTGCTGCGCGGGATGAAGAAGAAATCCATCAGGAAGGCCGAGAACGGGTCGGGCATCGCATACCAGAAAGCGCCGGCGTATTCGTTGCGCACCACGCTGCCGCCGATATACCGCGCAATGTCGGGGTCGGAAACGCCACCCGAATAGGCCGAGGTGTCGTTCTCGAGCGGGTAGAGCACGGTCTTTTCGAGCATGCCGTGGTATTTCTGCACGCGCGGGGTCTTGGCGATGCGCACCAGGAAGTTGCCCAACCCCTGGTTGTAGTTGTGGCTGCCCCAGTTGCTCATGAACGAATTGTATTTCTCCCATTCGTTCATGCCCGGCGGGATGGTCTTGTCCCAGTTCTGGCCCAGAACCGTCAGGTAGTTGTCGGGTACTTTGTATTGCTTAAACAATGCGACTGCTTCGGAAGCCGCCATCTCGTGGTCTTTACCGGGCAGGTTCTGGACCGGGTAATACTGTTGGAACTCGGTCGCAATGAACGGCAGGTCGAGTTCGAGGTTGCCGGGGTTGTTGGTATTGCGGATCGTCACCATGCGGAACCACGCACGACTGACCGGCCCGTAGACCAACGTCGGCGAGATGAACCGCGTATCGATCGGACCGGTGTCGGCCCCGTTGCCCACACTCGGATTGCTGACCCGTGCCTCACCGAACAGGTGCATGCCGCTTCGGTTCATGGGCGGGATGATGTCTTTCAGAGCCGGCACGTTTTCGGAGAAGTGCCGCAGAGACGCCAATCCACCTTTGAACGTGGGATCGCTCGAGAACTTCGGACTGTCGTACCAGATCTCTTCGCCGGCGCCGACGTTCTGCACGCGGACCTGGTAGCCCTTCTTCCATTTCGACCACAACTTGGTCAGCCAGTTGCTGCCGCTGTTCTTACCCTCTTTGAAGTCTTGCCCCATGGCCGACATGACGCTTTCTTCTTTGCCATCGGTGTAATCACGCAGCTCCATCCAGGGCACGTCGGGCAACTGGAACAGGTTCTCGCCGGCGTTGCGGTGCCCGGTCTGCAAGTTGGCCTCGTCGCCCACCTGCCACGGCACATGGAACTTCACGCCGTTGGTCGACTGGATCAACGGCCCGATGCCCAGCGGGAACTGCTGCGGACTCGGCGACGACTGCGGATCGGCCCCGATGTACACGCGCCCGGGCGGGAAGACCTGCTCGGCCAGCGCTTTCTCCCATTTGGCGGCATCCGTTACCGCATTGAACGGCCGGAACCAGTAGGGCCAACCGTTATCGAGGGTAACGCACTTGGCTTCGCACTTGTTGGCCGGATCCTCGACGAACTGGCCAACCTTCGATTTCCAGGCGTTGAAATCGCTCTCGGGCGGCGCACCGTTTTTGACATACAATGTAAAGTAGTTGAACGGCGGCGCATGCGTCTTGACCACCCGCAACAGGAAGGTCAGCGAGACCCGGGCCGTCGAGTTCTTGAAGGTGATCTCGGCGTTGACCTTGAGTTCGCCCTGCTTCTCGTGGTTGTCGGGGCGAATCTCGTAAATCGGCTTGTTGCCTTGTTTGGCCGGCACACCCTTGATCTCTTTGAGTTTGATCACGGCCGTCACGTTGAAATCGCTGCCGCCGGTCAGACTGCGCCCGGTATTGACGCCCAACTCCTCGGCACTTTTGCGCGTCAGGGTCGTCAGATTGGCGACCTGGGCGGCATTGAGCGGAATCTCGTTCTTCGGGACCCCGGCGCTGCGCAGCACATAGTAGATCTGGTTGTCCTGGCCGGGCCGGTTGAGTGAGTTCTTGAAGCGGGCGACAAACTCTTCGATCGCCGACTCGGCCAGATTGAACGCGACCTCGGATTCGTAATTGAGCGACGTCGACCAATCTTCGGAACTGGTGAAGAAGATCATCGAGAAGCCGAGGATGAAGAGCACGGTCATGGCCGACAGGGCCAGCAGGAAGATCGTGCCGCGCCGCCGCTGCGGCAGCGCGTGCCGGCGTTCAGGGGTTTGCATATTTTTCGCCCCCCTGTTGGATGCTCTGTTTGATAACATCTTGGGCTACGCGGCCTTCGCGGTGTGCTTCTTGAAAACGCGGATCCTGCTGCACCCGCTCCATCGACTTGAGCATTGCATCCATCGCGGTTTTGCGCGCCTTGGCGTTGTTTTGGCGGTGCGCGATGCGCGCTTCGAGATACTGCACCCGCATCGCGACGTAGGGATCGTCGGGATGCTGCAGCTTCAGCCGTTCGAGATCGCGGAGGGCCGCGTCGTAGTTCCGCCCCTGCATGGCCGACTGGGCACGTGCCAGAAGGGCGTTCACGGCCTCCTCCTTCTTGCCTTCCTGCAGGAAGGCGTTGAGTTGATCGCGCTGCTCGATCGACACCGTGGCAGTGGCTTCTTTCGCTGAACCCTTGTTAGTACTACCTGTCGCATCAGTGGGAGTTTTCGGCCCCTTGCCCTGCAACGCCGCCCCCGAAAAAGATTCGGTGGACCCGGTTGCCGGCTCGCGCCGACAGCCACCGAAGCAGCCGAGGCACAACGTCGTCGCCAGCAGCAACACCCCGGTCGCCAGGGCTGTACCCTGGTTCCGCCATCGCTCTATTGCGCGCAGCATAACGTTTATTTGTACCTTACCCCCCTGGCAAAGTCAATTCCTCGATTGGGGACAGACCCTAGGGCCTGTCCCCGCGCGGGGGTTTCTTGACAATGCCTGCGGTGGCCGCTAAACTTGCGAAAATTTCCCAAGCAAGGACGTGCCCTGACCATGCTGCAAACCCCGATCCGTACCTCGTCATCGACGTCGTCGCTGCTCCGCCGCGGCCGCGGAGCCCTGGCTGCCTGTTTCCTCGCCGCTTCGCTCCTGGCCACGGCACCGATGGCCCAGGGTTTCAAGTTGGGCGATCTGGGGTTCGGCAAGAAGAAGAAGCAGGGTGACGCCGCCAAGGGCGCTGACCCGGCCAAAAAGACAGTGACCAACTCGAAGTATTTCTTCGATTTTGAAGAATCCGCGTATTACACCTCCCCCGACAAACGCGCAGGCGTGAAGATGCTGATCGACACCGCCCGCGTCGGCCCATCGATGGCATCGCTGCACCACGTCACTCTGTTGCCCGGCGGCAAGAGCGTGCCACATCGCCATGTGTTCGGCACCGAACTGCTGTATATCGTGAAGGGTTCGCTGGTCATCCGCGTCGAGAACGAAACCAAGGTATTGGGCGCCAACACGGCCGCCCATATTCCGCCCAAAGCGATCCACGAATACAAAAACGAAAGCACCGACGTCGTCCAGTTCCTGCAGGTGTATGCACCGGCCGGTCCTGAAGAAGAGTACCGCAACTGGGAGAAGGCGGGCGGCGCCGGCAACGCCGGAGCCAAGCCCAACGCAGCCGGCCAGGGTGCGGGCGCCGGCTCGGGCTCGGCCTCAGGGTCCGCCTCCGAAGAACTGACGCCCGGCATGGGTTCCGGAGCCGGCGACGCGGTCCGATGAATCCTGCTGCGCCGGTCGATCGGTCTTATTACAGCCAGGGGCTTGTCGAAGAGGTCGCCGAAGAACTCGAAAAGCAACTGAAGTCCGACCCCGACAACGTTCAGTTGCGGTTTTCGCTCGCCAATGTCTATCTGCGGCAGGGCAATCCCGAGGCCGCGGTGCGCGAGTTCGAAACATGTGTGGCCCGGCAACCGACACCCGAGCTGCAAAGCAGCCTGGGCAAGGCTGCTCTGGCGGCCGGCGATTACGAGAAGGCCTCGAAGGCGTTCGTTGCCGTGGCGGCGCTGCAACCGAAATGGCCCGATGTGCAATACAACATGGGGCTCGTTGCCCGGTCTCTGGGCAATACCGACCAGGCGCTCGAGCATTTTTCGAAGGCCGTCGAACTGAATCCGCGCTACCGCGAGGCCCTCTACGAGCGAGCCCAACTGCTCGAAGAGCTCGGCCGCGTCGACGAGGCGCTCGTCGACTACAAACGAGTGATCGCCCTGTTCTTCGCCGAGTTCCAGTTCAGCGACAGCAATGCGTTTCGCTACGATATCTCGGTGCTGTTCAACAACCCCGAACTGCTCGACGAATCGATCCGCCAGTTGCGCCGGTTGGTCGACAAGCACCCGGGGTTTGCCGATGCACACCACAAACTCGGCCAGGCGCTGCAGGCCAAGGGGCTCGACCGCGAGGCGGCGTTGTCGTTCCGCCGGGCCCTCGAGATCAATCCGCGCTACGAGACGGCCCGCAAAGCATTCTGGAAGAAAGTCTGAGCTACCAAGTGAGCAATACGATGTATGTTTCACGATTGCCGGCCCACGCCGGGGTCGGATACATACTTTGTGTTTCACTCACGATGGCGGCCTGACGTCCGACCATGCAACAGACCGAGACCGCCAAAGCCACGAACGGGCCGCGCAAGCGTCTTGGCGACACCCTGGTCGAGGCCGGGCTGATCTCGGCCGAGCAACTGCGGGAGGCACTGGGCAAGCAAAAGGTGATGGGTGTGCGCCTCGGGCGCGTGCTCATCGAGATGGGTCTGACCACCGACGAAAGCATCGCACGCACGCTCGCACGGCAGATGGGCATCCCGTTCCTCAAGCTCAACGAGATCACCGTGCCGCCCGAAGTGCTCACCACGATCCCCGAGAGCATCGTGCGCAGCCACAATCTGCTGCCGATAAGGCTCGAGGGCAACCGACTGACCATCGCCATGGCCGATCCGCTCGATGTGTTCATCATCGACGAAGTGCATTATCAGACCGGCTACGACATCGAGGTTTCGATCGCTTCCGAGTCTGAGATCGAGGCCGCCATCCGCCATTACATGGGCAGCAGCGAGACCCTGAAGCAAGCGGTCGACACCCTGGCGGCCGAGAGCCGCGACCCGCTGCTGACACAGCTCGACGAAGGGTTCTTCACCACGTTCGAGCTGGGCGGCGACGACGCATCGGTGCCAATCATCAATCTGGCGAACACCATTTTGCAGCAAGGTATTCACGATCGGGCCAGCGACATTCATATCGAGCCCGACGAAGACTGCATCCGCATTCGCTATCGCGTCGACGGCGTGCTCGTCGAATTGATGAAAGCGCCCAAGACCATCCAGGGCGAGTTGATCTCGCGCTTCAAGATCATGTCGCAAATGGACATCTCCGAAAAGCGCCTGCCGCAAGACGGGCGCATCAAGGTCAAGGTCAAAGACGTCGGCATCGATCTGCGCGTCAGTTCGCTGCCCACGGTGTTCGGCGAGAAGATCGTCATCCGCATTCTCGACAAGAGCCGCATGCAGCTTACGCTCGAGCAGGTCGGTTTCGACACCCGCCTGCTCGGCCTGTTCAAGACGCTGTCGCGCTCGCCCAACGGCATCATCCTGATGACCGGTCCGACCGGGTCGGGCAAAACCTCGACGCTGTATGCGGCGATCAACTTCCTGCGCGACGGTTCGCTGAACATCACCACCGTCGAGGATCCGGTCGAGTATCAGATTCCATCGATCAACCAGGTGCAGGTGCGGTCCGACATCGGCCTGACCTTTGCCCGCGCCCTGCGCTCGATTCTGCGGCAAGACCCGAACATCATCCTCATTGGTGAGATCCGCGACTTCGAGACCGCACAGATCGCCATCGAAGCCGCGTTAACCGGCCACCTCGTCTTCTCGACCCTGCACACCAACGATGCGGCATCCGCGATCACCCGCCTGATCGAGATGGGCGTCGAACCGTATCTGGTCGCGTCGGCGATCATCGGTGTCGGCGCGCAGCGCCTGGTGCGCAAGATCTGTCCTGCGTGCCGCGCCCCATATCAACCTGCCGACGAAATCATCACCGAGATTGCCAAGCGCTCCGGTCCGGGCGAGCCGTTGCCCGAGTTCACCAAGGGGCGCGGCTGTCTGAGTTGCCGCAAAACCGGGTATTCGGGCCGGACGGCGATTCACGAGATCATGACGGTCAGCGAAGAGATCCACCAACTCATTCTCGCTTCGGCGTCGGCCCGCACCATTCGCGAGGCCGCGGTGCGCGGCGGCATGCGCACCATGCGCGAAGATGGCATTGAGAAGGCACTCAAGGGCGTGACCACCATGGAAGAAGTCATCCGCTTGACCCGCCGCGAGGAACTCGACATGGCGATCCACGCCGCTCCCACGGCAGCGAACCCCAGCCATCCCCCGGCCAAAACCCCGGTTCAGGGCTGAGCGGCAGAGGCGCAGCGGTGTCACGGTTCAGTTGGAGCGCTCTCGACGCCCAGGGCAAGACGGTCACCGGCTCCATGGACGCGGCCAACCCCGACGAGGTCGGGCAATGGCTGATCGAGCGTGAATACTATGTATTGTCGATTCAGACCGAGGCTCTCGGCGGCCTCGCCTTCGCGCCGCGCGCCCGTTATCGCGTCGGCGTGCAGGAGCAGAATTTTTTCTTTCTGCAACTGGCCAGCCTGGTTAACGCGGGCTGCCCCTTGATTATGAGCCTGCACGCCCTGCAGAAGCAGTTGCCGGCGGGTGATCTCAAAGAACTGGTGCGCGATCTCAAAGAAAAGATCGAGATGGGCAAGAGTTTTTCGGAAGCGCTGCGCGGTCATCCCGAGGCGTTCAGCAACCTGTTCATCACCATGGTCGAGGTCGGCGAGACCGGCGGAGTGCTGGGCGAGGTGCTCGAGCGCTACGCCATGATTTTCGACAGCCTGTATCGCATCCGACGCAAGGTCGTCACCTCGATGATCTACCCGGCGCTGTTGCTGACCATGACGCTCGGGGTTGCCTGGGCGTTGCTGGTCTTTGTGTTCCCGACGTTTGTCGAGCAGTTGTCGGCCCGCGGCGGTGAGTTGCCGCTGCCGACACAACTGGTGATCATGATCTCGACGATTCTGCGCAACCATTTCGTCAGCCTGTTCGGCGCCATCGGCGCCATCGTCGGCTTCATCGTCTGGCTGCATTACACCCCGGCCGGCGCGGCCGCTATCGCCCGCTTCTGGATCAACGTGCCGGTGTTCGGGCCTTTGGTGCGGCACGTGCAGTTGTCGCTGTTCACACGCACACTGGGCACGTTGTTGAAGTGCCAGGTGCCGATCATCACCTCGATCAAAGCGGTCGAGCGCACCTTGACCAACCAGGTGTTTCGCGATGCTCTGGCCGAGATCCGCGCCGGCGTCGCGCGCGGTGAACCGCTGTCGGTGGGCATGACGCGGCAGCGGCACCTTTTTCCCGAGAGCCTGATTCTCATGGCCGATGTCGGCGAGCGTTCGGGCAGCACAGGTGAAATGCTCGATCGGGCGGCGGTGATTTTCGAGCGCGATCTCGAAACGACCATCGGTACAGCGGTGTCGCTGATCGAGCCGGTGCTGGTCATCTGCATGAGTTTCTTCGTGGTACTCATCGCCGTGGCCATGTACCTGCCGCTGTTTGACATCATCAAGGTGGTGCGATAACCTGCAATGAAATTCGGTGCATTGCGGTTTGGGTCGCGGTATGATTGCAGAACATCCTTCTTTGCGGAGGCGGGCATGACGCGCAAAGGTTTCACCTTCGTCGAACTCCTGATTGTGGTGCTGGTCATCGGCATTCTGGCGGCCATCGCCATTCCGAAGTACCAGAGCATCGCCTCCATGGCCCGCGCCAAGTCGTGCCTGCAGAACCAGAAAGCGATCGAGAGCCTGATTTCGCTCTGGATGGCGAAGAACTTCGAGCTCGACCCGGGCCGCAACCGTTTCGCCTGGATCGACCGCCAGGGCACCCTGCGCTGGAAGTATTCGAACGCCGTGCTGCAACTCAACGACATCGCCAAAGACGCCAAGCTGTTCATCTGCCCCGAAGCCGCCAACCGCTGGGGTTTCTCGTGGCCGGGCGCCAGCTACCGTTATTACAATTCCGACAATACCGGGCTCTGGATCATCGGATCGACCGGCTCGATGGGCGGCACGGGCGTGGTGTGCGCCCTGCAGATCGGCACCCGCTGGATCGGCATGAACGGCCAGATGGGTCCCGATGGTTCGAAGGACACGGCGCACCATTACTGGTGAGTGCCGGTCGATTCGTTACTCGCTCCGCCTGATACGGCCATTTCTGTCGTCATGTCCGCCACCGCCGGCACCCACGGCCGACCGCGGCGGCGTTCAGTCGCGGCGCCGCGGTTTCTCGTTGCTCGAGATGCTGACGGTGATCATGGTGCTGGCCATTCTCGTAACCACCGGCGTGGGCATGATGCGCGGCGTGACCAGCGATGCGCGGCAACAGGCGTTCGTGGGTCGGTTGCAGACGCTGGTGCGCGCCTGTCAGCAAACCGCGATGCAGCGCGGCCAACCGGTCGCCCTGGTCTGGCAGGGGCGCACGCTGCGGCCAGAGTTCATCGCTGCGACAACAATGGGCAGCGGGATTCCGGGCTTGACGGGCATCGGTTGCCCCGAGGCGGCGACACCGACCCGCGAATTGCTGGCGTCGTTGCGATTTCACCCGGACGGCCGGATCCTGTTGGCAGACGGCACGGTGCCCACGCGGTTGCCATTGCTGACCTGCGACGACGACGGACCGGTGCAACGGGCCGGCGAACTGCTGCTGAACAAGGGTTCTCGCTAGTCGAGATCCTGGTGGCGCTATTGGTTCTGGGCGGTTGCGTCACCACGATGATGGGTGGCTTCAGCGTTGCCGAGGAGTCGGTCCGCGAAGGCTGGTTTGCCGGCAAAGCGGCCTGGGTGGCCGAACGCGAACTCGAAATCACCAAAGAGTCCTTGCGAACCGGAGTGCTCGCGCCCGGACCGCGGGCTCTGGTCAGCCGGTATCATCCGGTCGGCATGGAGCGGCCCCGCATTCTGCTGGGACCACGCACCGCCGACGGTTGTGTGCGGGTCGCGGTCCGCTGCCTCGGCCCGGCCTCGCGCAGTTTTCAACTCGAGTCGTTTGTGCATGTTCCCATGACCACCCCAGCCCAGCCGGCAGGCCCGGTCATCACCGGGAATGAGGCCGGCAGTGAGACATATATTTTACATACACCGTCAATATTAACTGCATCAAGCACCGACAGCACTGACACCGCAGCTCTCTCGCCCCACGAAGAACCGCAGGCCGCGTCCCCGTCCTCGGGTTTCCTGCCGGCCACCGACCACGATGCCGTTGGCGCCGCTTCCGCCGCCGTCGAACTCGATGAATACCTGCCGCTCGTCATCGACGCGTCGCCGGGCAGTGCCCCCTTGACGGTCGAGAACGGCAGCGTGACCGTGGCGCCGGGAACGAGCCATGAATAGACGTCGCATCGATCGCGGTCGACGCGGTTTCACCCTGGTCGAAGCGGTGGTGGCGGTGCTCATCCTGGGGTTGGCAGCCGGAAGCCTGCTCCAGATGCTGCATTGGGGATGGGCCCGTTACAACAGCGCCGCCGAACAGGAAGACCTGATGAGTTGGATCACCACCTTTCGCACGCATCTTCGCGATGCAGCCCAGACCGGCAAGGCCCCCGACGAACGGGCGCTCTTGCAGTTCATGACGCGCCGGCCCGGGCAGGTGCAGGCGGTGGCCTTGACCCTCAAGCGCGACGGCGATCTGGTCTATGCGCGCCCCGACCTGTTCATCGACCGCAATCGCAACCGCAAATGCGAACGCCAGGAGCGCCTGCTCTCGCCGGTGTTCTGTTTTCGCTGGCCGGAGGCCCACTGACATGCGAGCAGGGAAAGCAATACAACATGTGATGGGCTCAGTGGGCGTTTGCCGCCATCGATGGCGGTCCCAAACGAAGTTTGGAGCATGGCGAACGACCCGGGGGTTTGCGCTGTATCTGGTCATGCTGGTCACGGCGGTGTTGTTCTTTCTCACCCTCGGCGCCCAGGATGTGACCCGTCTGTTCACGCAATCGAGCCGCAACTCGGCGTTCGACACGATCGCCTGGCATGCCGCCGATGGCGGCATCGAGCGGGGTCGGGGGCAACTGACCTTGGGCATCGAGAAAGTTGCACTCGACTATTCGTGGCGAATCGGCGATCATCAACGGTGCCGGGTGATGGTCACCAGTCGTCACCAGGCCGGGGCATCGCGGCAGATTCTGGCCACGGCCACGGTGCTCGAAGGTGACCGGGTTCTTGCCGAGCGGTTCATGAGCCGTCCGGGCCCGGCTTCATATGCGGTCTTGCCGACAACGAACAAGGAGACGCGCCGATGAGTGCGAAACCTGCTGCCACCGATGGTCTGACCATTATCGTCGATCTCGGGTCCCATGCCGTGAAAGCGGCGGTCATCGAGCGCCAAGGCACGGTCAACAGCCTGGTCGCCATCGAGGAAGAGGTCTTTCAGCCCGTCGGCACCTTTGCCAACGACGCGGCCTACTTCGAGCACCAGGTCAGCGTCATTCGCACGCTCGCCGCGCGCCTGCCGTTGGCGAAAGCGAAGCGGGTCCTGGGTTTGTTCAACAACCGCGAGTTGCAGGTCAAGATCGTCGATCTGCCGCGTGAAGTGCCGCCCGAGAAAATGCGCGATCTGTTGGCCTGGGAAAGCCGCAAGCTGCTGTCGCCCAACTACAAGTCGGAAGCGGTCCTGTTTGCCTACCGCGCCATCCGGCAATCCCCGCTGACCGTGGCCCTGGCGGTGGTGCCGCAGTCGCAACTCGAACGATGGTTGCAGTTGTTGACCGCGGGCAACATCCCGGTTGCCGGTGCCTACCCGGCGGTCTTCGCGGCGATTGCCGCCAAAGAAGCAATGGGACCGGGCAACGTGCCGGCCGTATCGTTGATCGACATCGGGCAGACCACCACGCACATTCAGATCTTCGCGATGGGCGAACTCAAGTTCTATCGCAACATCCCGGCCGGGATCTCCGACATTCCTGCCGAGCCAACCGACCACGATTGGGAAACCTTCACGCAGAAGATCCGCTTCAGTTTCGATTATTTCCGGGCGGTCACCAAGCTCGGCCAGATCGACGACATTCGTTTCTACGGCGGCGGCGCCCGGCGGGACGGCTTTCTCAATTACGCACGCGGCTACTTTGCGCCCGGCAAGGCCGACCTTCTCGATTTGTCGGGTCAGATCGATGTCACCCCGGTTCTGAAGAGCGGTGGCAGCAATCGCAGTCGTCTCTTGCCGTTCTATCCGGCTCTGGCCGTTTATCTGGCGGGCGTCGACATCGCCCACGCCGACGACACCGATCTGCTATTGCAGCATCGGCAACGCATCGAACAGGAGGTCTCGCAACGCCGCTGGCAAGTCGTGCCGCTGGTGGCCGGCGCTTTGATGTTGGTGGTGCTGGCCTTGGTGATGAACGCTCACAGTGCCAGTCTCGACGAGACGCTGGCCCTGCGGCGGACCGAGTGCAAGCGCGCCGAGGAACAGGTCAAGGCGCTCGATCAAAAAGTTGCCGCGGCACAATCGGCGGCCAATCGCGGTCTCGAGCAGTATCCGACCGCATGGCGTCGGCAGTTGGCCACGGTTTGCGGTGACCATACCCGTGGAACCGACGTGCTGATGGGGTTGTTCCGCAACACTCCGGCCGGGCTCACGGTGCAGGGTTTCGAGATCCGACCGCTGGTCGAGGACAACCCCGACGAACCGATGGTCGAGGCGCGCAACGACGAAGATTCTGATGAATCGGGAGTCGCCGGGGCTTCCGACGGGACCGCCCCCAGTGCGGGCGCCATGGGTGCAGGCAACAACGCCCTCAACGATCTCGGCGGTGAATTGCTGGTGGTGCGCGGCACGGCGGCCTCGTCCGGCCCGATGCTCGCGTTCACCGAACAGTTGCGGACGGCCCGCACCATCGTCAGGGTGCGGCGCCTGCAGAGCGAGCGGGTGACCGGCGGCACGATCCGCTTTCTCCTGAAAGGAGAGCTGCGATGAGCCGCGCACCTCTCAATCTGGTCATGGTTCTCGTCGTCATTGCCGTCGTGGGCATGGTGTTGTGGTGGCACCTGATCATGCCACGCCAGCACGAGTTGGCGGCACTCGACAACAACATTCAGACCTACCGTCAGCGCTGTACCCAGGCCGACAGCATGTTGGCGACAGCCAACCGCTCGGGCAACGTGGGGCCGGTGCGCCTGCACGTGTCGGGCACCGAACCGCAGTTGGTCAAGGCCATTTACGGCCAGGCCGAGGCGGCGAATCTGACCATCGCCAGTTTCTCGCTACTCGAAACGTTTGAACTGCCGATCGAACAGGGCGAGATGGGCGGCGCGGTCGCGGCCCCGACCCCGACACCGGCACCGACCCAGCAGTTGCCGGAACTGGACGCCAACGGGATGCCGATCGGTGCCAGCACCGACGCGGACTCGGTGCAGGCCACGCCGTTGAGGGTTCTGCCCGTACAACTGCGCGTGCGGGGAACCTTCGGAGCCTGGGGCAAGTTCCTCGCCGGACTCGAGAAAGAACTGACCGGCTTCAGGATTCGCCGCCTGGTTCAGCGCGACGTCTCGACCGATCTCATCGACGGACAGATCCAGTTGGTGTTGCCGGTGGCCGCCGAAGAAGGCAGCACCACAGGTTCGGCGTGCAATAGCCGCTGAGACGGGCCTCCAATATACATACGAGGTAAATACATCATGGAAATGGGCAAAGAACCCTGGAAATGGGGAATGGTCGGCGTACTGGCGATTGCCTTCATCGTCTTCGCCTACAACGCCTACCTCTCCGTGAACAACCCCGAAAACAACGTCGCCCCACCGGTTCAGGATTACCGTGACTCGTACGACATCGAGCACGGCACCACTCCCGGCAGTGGGTCCCGGGCGACGCCCGGTCAGGGCACGGCCGCACCAGCGCCGGATGCGGGTTCCGGCAGCGCGGTGCCGGCAGCCACCACCGGCACGGGCGCCGCAGTCGCGCCGGGGTCGGGCAGTGGCTCGGCCGGCGAGATCGATTGGGACAACATGAAAGGCCCGGGCAAGAAGGGGCCGTGACGACAAAACCGGCTCCTCGGCGCGGGCGCACGGCCGTGCGCCCCAACGAAACTCGCCACGCGCCCCAACGGTGCCGGCCCTCTGAACCCATCATTCTTTCCGCCCCTGGAGATCGCTTGAACAAAACGGTCCGCTGGTCATTGCTCTTGTTGTTCGCCGGTGCACTCGTCGTCGTTTCGGTCAATGCCGGCGAACTGACCGAACCGCTGCGCGAGGTGGCGGCGATGATCCAGAGCGGGCGTCTCGATGAAGCGCGTTCGGCAGCGCTCGGGTGGCACAAGGTGTTTCCGGGCGACTTCGATCTGATCCTGATGCTGGGCCAGATCGAGTTTGGCCGGCGCGACTGGCACGAGGCGGCCCGTTGGGTTCGCGCGGCGGCGGCGCGGCAGCCGCATCATCCGCTGGTCAAACAGTACACAAAGATGCTGGCGGCCATTGCGCATCGCCAGGGCAGTCTCGACGTCTGGCCCACCCGTCGCGAGAGTCCGGTCGAAGGCTACGAAGAACTGCGGCGGGGTTACTTCGGCCCGACCGCCACCACCGAGTCAGGGCCACGCACGCACCCGGCACCGCCCCCTCCATTGGCGCTGCTCGACCGCTTCGGGTCCGGCACTGCCGGCTTGCCGCGGCCGGCCGAGGGCGTCGACTGGCAATCGCTCGAGACGGGGTTGAGCGCCGACCAGGCGATGAAAGACGGACTGTGGCTCAAAGCGTATCTGCTGTATACGCGTTTGTATTTACGCGATATGCGCAACCCGGTCTACGTCATGGGCAAGGCTCGGGCAGCGATCAAGCTGCATCGTCATGCCGAAGCCCGGCGGCTGCTCGAGCGGCGTCTCGCCGATAACCCCGATGACATCGAGGCACAGGTCCTCCTCGGGGGTTTGCCGTAACCGAACCCCGGTGGCCCGCTCATGCGGCGCCGCCTGTCGAAACCCCGAGAACCCTTTCACACCAGGGGTCCACCCCGTGTCGGTTCGTTTCCATCCACCCCGTAGGGGTCGTTCGCGAACGCCCCCGACGACAACCGAACGACGCCTGCGGCGACCGAACGACCCCCACCGCGTGGACGCACCCCCGGACACGCGAATTCATACATGACCGGTCCGCCGACGGCGAACCGACGTTCTCCACTGCGTCACCGGCCACGCGGTCCGTTCTGCCACCGACAAGCGAACCCCCGGCCCGCATGGCGCGGACCGGGGGCTGGTGTGACATTGCCGGTCGGTTGCCCGACGAACAATATGCTGTATTTATGACTTTGTGATCAGGTCGAGTTTGAACACCAACTCGGTGATACCACCCTGTTTCACGGTCGCGGAATCGACGGTGATGTTGAAGCGGTAGGGAGCGACTTCGGCGATGCCGAGAACTTTGCCCTTGCCGATCTTTTTGGGATCGAGCTTCACGGTCGGGGTCTCGAGCGTGCGCACTTTGTTGCCATTCTCGAACAGGCTGATGACGAAGCCGATGTTCTCGAGCGCACCCTCTTCATCATTGAAGGTTTTCCAACCCTCTTTGTAGTCGATTTCGAAGTGATACCGGTTGGCCCCCAACATGATGGGTTCCTTCTGCAGGAAGCACTCGTTGGTCGGATGCGGGCTGTAGTTCAACAGACGCACGTAGGAGAACAAAGTGCGGGGACCTGCAGCGGGAGCCATCGCCCCGGCAGCGCGCACATTGGTGGCGCCGGCCTTGCCCGCCGCAACCTTCGGAGCCGGGCGCGCCGGGGCCGCCGCGGCAGCAACGGCCGCGGTCGGGGCAACACTGAGCGTGGCCGCGGGCCGAGCGGGCGCACCGCGTTGGGCATTCTGCGTGGGCGGCACGGTCATCCGGGCCGCGGGCACACCTGGAGCGGGGGCATTGCGAACGGCTGGGGTCGGAGTCACCGCCACAGCAGCCTGCATCGCCTTGGCGATCTTATTGGTGGTTCCGGTGTTCATGGCCACCGGGGGAACCATCGGTGTCGCCGCGGTGATCATGGCCTGACTGTTGGCCCGTGGCAAGTTGGCAGGAGCGGCCAGATTTGCTTTGGCAGGCTTTTTGGGAGCAACAGCGTCGGGTGCGGGCAGTTCGGCGGGATCGGCATCGTCATCACTGCTGATGGCGGCAGGCCGCTCGATGACTGCGGCCGTCTGCATGACCGCATCGCCGGCCTCCACCGCCGGTGCCATGTCCACAACGGCGGGCGCCAACGCCTCGGCCGGCGTGACGACCTGGGTCTGCACCATCTGGGCACGATTGCTCGAGACCATGGTTGCAGCGTCGTCGGAACGAATGGTGCTCGAACGCGCGATGGGCAACCCACCGATGAGCAACAGACCGGTGCCGATGAGAATCAGATTGCGGGTCTTCATCATAGTCACGCCCTCCCCTGCTGAATCAGCAATACAAAGTGTTCCATTCCTGAATCGGCGTTTTCACCGCCGACCGTGAGCGAATTCGTCAGTTGTTGCGAGCGCCACCGTTGACCCAGTTGGCGATCAGTCCTTGATCGGACGTCGACAGAGCCGGCCGGTTCTTGGGCATGCGCGGGGTTTCGATTCCCTTGATGCGCCGGACCAGTTTGCTGTTCTGGGCGTCATAGGGGAAGATGACCGCGCCATAGCGCGACCCCTTCATCACATTGGTGTAGCTGTTGAGCCGGAGCCCAGAAGCCGCGGTGCTGTCGTCGTGACAACCGGTGATCGAGCAGTTGACCATGAACACCGGCAACACGTTGCGCGCGAAGCTGCCGCCGGTCGATACCAGCACGACGCTGGTGTTGGCCGTCATGCCCGAGTCGACGGTAACCGTGACCGAGTTGCTGTTGTAGTCGGTGGCGTGGGCCGTCACCGTGAACACGCCTGACTCGATATCCGGAATGGTGAAGTTGCCGTTGATATCGGTGAGGACAGTCGTCGTCGACGGACTGGTCATGACCGACGCGGCGTGGACACCGATGCCGGTTTGCGAATCGACGATCGTTCCGGTGATCGAACCGCGGAGGCTGGCCTTGGTGCCGCAGCCCGCGACCACGACCAGGACCAGCGCGAGAAGGCCGACGATGGCCATGCGCAGACGTTTCATGTTGAGCTCCTTCCGACTGTGGTGCAACGTTGGCTGTTGATACCGTCGGGAAGATAATCGGCAAAATGACCGGCAGACCTGAGGCCCAAGCACACTTTTCCTGCGCGGACACCTGCCCGGCCTCGCGGCAGCGCGACATGCATGTTTTCAGCCCCAGCAGCGCAGCAGAAACGCGCGGTGTCGATTAACACTTGCATCATCGGCCAATTTTGTGTACCCTGTGAGTTCCAACGAGCATCGATTTTTCCCCAGTAATGGTTGCGGAGGTTCCCGTGTCCCGGCAGCAACGCCAGCCCAAGCAGACGAAGCGACAGATTGTGGCCATTGATGGCCCTGCTGGTGCCGGCAAAAGCACGGTCGCCAAACGGGTGGCCGCGAAGCTGGGCTTCGGCTATCTCGACACCGGGGCGATGTATCGCGCCATCACGCTCAAAGCCATGAAGGAAGGCGTCGGGTTCGACAGTTCCGAGGGCCTCGGGGCCTGTGCCCGCAATGCCAACCTGAGCTTTGCCCAGCGCGCCGGTTCCCCCGAACCGATCGTCATGCTCGACGGCACCGACATCACCGAAGCGATCCGTTCACCGGAAGTCACCGGCAAGGTGTCGTTGACTGCGAAAGAGCCGGGCG
>CAZADH010000040.1:0-29113 GCA_964483805.1 uncultured bacterium
AACTCGAGGTCTACCCCGACTCCTGGGCCCGCGTGGCGCCCACCCTGGCCTACTTCGACTCGTGTCAGATCGGCGCAAGCAGAGACTTCGTGAAGGCGTTCCAAGACGCCGGCACGCGGTACCTCGTGGCCCCGATCACCAGCAACGAGGCGGGCAACTCGTCGACCAACACAATCAAGTTCTTCTTCGCCGAGTTCATGGCCGGCGCATCACCCGAGAACGCCATGTTGGCGACCAAGAACCGCCTGTTCGCCAAATACTCGCAGAACGCGAAATCCGGCTACGGCAAACTACTCTACCGCGCCATGCCGTTCCGCGTGTATCGGCTCAACTGAACGCCGAGACAAACCCACGATCTTTCCTGGTGACTGCCCAGGTTCGCAAAACAGCATCCTGCGAACGCATGAATCCGACTGCCCTACCGCCACCCCGCCATGATCTCGAGACACCGCCGGTTCAGCGCTGCGGCCCGCTCGGGCGTCGCCGCCTCGTTGTAACAACGCAGTTCCGGCGCGTTGCCCGAAGGTCGCAGGTGAACCACCTCGTCGTTGGCAAAGGTAATGCGCAGACCGTCGGTCTGATCGATGGCCGCGACCGGCCCGAACTCGGCAGCGAACACCCGTTCGGCACCGCGATCTTGGGCGAGTTGCGCAATACGTTGTCTTGCGGTCTCGGTGGGGAACTCCTTGAGCCGATCGCTGGCGGTGAAGCGACGCGGCAGCGTCGCCGCCAGTGCCGACAGCGCGAGCGATTGCTCGCAGGCGGCGCACAATAGCGCGAGGATCACGATCAGCGCGTCGCGGGTCGGCAACGTGGGCAACCGACGCTCCGCGCGTTCGATCGCGGTCTGTTGCAGGAATCCCCCGTTCGCTTCGTAACCAACGACCGGCGCCGCCTCGGCCGACTGCATCGCAGCGATCACGTACGGTGAACCGATGCGTGTGCGGATCACCCGCTCGAACCACCCGCATTTCTCGACCGCCGTGTTGCTCGACACCGGCGTCACCACCGTCTTCGCGCCGAGCCACTTTGCCGCCAGAATGCCAGCCACGTCGCCGCGGAACCACTCGCCGCGCTCATCGCTCACGAGCGGTCGATCGCCGTCACCGTCGGCCGAACACAACGCAAAGAACTTCTGTTTCGCAGCCCAGTCGCGTGCCAGCACGATGTCTTCAGGCCGAACCGCCTCGGTATCGACCGGAATGAACTTCTCGGAGCGCGCGAGGCGAACCACCTCGGCGCCGAGCTTCTCGAGCACCTCGCCGATCAGATCGCGAGCAACGCTCGAATGCTCGTAGACGCCGATGCGCAACCCGGCCAGGCAGCCAGGCGCGAAGAACTCGAGGTACCGTTTCACATACGCGTCGCGCGCCGCATTCTGCACCGGCAATGTCGCCGCGGCCCCTTCGTCACGCAACGCCCCGGCCGCATCGAAAAGGGCCGGCATGTCAACACACTGCGCCCGGATGCCGGCCTCGTCGTCTTTGAGAATCTCGCCCGCCGGCCGGTTGAACTTGATGCCGTTGCGATCGTCAGGAATGTGGCTGCCGGTGACCATCGCGCTGGCGATGCCCGCGCCGATCGCCCAGGCCGTGACGGCCGGCGTCGGCACGGCGCCGCAGTTCACGGGCACGAAACCCGCGTCACGCACGGCGCAGGCGCAGGCCCGCACGATCCGCGGTGATGATGGGCGCAGGTCGCCGGCCAACGCCACGCGATCGCCGGTTTTGATCTCGCCGCGGCTTACGAGGTATTGCAGAAACCCTACCGTGTATGCATAACACACCCGGTCGGTCATCGCGGTCACGAGTCCGCGTGCGCCGCTGGTGCCAAAAGCAACACCGCTGGTGTCCATGAGATCGGCGATGCGAATCTTCTCGGTCATTGCTGTGTTCTCCCTGGTGCCCGGGTTGCTTGCCACGGCCGGCAGATGAACGCGAGGATCTGCGGCAGCCGTTTCGCCCAGGCCACCTCGTCGTGCTTCGCGCCGTCGTCGATGAGCAACTCGAGTCGCTCGTGCGGATAACCGCGCGCAAGCAATACATCGTAAAGTGCGCGCGCGTCGTCGATCAGGTCAGAGACCCCGTTGCGATCGCGGTCTTCCGCGTCTTCGGCAGTGCCCATGTCGATCCAGATGCGCAGGCCGAGCGGCAGTCGCCGCACGGTGCGCACGTATTCGATCATCCAGCGGTTGCCCCACGAGAGGCACGGCGACACCGCGCCGACGGCGCCGAAAACGTCGGGGTGGCGCAGTCCGAGATACAACGAAACCAGGCCGCCGAGCGACGAGCCCACGACGGCGGTGTGTGCGGCATCGGTCAGAGTGCGATACTTGGAGTCGATGAACGGCTTGACCTCGTCGATCAGATACGCCGCGTACCGGTCGGCCCGGCCGCCGATGCGCGTGCGGCGGTCGCCGCGCAGGGCCCGCACCATCGTGTATTCGTCGATGCGCGCAGCAGTGTTGGCGATACCGACAACAATTGTTTTAGGAAGGGTCCCGCTCGCGATGCCGCCTTCGAAAGTCTCGTCGACGCGCCACTCCTTGCCGATGAACGCGGTGGCCTCGTCGAAACAGTTGTTGCCGTCGTGCATGTAGATGACGGGGTACCGTTGTTGCGGCTCGTCGGCGTAGCCCGGCGGCAGATAGACCCACAAGGTCCGCGACGCCAGCTCGCGACTCGCAAACCCTTCGTGCACGCGGATATCGCCGGTCAGGGTCGGGGCCCGGCATTCGGCTTGCTGGCCCGGGGTCTTGAAACCGGACACCACGAGGCGCACGGTCATCCGGCCCGCGGGGATCGATAAGGTGCGATTTTCAATCTCACTGCCGTCGACGGTAGCCTCGACGTGCGCCCAATCCCCGAGCGTGAACTTGAACTGCAGCGGGTACCCCGTTGGCAGTTTGACCGACCAGCGGGCCCGGTTGCCGCTGCGCGGTACCTCGATCAGGCCCGGGTCCCAGTCGCCCAACGCGTGGTGGTTCCCGGCGATGAACAACCGGGCTCCAGGCGTCAGACCGTCGGGCAAGCGGATCTCGAAGTCGAGTTGCGCCTCGGCCGCGGCGACCGCGTTCGTGATGGCGGCGCCCGACATGGCGATGGCGCCGAACGAGAGGACGATCAGCAGTGCGCCGATCGCTGCCCAGGTGCTCCGAGGTCGAAGACCGTTCAAACCCAGCGTATTACGTTTCATCGTCGTTCCCCGCAGGAGGATTTGTCATGTAGACAACGTTCTGTTCAACACTTCTTTGAAAAATACTTTACACCAGGAAAACCCTCGAGGTGTGCGTCTTGCGTCCAGATTGTCGCGCCGAAGGCCCGCCCCGTCGCCAACACGATTGCGTCAACCATCGGCAACTTGTGCTCACGACTGAGTTGCGCAGCATCAATGGCAAGTCTGGAGTCCAACTCGGCGAACTGTTCCAAGTGAGGTCGGCGACAGCCCGAGGTCGCGTCGCGCCGCCGCGTCATCTCTTCTGCCGCAACCGGTCGATGATCTCAGATCGCCGCGTCCAGGGCTTGCGCCCGTAGAGCGGTGCCGCGCAGACATTGATGATATGGCGGACCAAGCCTTCGGACCGTGGGAACGGCTTGCCGCTTTTGATCTGGCCGCCGGCGAAAATCGCCGTGACTTCGGCGGTGTCGGCGCCATCGTCCCGTGCGGCCTCGAGATTGGCCTCGAGGGTTTCCGGCGCAAACAGCGGCGCTTCCCAGGGTTGGGGCTCGCCCTCGACTTCCTGCCAAGAGAAGTCGCACCACAGCAATGACCGAACCAGTCGGCCATCCTTCCAGGCGCCGTAGAGGCCCATCGTCGATCCTTCGTCGACCTCGTAGAAGGCCACGACATCGCCGATCCGTTTCGACAACTCGACCAACTCAGTCGCCACCTTCAGATCCGGCCCCTCGGCCCACATCGGCATGTTGTCGCACCGTTCCCATCGATCGACGACAGCGAACTTGTGCGCCCCCGGCTCGCCATCGAGCACCTCGAGCGGACTCGAATGCTTGCTCACCGCACGGGCCGCCTTGATGGCCTCGTCGAGCGCCGGCAACCCACCCTCCGGAATTCTGGCGAAAACGGCTCCCCCTGAACTCATGACCCGCCCCCTCCTGATTTGTTTCTGCAAACCTTCACGGCCCGATGAACGGCTGGGGGTACCCTGGCCCCCAACGCTACCCTGTGACAAGATAACATAATGGTATACTCCGTATCGCCCGCCACGTGTTCGACGAGGCCCGTTGTCCGGTCGAAACCCCAAGGCACTGACCCAACTGGCGAAAAAGGCCGGAGGGGTCGAGAAGATTGGCGAGGTCAAGACGGGTCCTTCGTTCAAGCCCGGTTCGGTGTGCGCTTTCCTGCGGCAGGAAGGTCAAGAGGCCTTCGTCATCACCTTGACCTGCGACGGCGGCGAATACGGATTCGAGGACATCAACAGCCCCGACACCGCCTCATGGGACAAACTGCCCGCCCTGAAATAGGCGCGGTGCCGGAACCGGGCGCGGGGCAAACAGTTAAAGGGACGTACGACTTTTCATAGATAAGTCGTACGTCCCTTTAACTCAATAAAGTCGTACGTCCCCTTTATTGCTTGCCGCTGTGAAGGAATTCGAGGTCTTGCGGGGACAGCATTTTCGACAGGGCGAGCGACTTGACGGTGCGCTGAACCTGCTCGACCGTGATCGGACCGACGGCGAGCATGTCGGTGCGCGGATGCGCGAGCACGTAGGCGTTCAACAACTGGTCGAGGGTGTATGACGTCGCGTGCTTCTTGTTGAACTGTTCGAGAAACGCAACGGCGCGCTGCCAGCGGGTTTCGTTCTCGGGTGTAAATACAGAAGCATACACGTTACGCCAGTAGGCGTCACCGTCCTGCTGTTTCTTCAACGCCGCTTTCTTGGCGTTTTCCCAGGTCGGCGCCGGCTTGTCGAGAATACTGAACCCGCCGAGCGGCGAATACGGCATGATCTTGATGCCCTTCTGGAAGTTCGGGTTCATCATGTCGGCATGCACCACCTGCACCCCCAGCGCATGGATCGTGCGGTCGCTCATCTCGAGCAACGAGAAATACGGGCTGTTGATCTGCGGGCGGGTCAGCGTTGCGATCTGCTCGGCCAGGCGCAGCGATTCCTCGACGCGCGGGGTCTGCCAGTTCGACCAGCCGATGATCTCGACCTGACTGGCGATTTCGGGCGCGCTCACGGCCTCGAGGATCCGGCTCACCGGCGTCTGCGCCCGCTTGATCGGCTCGAAACCGATGGCGTCGCCGTCGTCGCGATGCATCAGGTACACATCGATGTCGCCCTTGAGATTCGCCCGCGTGTGCTTCAACTCGGCCGAAATGCGCTCGATCATCAGGCCCTTCTCGCAATACAAGTGACTGACGTAGGTGCCCGCCGGCACGTCTTTGAGCGGCCAATCGCGGGTGCGCCACTCGACCGCCTCAGACGCGAGATAACCGCGGCTCTTCAGCTCGCCGACCAGTTCGGCGGCGTGACAACCGGCCGGCAGTTTCTTCAGGTAGAAGAGGTCGAACGGAAACCCGCCCTTCGACAGCGCGTAGATCTGGCGATCGGGGTTCAACGACGGATGCGCGTAGAACGCATCGTCAGCCACCCGTGCGGTCATGCTTGCCCGCCACGCGCCGAGCGTGTTTTCGACGCCACCGACGTAGATCGGGGCGGTGTCGAAGAGGTTGATGCCCAGGCGGGCGGCCTCGTTCAAGACCGCGTGCGCCTGCTCCTGCGTCGGTTCCGGTTGTTTCTCATCGACCCACCCGGCCTGGATCAAATGGTCGGTGCCCATCACGAGGCGCGAGAACTTCCGGGTTTTGCCGTCGTGCCCCACGACGTCGACGTACTCCATGCCCTCGGCCGCGAACGCACAGGTCGAGGCCAAGAGCAATACAACCGCAATACACACGAACAGAGATCTCATCGTCTTGCGAATCATCAAGGTCTGCACCATCCTTCAACCGCGCTGCTCTCGAGCGCCGGGTTCTGGGGATCGAGGGTACCCGAGCCGGATTCGCGAGTCAACGGCCCCGCATCCATCGATCGGGCATCGCTCTCGCTACGTTGCCCCGTGCGGGCCGGCCGCGGTCCAGGTGTGCAGGGGGGTGACCAGGTCGCCGTCCGGGTCCGTCGTCGGGGTGAACGCGGCCGGATACCCCAGATCCTGCCACAGTGCCGATCGGCCACCCGGCAACGCCGAGCCGCTGTAGGGAAACGCGATCGGGTGACCGCAGCGGCTGACCACCCAGAACTCCCCGCTGGTCACGGTTTCGTTGTTCTCATCGTCGAACCAGGTCTTCAAGCGAGCCCTGATCTGGCGCGGTTCGTCGGGTCGAAGGCGCTGCAACGCGCAATACAAAGCGTTACGAATGACCCACTCACCCGATCGGTCGATGGTCAAGAACGCCGGTCGTTTCCAGCAATACCGCAGCCCTACGGCACACGCGGCCCACATCATGACACAGAACGCAGCGAGCGCATACGCCTGCCAATGCGGGCTGGCAAACGCTTGTTGAATCTCGCTTCGCGAGATGCCACCGCTGGCCGCTTGCCAGATTCCGGCCACGAGGGGCGCATAAAACAGAAACGCAAACCAACCGACCACCCCGGTAGCGATGAGCGCGCCGAAATCGCAGACCTTGACCTGCGCGGAGAACTTCACCACGACACCCGCTTCTCGGCCCACCGTGCCACAGACGAAATCTCAGCGTGCGCGGGCGCGGGGGCCGGTAGCCAAACGACCCACCGCCCCCACATCGCTCAGACCACGCAATCGGCGAACAGGCGCATGTGGAAGCCGGGGTTGCGGTGCACGTATTCGCGCAGATCGGCACGAGAAACCGAGTAGAGCTGCACCGGGTCGAGCGCCTTGAACGTGAGTCCCTTGGCCTCATCGGGGTGGAAGAACGCCTTGAGGCCCAGGAACCCGCCGCGCGCGATCACCGCCACCCGCCGCCCGCCTTCCAGCGCTTCGACCGTGCCCTCTTTGACGACGTAGACCTGGTGCGCGGTGCCGCGGTCGAGCGCAATCGCTTCACCGGCGGCAAACGGAGTGTCGACCGACTTGAGAATGCCGTGCAACAGCGTGCGCTGAGAAGCCGTGAGGCCGCGAGCGACCGGGTTACACATGAGCGTGTCGCGCATGTCGGCGTTCTGCAGCAAAGCAATCTGCCGCAAGAGCTGCTCGGCCTCGGTACCGCGGATCAGATCCATCATCTCGTCTTTCGGTATGGACAACACGCGGGCCTCCGAGCGAGCGACCGCCGACGCGGTGCGGGTCTCTTCCATGAAGAGACTCTTCTCGCCGAAGAACCCGCCGACACTGTAGGTGGTGAGAACCCGGTCGCCCACCACGATATCGACAGCGCCGCTCAGCACCACGAGGAAAGCGTCGCCGGGATCGCCCTGCTTGAACAGGGTTTCGCCCGCATGCAGCGCGCGAACCCGCGCGTACAACAACAACTGGCGCATCCGCGAAAACGGCAGGTTGTCGAAAATGTCGATGCGGTTCAACCCATCGACGACCGAGATTGCCTCTTCATGCGGCCGCGGTTCGGTCGTCAGCACGATCGTGTTGTCGAGCCCGGTGGGCGCCACGCGCAGGCCGCTGTCGGCGGGAATCGTCTTGGGGTCGATATGCACGAGGAAGGTGCGCTGCCGCACATCCGCCGGAAGCGTGCACAGATACGACATCGGCGTGTGCAGCGGCGGAATCCCCGCCTCGTGCACCACGACGTCGCGATCCCACGGCAGATTCACGAGGCTGTCGCGCCGTCCCGCCGACACGATCCCCTGCTCGTGGAGTTTGCCGATGAACTGCGGTTCGGCCATCGTGTCGGAACTGTAGATCAGGCTCTTGTCGCCGAGGAAGGCCTGAATGCCGATCGTCGGGATCGAATGCAGCGTGTAGTGGAACTGGAACCGCGCCTGGTCGATGAGCATGGGCTTGCCAATCGTGATCGGGTAGAAGCGCACGAGACGCTCGAGTTGCGTTTCGGTCAAACCCGTCAGCGCCGCCGATTTGCGCAGGAAACTGCGGTATATCGTTGGCGTCGTATACAGGTTGATCTTGCCTTCCTGCAGGATCTTCTGCAGCGTGCCCGCGTCGTGATCGGCGTGACAGTGCGTGAGCACGACCTTGTCGATCAACTTGGGGCTGACGCCGAGCCGGAGCAGATCACCGACCGTGCCGACGGGCGGATCGACGGCGATACCGCGGCGGTTGACCCAGAACACCATGCCCGAGGTGCGGCCGTCGGGATTGAACCCATGGCTCGACCCGAGAATGGTGATGCCAAACACCGGCGGCTTGAAGTCGAGCGAGTAGTCGGGCTCGACGGCCGGCGTCTCGATGATCGGAACGTCGGCCGGAATGCTCGCCACGACCTGCTCACCGTCAAGAATTGACAATAATCCGTCGGGTTCGCGACGCACTGCAAACCCAGCAAACGCGGCCACACCGTTCGCGTCGAACTCGACCAGATCGACGAGATCATCGAGTTCGAGCAGACCGTTTCTGGCACCCGGAACGCGGCGGAAGAAATCGAGTTCTTTGCGCAGGTCGGGAAAGTCGGGCGACGCGCTGCCGAGAGCGAACTCACCGGAAACGTCGAACGAAGCCGGGCCGAACAGCGCTTCGGACAAGACGCGAACGATGCGATCTCGCTGTTCATGGGTGCAAACAATACGCGTGCGGCTCTTCTTGATGAAGAAGTGGTAATAGATGGGAAACTCGACGTCCGCCGTGGCGATCCCCGCCTCGAAATCGAATGTTTGCCGCGGAATGATGTACGTGTGCGGCACGCCACCTTCCATGCGCATCGTGTCCTTGATGGTCTCGGGCGGACAGCCCAGTTGCAGATTGCCCCGCGCAGTCTTGACCAGAAGTCCGCCGCGGAGCAGACGGGTAAACCCGCTCCCTTGATTACCCATGGTTTCCCCCTTCGAACTCGAGCATCGATATCACCCGCGTCATGATACACGATTCATCTTGCGCGAACACACCGCAGCCCGCAAAACCCGCGTACACCCGAGCGCATCGCCCCCAGCCACGGCGATCTGTCAATCCGGTTGCTTGTTTGGCAGGGTTTTGCCATACTACCGTCTGCAAAATTGCGCGAGATTACTGTGGAGAGTGCCCCCAAACGTGTCAACGCGGCGTACCCCCTCGGTTCGTTTCATGCTCCAGTGCCGGCTTCGGTCGGTTTCCGATGAATAGCCGCGACCGTCGCGGTCGTCCGACAACCGGCAGTGTCGGCGCTATCCTCGTGCACGCGGTGCTGGTCGCGGCGCTGATTTTCACCGCTTCCGCCGTCCATGCGGCCGACTCCGGGGCCCGGTTCTCTGCGATTTCCGGGCAGGTCGAGGTCCGACCCAACGCCGACGAAGAAGGATGGAACTTCGCGAGTTTCGAGACCGTGCTCAATCTCGAAGACCATGTGCGCACCGGCGAAGATTCAACCGCGGTGCTGGCGTTCCCCGACCTGAGCACCTTCGCCTTGAAGCCCGATTCCGAGATCGTCATTGCCACACCGAGAGAAAAAAGCAGCAAGATCCGGCTCCTGGCCGGCGATCTGTGGGTCAACGTCAAGAAGGTCGCCGAGGGCGGTTCGATGGAAGTCGAAACCAATCAGACCGTCGCGGCGATCAAGGGCACCACCCTCACCTTCCGGTTCGTGCATGGCGTCGATGAGATTCGCGTGGTGCGCGGCCGCATCGAGATCTTCCTCAAATCGAGCGGCGAAACGATCACGGCCAAAGAGGGCCAGAGCGTGAAGCTCCTGGCCGGGGGTCGCGTCGAAGTGGGCACGTGTGATCCCAAGAAAATTCACCAGCAATGGAAGAAAGACCTCGAGAAGATCGCCGACGCGGTCGAACTCGGACGGGTCCCGGAACTTCTGCAACGCAATGAGGAAGCGCAGAAGAACGGCTTGCGGGACCTGCAGGAAGCGCAGCGGCGCTTGACCAGCATCGCCAGCCCGACCGCGCAAGATGTTGAAGACTACACGAAGGCAGCCGAACGATTGCAATCGGTTCTCGTCGAACATCGGTTGTTGCTCGACGGACTCGGTCGGCGCATCACCGTTGCCCTGAACAATCCGGATCTGCCGGCGGCAGAACGCGAGGGGCTGGTGCGCATTCGCAGCCAAATCACGAGCAGCCAGGCGACCCAGCGGACCAATCAGGCCCAGCTCGACCCGCTGGTCACAGCGGGTGTGGCGCGCGGGCCGTCGTCGACTGCCGATGCGGGCGAGGCCGATCGCTTCGTGACCGACATGGGTAGGGTGTTCGCCGACGTCGACGCTCTGCTCGCCGAAGTGGCCAACAATCCTGCGGGCCGCAGTCAGGACTGGTTCGCCGATGCGTCGCAACGGTGTTCCGAGGCCGGCGACCGTCTCGCGCAATCCGCCGAAGAGACGTCGCGACTGCTCACGATGTTCCCACAGCATGCCGGTCTCCAGGCGCTGCCCAAGCGGATCGCGTCTTATCAAACCCGCCTTGCCGCGCAGAGCCGCACCCTCACAGTGGTCACCATCGACGCGAGCGTGCTGACCGAGATGACCGAGAACGAGGAAGCGATGGCCCAGGCCATCTTCGATATGGATGCGCAAATCGATGCCTATGATGCGATCGTACCGCGCTCGCCGGCCGACACCCAGCGTTTACAAGCCTCGTTGCGCATTCTCGACCGCTTCACGCGGGCCCGCAAGGAATACGAGAAGAGCCAGCGGCTCTACAACTCGATCACGCGAGCCGCGGCGGGTCAGAAGTACCAGACCCGAGAACAGCTCGACCTCGAAACCACGTTCACCCGCCTGTCGAACACGTCCCAGCAACTCGGCATTGTCACCGAACGTCTGAAGGGCCGGGTGTCCGAACTCGAGGGCCAGCTCGGGCCGCTCCTGAGGTAGGCCAATGAATTCGATCACCCCACCGCGTTTCCGCCTGGCCGTTGTGTCGGCTGTTATTGTTCTCGTATTGCTCGCTCCGTGCCCTGTCCTGGCCGTGGATTCCGCGAGCACCACGGGGCAATCCGGGTCGTCGACGAACGACAATCGCGTGCGCCTGACCGGCACGTTCCAGCTCGATCTCATGAATCGCAACGAGTTTTTCCGCGATCAAGACCGGGCCCTGCCGAACAACTTTTCGAAAATGAAGCTCGCCCTCGAATACACGTTCGACCCGAAGAACAAGCTGCTTCTCGAAGATCAGGCGATTCGCCGGCGTCGCAACGAGCTGGTGCAAGAGAACTATCTGACGCTGAAATTCGAGCGGTTTCATTCCCCTGCGACGGTCTTCACCATCAAAGATGTTTACAACACCAGCGATTATCCTGAAAACAGAATCAAAGACTACCGCGACAATCTGATCGAGGCCTCGCTCGCTCGCAAAGAAAATGACTGGGATCGCCGCTACACGCTCAGCTTTGAGAAGCGCTCGTATCCGCAATTCAGCCGGGCCGATTACAACCAGAGCCGGCTTTTTCATGAGGGCACCCATGCAATTCGCGGTGGCACTCTCTTCGGTTCGCTCGATCTGAGCCGGCGCGATCACGGGGTATCGGGGTTTCTCGATTACCGCGACACCACCATGACCTTGAGCTTCAATCGCGCGTACCCCGGCAACAAGAGCGATCTGACGGTGAGCGACACCCACTCGACCCGCCGCTACGAGCAAGAAGAGGTCAACCTCTTCCGCGCCACCTACTGGGACAACCAGTTCTCGGTCCGCTATGAGCTGCCCACCACGAAAATGCTGTCGTGGGTTTTCGAGGGCGAGCACCTGCGGCGCCAGTATCCGAGTGACATACTTCGTGGTTACGGGCAGCAAAGCCTCACGACCACGGCACGCTACAGCCCGAACCGGCAGACCCGCACCCGGTTCAGCCACCGGTACATCAACAACGACGAAGAGAGCCGGGAACAGGCCAATCGCAACCATCTGCTCACCGGCATGTGGGAACGCCAGATCGCGCAGCGCTGGAAGGTGCGCCTCGAAGAGTCGCTCCACCGCCGCTTCGCGTCGCTCGATGGCCTGCTCGATTTCCACGAGCAGAACAGCATCGGCAAGATCACCTGGCAGGCCCCGTCGAAAGTCGAACTGAGCGTGCAGGGCGACGTTCTGGACCGTATTTACAATGCATTGCATTTCTCGGATTACCGCATCAGTCGTGCCGGCATTGTGGCCGCGTACGTGAAGCCGGGTGTCTTCGACTGGCAACTCGAACAGTTCTTCCGCACCTTCTCGCATCGGAACGGCCGCAACGTGGCCACCGACTGGATTCGCGAAACCCAGCCCGTGTTCAACTTCCGCTACAACATCAAAATCGATAAGAACCTGCGCTTCGGGCTGCAGGTGCGACGCGAGAAAACCTACTTCCGCACCTTCGATCCCCTGTCCCTCGACATGCTGTGGGACTTCACCCGCCCGGTGGACCTCTCCGAGTACACCGGCAGTCTCGAATACACGTTCTGAGTGCGTGACAGTGTGAGGAGCGATGGCATGAAACGGTCCCGGAACATCGGCGTCCTTTTGCTCCTGGCAGTGTTGAGCATCTCCTCGATCAACTGTGGCGGTGGCGGCGGCGGTGGCGCCGGCATGCCGGCGACGCAGGCGACCGATGGTCCTGCCATCACGGCCGCCGTTCGCAGCTTTGTCCAGGCGCTCGGCTCCCGCGATCAGAGCCGGCTGCGGCCGTTCCTTTCGCAGAAACTGCTCGCCGCCAACGGTGGCCCGGGCGTTCTCAGCACGCTACTGGTCTGGGATTTCGGCGCGCGCATCGGCGATGCGGCCGACGACCAATCGTATGTATTCAATATTGCAGACGGCGCCATCTATCAGCCGTCGTCGAGCCTGGCCGAGGTGACCTCGACGTTTCAGGCCCGCAACGGCGACCGCCTGACCGTGGTGTTCGAGATGGGCAAGGAGTCGGGCGCCTGGCTGATCGAAGGACTCCGCCTCACCGTGGCGCCCGGGGGTTCGTATCTGTTGTCGGAGTATTGGCCGCTGGCCGACGGCAACTATTGGGATTACCTGCGCGCCGACCCGGCGACGCCCGACGTGGCGAGTTACGTCCGCCGCGCCGTTGCCGGCCCCGCGCAGTCGCTCGACGGCGTCACGGTGTTCGCGCTGCCGGAATCGCTGCTCACCACGGTACTGCCCGGCCTGCGCGGAGCGCCGCGGCCCCAGGTGGCGCCGGGCGTGGCCACGGCCGCCGAGTATTGGGGATCGCTGACCGGTCTTGCCTACTACCAGGTGCCCGAGTTCGACATCGGCAAACCGATTTCGCTTCTGACCGCTTCGTTGCAGGCGGGCGACGTGAGCGCCGCGACCTTCACCCGCCTCGTCGCCGGGTCACCCGTGACCTACGGTTTCACTGCCGAGGTCGGTACCCCGGAGCTCGTCACCACCCAGGTCAGTGGTTTTCTGGCGTTGCCAATCACCCTGCGCGCAACGCGAACCGATACCGCCAACCCGACGCTGAACGAAACGCGCAAAACCGTGCTCCACCTGGCGCAAGGGGTCGGGCCGGTGAGCCGCGTCGAGTACGAGCCCAATAGCGAATCAACCATTCGCAAAAGAGAAACTCTCGTCGAAGCGCGCGTCAACGGCCGCGCATTCACCATTCCCAACACCGGGCCCCCAGCGGTCACGAACGTCAGGGTGGTGGGCGGCGCCGGTGACATCCGCATCACCTATGACCTCGCTGATCCTGACAACCAGCCGTGTTCGCTGGCGTTCGCGTATTCACGCGATGGCGGCACGACCTGGACAACATCGACCAACGTCGCCGGCGCCGTGGCCGGGGTGCGCCCCGCGAGCAACCTGAGTCTGCTCTGGCGCTCGGTCAGCGACTTTCCGACCGATCAACCGACCGTGGCGGTGCGCATCACCCCCGACAACGGATCGGGGGGCACCGCCGGGGTATCGGCAGTGTTCGCCGTTCTCAACGACAGCGTCGCGCCCACGGTCACGCAGTTTCAGCCGGCCAACGGCGCGGTTGCCGTCGCCCGTGCCAGCAACCTCGTGCTGACCTTCTCGAAGCCTGTGGTCAAGGGGACCGCGGGCACGATCACCCTCACCCGCACGACCGACAACAGCGTGTTCGCGAGCCTGCCGATCGCCGACCCGCGCATCAGCATCAGCAGCCAGACCGTGACCATCGACCCGGTCGCCGACCTCGAGTTGGCCACGAGCTACGACGTGACGATTTCGGCGACCTGTTTCGTCGATACGGGCGCGCGCCCGTACGCGGGCATCGCCGCCCCCGGAGTCTGGCGCTTCACCTCGGCCGACGATGCGCCGCCCACGCTGGTGACCCGCCAGCCCGTCGACGACGCCACTGGGGTGGCCACCAATGCGGTTCTCGTCATGACCTTCAACGAACCCATCACCCGCGGGACCAGCGGCAACGTGGTCATTCGCAAAACGACCGACGACTCGGTGTTCGAGACCATCCCGGTCACCGACACCGCCCGGGTCACGATCGCCGGCACCCAGGTCACGATCGACCCGACCGGGGTTATGCAAACGCTTACGGGGTATTACGTTCAGGTTGCCAGTGCCTGTTTCCAGGACGGCAGCGGCAACCTCTTTGCCGGCATCGCCGACACCACCACCTGGAACTTCACCGTTATTGCCGCTCCTGTCGCTGGCGTCCCGCCCGTCGTGGCGAGTGTCGCCCCGCCGCATTTGACCGCCGGCGTAGCCACAACGACATCAATACTACGTATTACGTTCAACGAAAACATCGTTGCGGGGACCGCCTCCGGGGCAATCATCATTCGTCGGCTCAGCGACGACAGCGTGTTCCTGTCCGTCCCGATCGGTGATCTCCGCATCACGCTCGTCGGGCCGGCGGTCGAACTGAGTCCGGCTGCTCCGTTCGAACCGGTGACCGATTACTACGTGACGGTGACGCCGCAGTGCCTGCAGAATGCCACCGGCACACCCTTCCCCGGGATCACCGACTCGAGCACCTGGCGTTTCCGCACCGCCGATGCCGACCTGCCCACGGTCGCGAGCCGCCAACCCGCAGACAATGCTGTCGGCGTGGCCACCGATGCCAATCTGCTGCTCACATTCGGCGAGACCATCACCCGCGGGACCAGCGGCAACGTGGTCATTCGCAAGACGGCCGACAACTCGGTGTTCGAGACGATCCCGGTGACCGACAATGCCCGGGTCACGATCGCCGGAACGCAGGTCACGATCGACCCGACAGGGGTGTTTCAAGACCTGACGGGGTACTACGTGCAGGTCGCGAGCACTTGTTTTCTGGATGCAACCGGCAATTTCTACGTCGGCATTGCCGACACCACCTCATGGAACTTCACCGCCGCCGGCATCCCACCCGTCGTGGCGAACTTCGCCCCGCCGCACTTGACCGTTGGCGTGGCCACGATGTCGATGCTGGGCATGATGTTCAACGAGAACGTCGTTGCCGGCCCCGTGGCCGGTGCGATCACTGTTTGCCGACTCAGCGACGACAGCGTTTTCCTTTCCGTTCCGCTCGGTCCCCCCGCCATCATGCTCGGCGGACCGATGGTCGATTTCTTCCCGACAACACCTCTCGAGCCCTTGACTGATTACTACGTGACGGTGACCCCGCAGTCTCTTCAGAATGCGTCCGGCGTGCCCTTTGCCGGCATCACCGGTTCGAGCACGTGGCGCTTCCGCACCGCCGACGCCGACCTGCCGACGCTGGTGTCGGCGTCGCCGACCATGGGCGACCCCGGGGTTCTCGTGACCACCAATCTGGTGGCCACGTTCAGTGAGAACATCACCAAGGGCACCACGGGCACAGTAACGGTCTGGCGGATGATGGACAACACTGCCGTCGAAACCCTCCCGATCGGGAGCGCACGCATTACCACCTCGGGCAACATGTTGACCATCGACCCGGTCGGCGATCTAACCGTGGACACCGGGTATTTCATCACCATCGACCCCGGCGCGCTTCAAGACGCCACGGGCAACCCGTTCGCGGGCATCGTCACCCCGTTCGACTGGGAGTTCATGACGGCGCCGTGACCGCCACAGCTACTTGCGGGTGAGGTTGTAGGTGCCGTCCCACGGTTCGGGGGGCGGTTCGGTCAGAAAGACGCGACACCTCGCGAGCAGTGCTTTCGCCGGCCCGTCTTCGGGCCGGAACTGCAGCAGTTTCTCGAACGACGCAATCGCCTCGGCCCAGCGGCGCCCCTGATAGTGGGCCATGCCCTCGGTGTAAAGCGGTTGTATTGACGACCACCACGCCGGTTCGCGGCCGGCTTCGCCGATCAGTTCGTAGACACGCACCGGTTCCTGGCGGCCGACGACGCGGATCTGGTCGAGAAAACGGGCGGTGATGCGGTCACGCGCCGGCGACCACGTGCTCTCGGCGATGATGGCCGAGGTCTGGAACTCCTTGTTGGCCCCCTCGAGACGCGCGGCCAGCACCACACCGTCGCCGACGCAGGTGAAGTTCATCAATGCCCGCGGCGAGCCCAGACAACCGACAACCACGACATCGGTGTTGACGCCGATGCGCATGTGCATGTCCGGCAGTCCGCGCGCAGTCCAGCTCTTCTGCAGTTCCGCCAGCTTGTTCTGCATGGCGAGAGCGCACCGGCACGCGAACAACGCGTGGTCGGCGTTGCGCTGGGGGCAGTTCCAGTAGGCCATGATCCCGTCGCCAAGATATTTGTCGAGGGTGCCCCGGTGCTCGAAAATCACCTCGGTCATGCCACCGATATACTCGTTCATGACACTGACCAGTTTTTGCGGCTCGAGCGTGCCGCTCATCGTCGTGAACCCGGCCAGATCGGCGAACAGCAGCGTGAGCTCGACCTTCTCGCCGCCCGGTTTGACGGCATTGGGGTCATCGATCAGCATCTGCACCACGTCGGGCGCAACGAACCGGCGGAACATCTCGGAGATGGCGGTCGTCTGGTGGCGCTGACGCATGTATTGATCGAGTAGGGTCAGGGCCCAGCAAAACGGAAAGCTGAGCAGCACCGGCGACAGGAGAATCACCCGCTGCGCCTGGTGGTATTGCTGAAATGCATACGCCAGCAAGGCGAGCAGAATGCCGAGCATGGTCGCGGTTCCCCACAACGGCCGCAACCGCTGCAGAACGAACCCCAGGATCAACGTGGCGACCATCATGCGCAACAGCGCTTGCCCGGGGTCGCCCGGCGTCAGATACCGCCGGCCGAGGATGTTGGCCACTGCGTTGGCGTGGATCTCGACGCCGGTCAACAATTGTTGTTGAAAACTGAACGGCGTGCGCATCGTGAACGGGGTCGGATGAAAATCGAAATCGCTGCGCTCGAACGAACCGAGAAACGCGACCCGCCCCCCAAAATTCTGGGTGCGCCCACAGATGCGGGCATGCGCCTGCGCCGGCAGGAGTTCGGCCGGGGGCGTCGCGCTGCGGCTGCGGTGAAACAGCAACTGCGCATCGTCGAACGCCTCGTACCACGACACCGAAGGAAACACCGGCTGGTGCTCGGCGCGCGGCGACGTCGACCCGAGAAAAAACAGTTCCATGTCGCCCTTCTCGTCGGTGGGGATGAAGCGGTCGGGGAGCTGGAAACCGCCGCGGTAGGTGCGACTGCGGATCTGCGCCTCGATCCGCGCCAACTCGGCCCACATGGCGGTCTCGAACGCGTGGCCCGGTTTGCCGCTCTGGTGGTCGAGCGCCAGCACGGCGATATACAGCGAGAACGACGGTCGCAACGCCCCGGTCGTCTTGTTGCGGATGAACAGTGGCGTGCGCGACACGTGGGCACGCGAATCGGAGCGGACATCGACAAAGCCGATGCGGGTCTGCGGATTCTTCAGAAACACGGGATCAGGAAGGATTTCCCAGGTTCTCGACTCGATCGACGCTGTCGCGGTCACACCCTCTTCGCTGCCACCCCGCGTCACGTAACGAACGCGGGAGGTGGCTTCGACCGAGCGTTCCTCGGCGAGTTGCGCGGCCAGCAGCACGGGCGGGACGGCCTTCTCGAGAGCGGTCGCCAGAGCGCCGTCCTCGGCAACGACCTTGGTACCCTGCAGAAGCATATCGATACCGAGCACACCGACCGGCGCTATCTCGTGCCGGGCGCCGAGGCTGGTGACCGCATCGATCGAGATCTGCACGACCACGCCCGGCTTCGGAAACACCTTCAGAGCAACATGCGGCGTCGTCGCAGCCAGTCGTTCGATGAAACGCAACCATTTGTCGGAGACCACACCCGCAGGGGCACCGCCCGGCCCGCCACCAAGCGCCTTCAGAACCGGCGGCATCTTGAGAAAGTCAGGAAACAGACGGTGCGCGCTGTCGGTGTAGCGGAAGAACCCGACCGACGCCCCGGACCCGGCCGCCGATAGTTTGTTCTGAAACAGCGCGGTCAAGAGCCCGCTGCTGCTCGGCCCCGCACGACCGATCGCCAGGTGCCCGATCTGCAAGTCGACCACGGTCATTCGTAACACGGCGCGCCCGCCGATGTCTTCTGAACGCGGCTGCCCCAACAGGCGCAGCGTCGACGCAAGCTCCTCGCGGCCGGGATTGCGACCAATCAAGAACGAGGTCTTCTCGTCTTTCTTGATGACCAGCAGCGAACTCTGGATCCGTCGCGCCTCCTCGCCCCGCGCGATCTCGTCACGCAACGCCAGCACATCAGACGTGCCGGACCCCGCCTGTTCGAGCGATGCCAGTCGGCCCTTGAGCAGCGGAATCCGTTCGCTGCGCTCGTCTTCGGCATAACCCAATTGATAGAGGGTCGCATTCACGTAATCGTCGATCACGGTGACGCGGCCGGTGAGAAACAGCAGCGACGCGTAGACGATCGACGTCAGGGCGATTGCCACCCACGAGAACCGGCGCAGCGCGCCGAAGAAGGCGTCATGAACCCGGCCAAACCATGTTCTGATCTTGGGCCTGTCGTGGTCCATGGGACTCCTTGACGGGGTCGTCAGGCTGAAGCTGTCACAACGTCAGAAACGAGGTCATCGACCACGAGTCAGCCGCCGCCCTCGGGGTCGCACCCCCGATACCTGTTCACGGGCAGCGGCGCAGACAAAGCGTTTGCAGGAAGGCGCCGACGTCTTCATGAAGACCTCCCTGATGGGGGTAGTGCAAATCGGGGCCGGGAAACGAATCAGTGTCGCTCCATGTAATAATCGTGCCCGATCGGGGAGTCAAGATCGTACCCCTCAGACTCAATGGCGCGTCCAGGCTGTTGATCGGTTATCTATCGGCTCGTTGACACGGTCGACCGGATGCGGATATTTTTGCACGGCCACCTGTTGTCTGAATGCGCGGGACAAGCATTACCGAATACACCGGTTCCGCGAGTCCGCAATGACATACCCAGTATTTACATTAGCAATAGCGCATGCCAGTTGCGGTTCACTGCGTCGGGGCAGTGCCACACCGCACGCAATCAACGGGTCAATGTTGCCACACCTGGAGGTCGTGTCGTGAAAAGTAGAAAACCTGCAAGCAAGATCGGGCTGGGGTTGATGATCGTCGGCTTGTGCTCCGCCCTTGCCGTAACCACTGGGATCACCGCCGCCGAACCCCTGCCGGTCGCCACGTCCGCCGTCAGTCTCGGCGCGTCTTCGCCGGCCACGGTGCGCACACCTGTCGCACCCCCCACCACCGGCGCCATCGCGGCGACATCGGTTCCTGCTGCGACGCCGGCCCACGGTGCGACCGCCGATCCAAAGAAACCAAACTGGTGGGAAAGCCTGCTCATCATTGTCTATGCCGATGCGGTCATGAGCGTCGAAAACGTCCTGATTATCGCCATCCTCGTCTCGGCGATCCCGGCCCGGATCCGAATGGTCGCGGTGTTCTTCGGCCTGATTGCCGCCGGCATGTTTCGTATCGGCTTCGCCTGCATGGCCACGGTCCTGATGAAATACCCGGTCGTCGCCCTGCTCGGCGCGATCACGCTGACCTTTCTGGCCGTGTCGCTGTTCACCGACACCATCAAGCAGTTGCGCAAGAAACCCGAAGAACACGCACCCGAGGAGAAGATCGATTTCGCGGTCGTGAAAGAGGAACTGCGCCGAATGTTCACCGAGAAGGGCTTCTGGCGCAGCAAAGAGGGTGAGGCTTTGAAGACGGTCATGTCGACGGTCATCCTTCAGGATGTGCTGCTGTCGCTCGACAACGTGCTGGTCGTGGCGGGCAACTCCCACGGCGACCTTCACCTGACCATCGTCGGCGTCTTGATCTCGATCGTCATGATGGGAACCATCGCCAACCTCATGGTCTCGCTCGTCAAGAAGTATCCGATCCTCGGTCTCATCGGCGGATTGGCCCTGGCCAAAGCCGCCCACAATCTTTTTGTCGAGTCGTACAACCACGAAGCAGGCGTCGCGGCATTTGGCACGATCGTGGTCTTCGTCATGTTCAGCCGCGTCTACCAGCGGTTGACCACCGACGATGAAGAAGTGAAGCCGTTGTCGCTGGACCTCGACGAGCCACTGACCGAGGGCAATGAAGCGGGCGAGGTCGATGTCCCCGAACCCGTGGCGGCAGCGGCAGCGACCGCGGCAGTGCCCGCAACCACCATGATGCCGCACGAGGTGACACAGGAACTGCTCGCCTATCTGCGGCGCAACACCGAGGCCCTGCAGCGAATCGAGGCGACCCTCGAGAAGCGCGGTGTCACGGAGTGACGTGCAGACTTTGTAAATATTTGCGAAACAACTGTTCACGATCGAGGAGAGCCGCATGCAAGCCCCCACCGGTCAGGTCACGCTGGTCTTCACCGACGTCGAGGGTTCAACCGTGCTCTGGGAGAAGATTCCCGACGCCATGCGCGAGGGGTTTGCCGTTCAGCACCCCCGACTGCGGCCCCGATCCGACCAATGGCCGCATGGATTATTTCGGTCCGATGGTCAACCGTTCGGCGCGCGTTTCCGGGGCCGGCCACGACGGGCAGATCCTGGTCAGCGGCGACGTGATGAAAGCGATCGGCCCGATCGGCGACCGACACTCCGTGTCGGCGGGTCAGTGACTGCGAATATCCCCCTCAGGAGGAGCCTGGTAGTACACAGTGATCGCGTAAAGCGAACCTGACGCCAGGAGAAGGTCCTTCCACTCGCGGGTTTTCGCGATGTCGTAGGGAACGTCGCCGGAGTCGCTCGCAAGCAACGCAACCTCCGGGGCCATCGGTTTTCCATGCGGAAAGACGACCTGTTGTCTGTCGTAGTGACGCTGAATCGACAGGAAATCACCTTTGCATGAGCGGATTTCCTTGATCCAGAAATCGGTGTGGTTGCCGTTGCCGAACAGAAGGCCGACCTGTGCGTATTTCTGCACCCGCTCTGTGCCGGGCGGGTGAGAGAGCGCGTCGACAGAACGACCCGAATTCCACAATTGGTAATTGTGGACCGCGATGGGATAAACCAAGAAGTATGCGACGGCCCCCAACAGCAGCATCACCATCGCGAAAAGGAGTTTCGCCGCAATTCCCCCAGTTTTCATGAGGCACCGCCTTCGCTTCCGGATTACGCAGGACCGACCTCGCTGCATCCTACCATGTCTACGACATTTCGACCACGATGACGACGTCCTCCGGCTTGCTGTGCGTGGTCCGTTTCCAGGATCAGAGCAGCGCACGGCTCGAGAACATTGATGTCCGACCGTCAGTGATTGGCGATCGCGCACAACGCCAGGGGTTCGGCGGCCAATCCGACGGTAGGAGCCCATTCAGCGAATGCGAAACACCGGCCCTTTCGGCGGAAACGGGAGCAGACTTCCTTCAGGCAGCAATATCGCATGTTGCCGATGTATTCTGAAATGATCGCATGCGCCATCGGTGATGACCAGAATCGGGCCATCCGGGGGAAAGTCGTCGGCGCGCTCGAGCAAATCGATACCGGGTTGCAGCACCGTGCCGCCCCGCCCGCGTACCCGGACGCGGTGAGCCAATGCGTCGGGGGGCATATATCCCTGATCGTACGCCTGCGCATCACAGAAGACGACGCGAATCGCCGGCACCTCACGGGCGACGCTGTAGCTGGCGACCGCGCCCAGAGCGAGCCCGAGCAGTTTGCGGTCCATCGACCCCGACGTGTCGAGGACGACCCCGAACGTGCGCGCATCGAGCGCACCCTCGGCGAGCACCCACCGCGGCCGCGGAATATCGGGCGAGGCACTCTGGCGCCGACTTGGGCGCGCGTACGAACGCCGCTTCTCGACGGGGGCAAAGAAGTGATCGAACCACTGCGCCAGAGCAACGTCCCATGCGATCGGCGGCTGACTTAACGCCTGGATTTCCTCGATCAACCCCGCCGGTAAGAACCCGCGGCCCTGCTCCTGGTGATACTGCAGCCCCTGCGCGAGTGCGCGCCGATAGAACTCGTCGAGATCGACACCGCCACCGAACAGATAACCCCGCTCGTCGGTCAGCATGTCGCCCAACCCAGCGCCCCTGAACGTGGCCAGCCGGCGCAGTTTGCGCAGATCCCGCGCCAGACGATCGTAGACCGCCTCGGCCGACCAACCCTTCACCTCGGGGTCGTAAAGGGCGCCTACCTGCGGCAGATCGCCGAGTCCCATTTCGATCAACCAACCGTTGATGACAAAGTCGCAAGCGACGTTCCACAAGTACGGATCGCGGCCGCCGCACCGCACATCGTGCCGCAAGCCGACGTGCAGAAGTTCGTGCGCGATGACGAAGCGCAATTCGTGGTCGCTCAATCCGGCTGCAGGATTGAGGTAGACGACCTTCGCCGTCGTATCGACCGCGGCCACGGAGATCGAGAGCCGGTGGCACACGAGCGGGTCTTCGACCAGCGTGAACGCGGCAGCCAGCGAGCCGAGCAACGGAAACGAGCTGAGAAACCAGGACCGCGCCGCCTGCGCCGCCGTCGAGACCCGCCCCGAACCTGGTGGTGCGCCCCCGAACACCGAGACGCGCCCGGCTGCTGCATCGAGTGCGGCGGCCACGGCCTGCGCCAGTCCTTCGGCGAGCAGATCGCCCCAATTCACGTCGCGCGCATACCAGCGGCGGCCTGCCTCGGTGAAGATCATGTCGGGATGCTTGCCGGCGACGCCCCAGCCGGCGCGGTCCTCCGGGATCCCGGTGCGCTGGAACTGCAGAGCGAGCCTGTCCTCGTTGCGGGCCGCGGACTCGAGGTCGCCAACGATGTCGTCGGGTGGCCGGCCGAACTTGAAGTCGGCGAGAAAGCGGGCCACGACGCAATCGCAGGCGGCGTTCCATTCGCGCGTCCAGGCCTCGACCTTGAGAAAATGGCCGAAGCCGAGGTGGAGCAGACAGTGGCCCAGGACCCAGGCCCACTGCTCGGGCGGAGCCTTGCGCGTCGGATGCGCATAGATCGCGCCCTCGCGGGTCACCACGGCCCAACCGTCGGCGGGGCACAGGTTGCCGGATTCCATACGCCGTATGTATGCGTGATGCATCAACGGCGCAAACAGCGGGTGCGCGGCGACGCGCGCGTAACCCTCGCGATACCAGTCGTCGGCCTGGTTCGGTTTCTTCCCTTTGCGGGAGTCGCGCTTAGGCGCCATCCTTGCGCTCGACGAGTCGGGGCAGATCGCGAACGATCTCGACCATCAGCCAGCCGGGCAGCGCGTCTTCGCCTTCGACGCGTGCCACCACCATCTGCGCAATCTCGAGACTGAGCGTCGCCAGTTCCTTGAGCAGTCCCTTGGCGCGATGCGCCAGTTCGCGATGCGTCTCGGTGAGCCGGTTGGCGTCGGTCGGCAGTTCCTTGATAAGCTGTGCCCGGAACGACTGAGCAAGAAAATACAATACATCGCGATCCTCGGGTGCCGCCGGCCAGGCGACATCACCCTTGAGGATCGCCGCCAACCGATACCGGCTCTTCAACTGCCGCACAAACGCCTTGAACTGCCCGGCGTGGTGCGGCGAGAGGCACCCAAAGGCGAGCATCTCGATCTGCCGATCGGTCAGGTCGTCGCCGTATTCCTTCAGGGCATCGCTGAGGATGTGCCACGAGCGGGGCGTCGAGAACGGCTCCTCGTGCTTCGGCGGCGCAACGCTGAGGTGGTCGGGGCGCAGACCGATGTATTCGACGATGTGCGGGTGAATCGCGTTGGCCCCCGCCCAGTCGAGCCACTCGCGCGCCGAGACGCGCAGATGCACATGAGCCATACGATTGATGAGCGCCGACGACATCGATTTGACGATGGCGCTGTCGTGCGCCCGGTTGCCCGCGCCAACAACGATCGACCCGGCCGGCAACTCGTACTCGCCAACCCGCCGCTCCTGGATCAAACTGTAGAACGCCTTCTGCACCTCGTGCGAGCAGGCGTTCAGTTCGTCAAGAAACAAGCAATACGGTTCGCGTCGCGCAATGTTCGCCGGCGGACAAAAATGACTGACACCGTCGGTGATCTGCGGTACGCCAATGATGTCTTCGGGCGCGAGTTGGCTGCCCAACAGCGATACGCACGGCAGGCCGATCTCATCGGCGAACTGCTGCACAATCGATGATTTGCCGATGCCCGGCTGCCCCCAGATAAACACGGGGCGCGCGATCGCCACGTGCAACAGAAAGTCGGCCAACTCGCTTGGGGTGACGGTGACAGGTGCGTTCATCGGGATTTGGCTGCGGCTATCTTCTTGAAAGCGGCGATGCGTCGTCGCATCCGCCGATCACTTCTTTCTCGAAACTCTGGGTTTCCTGGCGGGCGCCGGAATAACCCCCAGCCCCAGATGAAGTTCTTTCCTGACCCGCTTGCACAGTTTTCCGGCCTCGACAGCCATTTCCTTATCAGCGCTTTCCCCCGGATACCGAAACATGACGGCTCCGATTGACAAACTTCGCAGTTCGCTGCGGGAGCACTTTAGAACCAAGCCGGTTTCCATGAGCAATTCGTTGAGAATGAGAAGATCGTGGGTCCGAGGCGGAACTCGCTTCTTCGATATGATCCAGGCCTTCATGAGTTTCTCGACGCACTGCTGAGCGTGGAAACAGATTCCGTTGAACGAAGGGTTCTTTCTGACCCGGGATTCGCGCTCGAGAACATGGAAGTCCTCTTCCGCCTTCTCGACCCATTCCCTAACCGTTGCGTTCATACAGAACCTTTCCGTGGTCCATGGCCATACGAATCAGTGGGTCGCCTTCTCGGTAACGCCGTTCAGTATCTTTCGGAAGCCTAGTCAGAAGATCAATCGAAAAACCCGGATCCGTGGCCTCGAGGATTTCCAGGGACTTGCGAAACCCCTTCCCCTTAAACGGGAGGATGACCAGGATATCCACATCGGAATCTTCTCGGGGAACCCCATAAGCAAACGATCCGAAGAGAATGATCTTCTCAGGGTTGAACCGCTCGGCAACCCTCATCGCGAACGCCGAGATTTCCAACATCCTCTTTCTTACCGCACTCGGGCTCACATCAGCCTCTGCTCAAACTGAGATCAACCATCGGTCCTTGATCGTTTCAGTTGACGACGCGTCTTCGCACGATCAATCCGCCAAACGAATGATTCAATATGAAGAATCCCCGAACCCCAAGGGAAGTTCGAGGATTCGCACAGTGGAGGTGGCGACACTCACATAGAGGAGTCACACTCCGCTGATTGCGCTCTTCTTCCTGTTTTCAAATGATCCGGTGCCCACACCGGTGCCCACCGATGAAGTGGATTCCCGTTTTGGGAATTGCATCGGCTTGTCTGAAGGTTACCACGCGCTGCACGCCTTGTCACGTTCGCAGCCTGCGCCAGATCCACCAGCCGATGACGGCGCAGAACACGCCGGCATACTTGATCCCGTTCGACACGGCCCAGCCCTCGGGCTTGTGCGACGGGCAATGGTGCGGAGCGATCATTTCAGACCGCCTGGCATGTCGGGCCCGCGAGGCTGCATAGGGTCTACCCACGGTCGACGTTGAATCTCTTTTCTCAACTCGTCCCACGTGTCTGGACGCATAACAGGGACCGGTTGTTGAAGGAGACCAGGAGCTTTTGCGGCGCAGAACGCGCACCACATCGCGAGTAGCGCGAGCGGGAGCAGGAGCCAGTGGGCGCGGTCCATCAGTTGAACCAGTTGACAGAGTCGGAACACTCGGCGTCGGAGAGAGCGCGTCGGTATATCAGCAACCCGTACCACCGACCAGAGCATATCTCGTTTGGCGATGGATACCCACCGATATACCACCAAACATTACAGTTTGCCGATCCAGAGTTCCCAGAGGCTATTTTTGACCCGTTTAGCCAAATCGAAGACGATGCGCCATCAAGAACATACGCAACTCTGTATTCTCCCGTGTGATTGGCGATGTTATGCGCTGACTGTAATTGCGTTGGGTCTTCCGCGCTGATTCTCCCGTAGTTCCACTGCTTCAGGTAAAACAGTGTTTCCCCGGCCCACTGCTTGAAATATGTGCGCGTGCCGGTATCGTAATTGTCGAGGTTGTGATAAATGACAAACGAGATTGCGCCTGTGCCGCGAACTAATGTAGTTGGCGTCCGTAGATTATCGTAGGTGTTTAATCTAAATACTATCCCAGATGCAACATCTACAGACGGGCTGTTTGCCTCGCTGGTGGAATACAAATGGTTCCCATTACCGGAGGCGTCATACCACTTGCCGACAACTCCAGAATCCTTGACATACGTTTTGACTGTCGCCGTCTGATAATACGCCCCGACAAGCCCGAGCGACGGTGCTGCACTCGCCACCGCCGTCCCAGTCCCCGTGCTCGCCACCCCCGCCGCCTGCACGCGGATCGCGCCGGGGCTCCCCATCTCAACCGCCCCCGGAATCGTCAGCGGACGCGGCTCCGACAGATCAAGAGAATGCGCCAGCAGCGGGATAGCCGCCAGCGCAATTGCGACGAGTGCAAATACGATGTATTGCCTCATGCTACACCTCAGTGCTCGTAGGGAACGACGCCGGCAGAGATGTCGGCGACTGTGCCGGTGCTCGAAGCGATGAAGGTCGGGACCAGTCCGCCCGAAGACTTGACCGACCAGATCAACGGGGTGTTGGCGGTCAGCTTGTTGCACTTCCAGACCCAGGCCGCGGTCGCGGTGCTCTGGGTCGACCACCACAGGTCACTGCTGCTGTTGACGATGATCTGCGCCGGGTAGGTGCTGATCGTGGCGAACGAGGTCAGCACGAGCGGGGTGCTGGTGCTGACGCTGGCGATGTATGACTGTCCGGCACCAAGAAAACGGTAGACACCAGCGGTTGGGATATCGGCGCTCGGGGTCGCCAGCAGGGTCACGCTCAGGGCCCCGGACGAGTCGGCTCGAAGGCCGAGCCACTGCGCCAGCGCGTCACAGTAACCGTAGAGCAGGACGTGCTTGTCGAAGGCCTCATTCGCCGATGCCGGAGCGGCCGACGCGACAGAGGCAGAACAGACGATGAGAAGAGCGATGAGCAGCTTGCGGAACATGATACCCTCCTGGCGCGTTGGCGCTATTTGTTGCCGGTGATGATCAACCGGTATTGAGCGGATGAACCGGTGGCGATCGCTACGGTCACGCAGTCGGCCCCGGATGCCACGGGCCACCCGTCGAGCGGACCCGAGACGACCAGACAGCCGTCGGCCGGCACGACCACGCGGCCGATCCCGGCGACGTCAGTCGCCCCACCGCCGACGGCGATCGCGGCAGTAAGGCTGTCGTTGCGGACGGTGATTGACTTCACGGCCGAGAACGTGGCCACGGTGCCGAACGCGTCGGTCAGACTCCCGTTCAGGTCGTAGACGTCGCTGGCGGTGCTGGCGACTGTCGCGAGACGATGGTAGGACTGGTCGACGTAGCCGGTTCCTGACCCGGTCGTGAGCGCCCTCTCGTAGACGAGGCTGGTCGGATCCTCGATCTGGGACACACCCGACGTGCTGGTGTGCCTGGCCGATGTCGAGATCAGCACCCACGAGGTGTAGGTATCGGCCCACGCCGAGGCGGCCAGTAGAAGGAGCAGGACGACACACAAAGTATTGCGCTTCACGGCTTGACCTCCTCGTGACGAATCGGTGTCTGCGGATTGAACGGGTTGGCGTTGGTGATGCCAAGATGCACAAACCAAGCTCCAACAACCACGCACCCTAGCAACAGGATCGAAATCCACAGTTTCGACCAGTCTGATGCCGACGGTCCTTGGCCGGCCGTCTGCGAAGCCTGCGTGTTGCCAGCCGTGATTTGGATGCCGCCGTTTGTTCCGTTCGTACTGCGGGTGATCATCGCTTTCAGATCGCGCATGTCCTCGCGCAGTTCCGTGTGATTGCGCTCCTGGGTGTCGCGCATGACGGTGATCTCGCGCTGAACGCCGTCGAGAGTGGCGGTGTTTCGCTCGACGGTCCGCATCACGTACATGTGGTCGTCACACTCGTTTCTGTTCTTGCACGGTGTCCCGTTTATCAGGCTGTTGTCAGGCATGTTATGGCTCCGGATCAGTTGAAATGAAGGATTGCGCGCGTCAGACCAGCTCCGGCATGGGAAGTGAGGACGTGCCCGATCTCGCCGTTGTGATCGGCCTGGTTGGTCGGAGGGACGTTATCGTCGGCATAGGCCATGCCCGACGTCGTGGATGTGCGGAGCAAATTCGTTGCGGTCGCCCCAGCGTCACAGTAGACGTCAGCGATGCCGGCGTGAACGATCCAGACCGCGGACCCGCTGGCCACGGTCTCGTAGACCACGCCAATTGGGCCTTGGTAGTTGGATCCGGGCGAAAGTGACACGCACTCGCTACCTATCGAACTGGCCGCGACGACATACCCTTTTGTCAGCGGCTCCGCTGCGGTCATTCTCGACGCAAAACCGCCCTCTGGGGTCATCATCGCTTTTGGGCCCTGTACGGCAGATGCCACCGTGAGCGTCTTGGCTGAGAAATCAAAGTCAGAATCGCCACCGGCCCGCCCAACTGGCCACCAGTCAACGGACCCGGACTGGGAAGCGGTCAGGTAGAGATAGTTGTCGGTCAGGTCGAAGTACAAGCACCCTCGGTTCGGCTCTGAGTCGGTGACGTTCCACCAAACGTGATCTGTTTCATCACCCGGTGCGCCGGTGAGCGGGACCATCCGAGCCACCCCGCTGCGACCGATCTGGAACCGATCGAGGATCTGTGCCGCGGTCGCGTCATACGTCCGAATGTTGATCGCCCCGACGAGGGCATCA
>CAZADH010000041.1:0-19064 GCA_964483805.1 uncultured bacterium
TGTCGCAGATCAAGAACGACTGCAACCAGATCTGGGGCAACCTCGTCGTCGAGCACCTGAACAAGCAAGAGATCAACGGCGATCTGATCATCTACCACGATGTCATGAACCCGGCGTATGCACGCCAGACGACGGTCAACGGCACGCAGATGGCTGAAATCATCGAAGACTACAACAAAGAAGAACAGTCGTTCTATCACACCGCGCACCTGAGTCCGAAGTTGCAGTATTTCGGCATGGAAGGCGCGACGAGCGATCGGCCCCAGGATCAATGAACACACCGTCACCGATCTGTCGGATCCCTGCGACCACCGGCCGCAGGCTGTCGTGGCGCGGCTTCACCCTGATCGAGATGCTGATCACGTTGTGCGTGTTCACGATCGGCCTGTTGCCGTTGATGGTGTTGTTTCACTCGAGCCAGATCACCACGGCCAAGGCGAAGAACCTGCTGATTGCCGAGACGATCGGCCGCACCACGATCGACGAGTTGCGCAGCCTGGGCATCGACGGCATCGAGAAGCTCATGGCTTCGCCGTTGCGCGGTGTCGACGGCCAGGAATACCCGCTGGCGCACGCCGACCTGGTGTGCAAGGGGATGCTCGTGCCGAGCGATGCGAAAGCCGATCTGTTGCCCAAAGACTACGGGCGCTTTCAGACCGCGGTGGTCTTGACCCCGACGCCGGCCTCGACGAATCCGCCCGACCCTGACCAGCGACCGGTTTCCTATACCGCCGTGGTCACGGTGTCGTGGCACGAGGAGTCGCAGCGGACGCACGAGGTCAAGTTCGGCACGATCATCCGGCGGTGGGGCAACACCTCATGACATACATACGACGTATGCTTTCGCGCCGGGCCTTTGGCCTTGCCGAACTGATGATCGCGGTATCGCTGGCCGCGTTCATCTTGTATTTCGCCTGGGAGTTCTATTTCAAGGGCAGTGCGACGACCAAGCATGTCAGCACGATGAGCAAGCTGCAAGCGGATGGCCGCATCTTTTTGGGCAAGATCTACCAGGACACGGCCATGGCCTACTGCTTCGAGAGCGTCGACGAACAGGCGAAATCGTTCACGTTCATCAAGTTCCGCGCCAAGGTACCCGATCTCGAAGACATGGTGTTCATGGGCAACAGCTATCAACGGCGTTCCCCGCTCGACTACAATTTCCCGGTCAGCCGGGTCGAGTACAAATGCGACGCCAAGGGCGTGGTGACGCGCAAAGAAGAGGGCGGCGACCTGTATTTCCAGAAGGTGCCGGTCGAGTTCCGGCCCAACCCGGCGCTCGGTGGTGACACGGCGGCCCGGCCGATCCTCTACAACATTTCGTCGTGGTCGGTGAAGCTGTATCAGCAGAAGATCGAGGTCAAGGTCGACGGGGCCAACCGCACGGTCGACGTCAAGGTGACCCCGATCACTCAATCGACCGTCGCTGCCGAAGCCCGCAAAGCGACGTTCGCGACGCTGCTGGTGCGGTCGTTTGTCGATGACAAGGCCAACATCCGCGATGAAGACCTGCAAATCGCGGTCAAACTGTATTCACGGTACCGGACGATGGCCGTTAACAATCCGAGCTATTTCTGCTCGGTCGACGACGCGCAGGATTTCTGATGGCAGCCCGACCCCAGGCCCCTGCAAGCGCCCATGTTCGATCGTAACAATCTTCCCGTGTGGGCGGGCGCGATCGTATTGATTGCGCTGGTTTTCAACTTCCTCAACACGATCTTCAAATCGGATGTGAAGCGGTTCTCACCGAATCGCGTCTACATCGACTACAGCACGCACAAGAAGACCGACGCGCGCGCCCCGGCGCCCGTGACCACGCGCCGGTTCCAGCCCAGCATCACCCGGGCCAGCCTCGATACGTTCTTCTCGGTGCAACAGACCGCCGTCGAGGTGCAGGCGAACGCGTTCGACCAGTTCACCAAGGCCAACCTGAGCCGCATCGCGGTGGCCAACCTGGTACAACCCAAGCAAGACCCCGACTACCTCGAGACGCAACGGCTGGGCTCGATTTCGTTGCCCGACCTGATGCGCGCCGAGTACGAGATGCGCAACCGCCGCTACGAGATGGCCATGCAGATGCTCGCGAACGTGCTCAAGGCGATCCCCGAAAAAGACCGTCTGCACCGACAACGTATTTACGATCTCATGGCCGAGTGCCAGTTCAACCAGAAAAACAAACAGGGCTACGTGCAATACAAAACATTGCACTATCAAGAAACGCTCAAGTGGCAGGAACTGGTGCGCCGGGCGTTCCCCGATGCGCAGCCGAACACACCCTGGCTGAGTTCGGAAGAAGCCACCAAGAACCTCTTGCGCATCCGCAGCTTCGCCAATACGCAACTGCAGGGCGAAGAGCGTGACCGCGTGATCCAACGGGCCGAATACGACCTCGAAGTCGCGCGGTTGATGCAGCGCTGAACCACCCTTCCCCACCCGCCCGCCGCAATTTCCACGCAGGAGAATCCCGATGAAAATCGCCGCATTTGTTGCCAGCCCGCATCCCAAGGGCAGCGTCAATCAATTGGTGGATGCTTTTGCCGAAGGCGCCCGGACCAAGGGCCACGCGGTGTCCGTCTTTCAATTGTATGACCTGAAGATCAACCCCTGTCGTGCCTGCGACTACTGCAAAACCCACGCCGACCGCTGTGCCCAGGCCGACGATTTTCTCATGACCTGCACCCCGGCGATCGAAGCGTCCGACATCTGCCTGTTCGCATCACCGATCTACTTCGGCCAGGTCAGCGGCACCATGAAGAACTTCATCGATCGCTGGTGCATGTATTTCAACGACAAGTTTTCGATCCGACGGGTCATGGGCAAGCGCTTCGTCACGATCACCGCCTCGGCGGCCCCGGCCACGCGCTTCGTGAACGTCACCGACTACCTGAAGTACTGGTTCGGCGAGTTCTTCAAGATGCAACACGTCGGCGGCATCATCGCCGGCGACCTCTCGCACGAAAGCAAACTCAAAGAACAACCCGAACTGCTCGACCAGGCGAGGCAACTCGGCGTCAGGCTGGGGTGATTTGTCTCGTTGCGCCTGATTCATTCAAAGAGTCGCTGACGGCAACCAGGGCGGCGGCCATCATGGCCCGGGCCGTGCGCCGAACGATGCCGACGGCGGAAGTGATCGAGTTGCCGGTGGCCGACGGCGGTGAAGGCACGATCGATGCGGTGCTGGCGGCGATCGGCGGGCAGCGCATTGGCGCTGAGGTGACGGGACCGTTGGGGGCACGTGTTGGTGCGTTCTGGGCGCGCATGGGCGAGGGCACGACCGCGGTCGTCGAGATGGCGCAGGCGTCTGGACTCGGGCTCGTGACAAGGGACCAAAGAGATCCGCTGCGGACGACCAGTCATGGTACGGGCGAACTGCTCGCGGCTGCGTTTGTCAGCGATGCGCGCCGCGTCATGCTCGCCGTGGGCGGCAGCGCCACCGTCGATGGCGGAGCAGGCGCACTGGCAGCGCTGGGCGCTAGGTATTATTACCGTGATAACGTGGTTTCGGTTCAGGGTGGCAGCGATCTGAGCCGGATCGACCGGGTCGACCTGACCCATCTGCGTCGGCCGGGGCCGGGCGTCGAGCTGCTCATCGCTGCCGACGTCACCAATCGGATGCTCGGCGAACATGGGGCGGCCCGCGTGTTCGGTCCGCAAAAGGGGGCGACACCCGAGGCGGTGGCCCAACTCGATGAGGGCCTGGCAAACTGGTGCCGCGTCCTGGGTCGGGCTTGCGGCACCGACCCGGCGGGGATCGTCGGGGGTGGCGCGGCCGGCGGACTCGCGGGGGGGTTGGCGGCGGTCTACGGCGTCATCCCACGGCCCGGCATCGACGTGATTCTCGATCTGATCGGGTTTGACAAGCGGTTGGCCACAGCCGATCTGGTGATTACCGGCGAGGGTCGTCTCGATCGCACCACTCTGGCCGGCAAGGTCGTGGCCGGAATTGCCGCACGGTGTCGGTCTCGCGGTGTGGCGCTATTGGTGGCGGCCGGCAGCGTCGCATCCGACGTTGCACCACTTGCCTGGCGCGACGCCGGCATTGCCGACGTCGAGCCGCTGGCCGAGGCCGATGTCCCGCTGGCACAAGCGCTGGTCGAGGCCGAATCACGCCTCGATTACGCGGTCACCCGCATGTTGCACCGGCAGGAACGGTCGTCGCGTTGATCTTGGCCCACCTTTTGCTTATTATTGACCCATGACGACCGCGCGACGTTGCACCGTCGCTGATCGAACCGCATCATCGCGAAGGAGATCGCTTCATGACCAACGCTATCAAAGCCTATGCACTGTTGGCCCTGCTGATCGCCATCGTGCTCGTACTGGGTCAGGCCATGGGGGGCACCGAAGGACTGGTGGTGGCCTTCGTGATCTCGCTGGCCATGTCGTTTTTCAGCTACTGGTTTTCCGACAGCATCGTTTTGTCGATGTACGGCGCCCAGGCGGTCGAGCGTGACCAGTTCCCAGCGCTGCACGAAATCGTCGAACGGCTGGCCGAGCGGGCCGGCATTCCCAAACCCGCGGTGTACATCATTCCGTCGATGTCGCCCAACGCATTTGCCACCGGCCGTGGTCCGAGCAAGTCGGCGGTCGCGGTAACCGAAGGGTTGCTGGCCATGCTCAACAAGGAGGAGCTCGCCGGCGTGCTGGCACACGAGATTGCCCACGTGGCCAATTACGATGTGTTGCTGTCGACCCTGGTGGCGACGCTGGCCGGCTCGTTGTCGTTCGTGGCCCGAATGTTCCTGTGGACGGGCGGCGACCGGCGGCGCGACGGCGAGGGCGGCAGCCCGCTGCTCGGTCTGTTGATGATCATCCTGGCGCCGCTGGTGGCGACGTTGATCCAGTTGGCGATTTCGCGCAGCCGCGAGTATCTGGCCGACGAAACCGGGGCACGGTACTGTGGCGATCCGCGTTGGCTGGCGAGCGCGCTGGCCAAGCTCGAAGGCGGGATTGCGAACCGCCCGATGAGCGATGCCGAGCCGGCCACGGCGCACCTGTTCATTGCCTCACCGTTTTCGGTCCAGGGCATCATGGGGTGGTTCTCGACGCACCCGCCGATGCACGACCGTATCGAACGGCTGGTATCGATGACGGGGCAGAACCGCGGCTGAGCCAACGCTCGCGCCTTCTTCTGTGGGGCCCGGTGCTACGAGCACCGGGCTCCGTTGTTTTCAGGTGCGCGAGCGGGCGAAACTATTTGGTATAATCTCGGTATAGTTGGGTAGATCCTCAGGAGGAGCCATGTACCGAGCGTTTGGACTGTGTCTGGCAATCGGCATGATCGTCGCGGTGCCGTGGTTGGCCGCGGCGAACGAGGCCACATATTGCGTTCCCGAGAACCTCGCCCTGGCACTGACCGCGCCCAACGGCGCCGGTCCGATCAAGGCTCACGAGATAACGGCCGAGATCGAGGGCCGATTGGGGACCTTGCGCAATCTGGCGGTCTTCTTCACGACTTCTGACGACCTGGCCGTGGCACCGGCATCGGCAACGGTTGCTGAACTGGCTACCGGCAAGAAGGCGAACTTCAAGCTGGCGGTCACACCGGTCAAGGGTGGCAAGGCGGGCGCTGCCGGGTCATTCGTCAAGATGCGGGTCGTTTATGTTCCCGATTATGACGCCTTGGCGGCCGCAGTGGCCGACAACCAGAAGTATCCGATCCAGACAGCCCGCGAACAGTTGCAGGAAATTGTGACCCGCAACGAGCTGGCGAAGGCCCCGCAGACCAATGTCACCGATCTGCGCTATCCCGCGGCCGAGACGGCCGACAGCAACAATACGAAGTAAATACACTCGATCGCAGGGAGGTCGAACATGAAGGCAGTATGGCGTATCACACTTCTGGCTCTGGTTCTGGCCGTGCTCTTGCCCACGATGGCGGCGGCAAAGGAATGCGAGTTCGAGTTCTATTATCAGAAGATCGAGGCCGTCAAGCAGATCAACAACCCGAATCCGCAAGGCTGGTGGGAAAAGACCAAGGCTGCGGTGAAGGGCGCGGGCAACTGGGTCGCGAGGCAATGGGAGAAGGGCGTGACGCGCAACTTCTTCCCCGGCAGCGGTGAGAAGACCTGGTATTCGGAGGAAGATCCGAACACGGCGTACACCGTGAAGCGCGTCAAGGTGAGCACCGAGGCGGAACTCATGGCACAGATGGGTGCCAAGGCCGAATACGAGCTATCGGATGGTCAGAAGGCGCTGCTCGAGATCTTCCGCCACTCGAAGTCGCAGGCCATCAAAGACCGCATGCAGTATTCGTTCCGCTCGAAGGTCAAGGTCTTGTTGACCGACACGACCGGTTTCGAAGACGAGTCGAAGTATCCGAACATCACCAAGGACTTCTGGCCGTATTCGTCGGGCTTTGCGATTTCGATGAACTCCAAACGGTACAACTATCCGGACGGTGCCGAGGATGCGAAGTCGACGTTCGTGCACGAATTCGCGCACACGCTCGACCTGACGATGCAAGAAATGAACGGTTATGGTCCGGACGGCACCCACTACAGCAACGAGAAGACGAAGCCGCGCGCCGCATTCCTCGAGGGTTTTGCCGAGTTCAACCAGGCGTTGGACGACCCCTCGGAAGCCGTGCGCTACCGCAACCGCAACAAGACGATCATGGTCGAGAAGTCGAAGGGCGAATACGACCATGTCGACGCCACCAAGTTGTCGGGCAAAGACCTGCTGAGCGTCGAAGGCATCAATGCCATGATCATGTATCGCATGGCCACCGAGATCGACGGCGGGCGCGACAAGGTGTTCAAGGCTTTCAAAGACAGCAACTGGCCGTGGCGCAGCATCAAGCAGTTCCTGCACAGCGCCACGAAGAACAACCCCGCCGACATCGAGAAGATCGCGCTCATTCTCGACAGCGAAACGTTGGGCAAACTGAGCGACGCCGAGATGAAGAACTACCTGGGCGACAGCGATGCGTTGAAGGCCTATCTGGCGAAGCGCAAGGAGATCAAGAGCGGCACGGCCAGCACGACAGCCGGAACCGGCACGCTGGTGCCTGTGACGGTCGAGGGTACCAACCCGTTCGGCAAGTGACGTAAAAGACCCGGGGTGGATGCCCCGCGCGACGCCGGCCTTCTCTTGCGAGAGAGGCCGGTGTCGTTGTTTAACGGGGGGGCACCCCACCCTCGTGCGGCCGTTGGGCACGGGCCCACAACGACCGGATCATCGGTAGCGCCGGCTTGTTGCAAACTGCGCCGGTGCTATGCTATATTCGGCTCCGTCAGCGGGAATAGCTCAATTGGTAGAGCATCAGCTTCCCAAGCTGGGGGTTGCGGGTTCGAGACCCGTTTCCCGCTCCGAGAAATAGGCCTGATAACCATGATGGTTATCAGGTTTTTCATTTTCGGCTGACCGCCACTGTAGTCATTTTGTAGGTGATTTTGGTTTGGGGTGACCCGGCGTTCGAATTGTTACCAAGAGGTCGCTCCCGCACTCGGTGCCTGATCGACAACTGGTCACTTGTCGGCCTGGGGGACCTCTCCCGTCACAAGCTCACCGCAACGAACTGTAGCCCGGCGCTCGACGCAACATGACACCCCGGCCGAGCCTTTTCTCAATGCAAAGCGAAGACTCCTGATAGCTGGCTCCCCGTTCTCCTCAATACACCGCATGGCCTTGGCGAAGGTGTCCTTAGATGGGGCCAGGATCGATCCGATCTGAGCGATCCGGAGCGCCATATGCAGGGAACTAAAGAACACCATTCGGCCCGCCGGGGCATCTGGAAACACATTCGACAAAGTCACGTCGCCCAGTCAGATCCAGGCCAATGCGTTGGCCCTCCTGGGTGTTCGATCCCTTGTGTAGCCAGTAACTGCACGGCGCAAACGAGCGCAAAGACGCGTCCGTAGCGGGAACATCGCTTGAAACCCGCTGGAACTTCGGGTTAGCCCTATAACAACTGGTTGGCCCACAGTACTTTACGATACGTCGCCTCGACAAGCCAGAACCGAATCCAGACATCGCGCAAACCTTGCACCCTGCGCCGGTTTTCATTACCGTATGACGATAACACTGGGGCGTTCCGAGTGAACGCCTGCGTGGTATGATCGTGAGCCGGATAACCACCGACGCGCTGACAACTCCGAGGTGCGCATGGAACAGACGCAACTGAACTGGATCGCCAATTTCATCTGGGGCATCGCCGATGACGTGCTCCGTGACCTCTATGTGCGCGGCAAGTACCGCGACGTCATTTTGCCGATGACCGTCTTGCGGCGACTCGATGCGGTGCTGGAGCCGACCAAGAAGGCAGTGCTCGACATGAAGACCTCGCTCGACAACGCCAAGATCGCCAACCAGGACCAGGCACTGCGCCAGGCAGCCGGCCAGGCGTTCTACAATACGTCGAGCTTCACCATGCGCGATCTGAAGAATCGGGCCAGCCAACAGGCGCTCAAGGCAGACTTCGAGGCGTATCTCGACGGGTTCTCGCCGTCCGTGCAGGAGATCCTCGAAAACTTCGAGTTTCGCAACCAGATCCCGCGACTGTCGAAGGCCGATGCTCTGGGAACACTGATTGAGAAGCTGCTCGATCCGTCGATCAACCTCAGCCCGAACCCCGTGCTCAATCCGGATGGCACCACCAAGCATCCAGGCCTCGATAACCATGCCATGGGGACGATCTTCGAGGAGCTGGTCCGCCGCTTCAACGAAGAAAACAACGAAGAGGCCGGCGAGCACTGGACGCCACGCGACGCCGTTAAGCTCATGGCCCGGTTGATCTTTCTTCCTGTCGCGGAACAAATCGAGTCCGGCACATACCTGCTCTACGACGGCGCGTGCGGCACGGGCGGCATGTTGACCGTGGCCGAAGAAACGCTGCAGCAGTTGGCCCACGACCACGGCAAGCAGGTCGCGACGCATTTGTTCGGCCAAGAGATCAACGCCGAAACGTACGCCATCGCCAAGGCCGATCTGTTGCTGAAGGGCGAGGGCGAGGCGGCAGACAACCTGGTCGGGGGTCCCGAGCACTCGACACTGGCCAACGATGCCTTCCCTGCGCGCGAGTTCGATTTCATGCTCAGCAATCCCCCCTACGGCAAGAGCTGGAAGAGCGATCTCGAACGCATGGGCGGCAAGGACGGCATCAAAGACCCGCGCTTCATGATCGAACACGCGGGAGACGCCGAGTTTTCGCTGCTGACCCGGTCCAGCGATGGTCAGATGATGTTCCTGGCGAACATGTTGTCGAAGATGAAGACCGGCACCAAGCTCGGCAGCCGTATCGCCGAGGTTCACAACGGGTCCTCGTTGTTTACGGGCGACGCCGGCCAGGGTGAGAGCAACATCCGGCGCTGGATCATCGAGAATGACTGGCTCGAAGCTATCGTCGCACTGCCGCTGAACATGTTCTACAACACCGGCATCGCCACCTACATCTGGGTGCTTACCAATCGAAAACCTGCACACCGTAAAGATAAAGTGCAGCTCATCGATGCGACGCAATGGTTCAAGCCGCTGCGCAAGAACCTGGGCAAGAAGAACTGCGAGTTGGCCGACGACGACATCAACAAGATCTGCGAGGCCTTTTCCGCGTTCAAAGAAACCGAGCAGTCGAAGATCTTTGCCAACGCCGCCTTCGGCTACTGGAAGGTCACGGTCGAGCGCCCGCTTCGCCTTCACAGCCAGTTGACGCTGAAAGCCATCGAGACCCTGCGGTTCGCGTCTGGAGATGAAGACCTGCGCTCGACGCTCTACGATGAATTCGGCGACGATCTGTTCGCGCGATTCGAGAAGGTCGCTCCGGCGCTGCGAAAGCAACTCGAAACCTGGGGAGCCGATGACGGCGACGACCGAGAAGACGATGAAGACAGCGGCTCCAAAAAGGGTTTGCCCGAGAAGAAGAAAAAGAAGCTGCTCGACCCTAAGACATGGGAACGCGACGGGCGACTCGTCGATGCGGCAACGTGCCTGCGAAAGTCGCTGGGTGACAAAGTTTTCGAAGACCATAACATCTTCCGTGATCGTGTTGACGATGTATTGAAAGAGGCCGGGGTCAAACTCTCGGCCGCCGATCTCAAGCTAATCCTTCGTTCCGTAAGCTGGCGGGTCGAGACCGCCGCGCCCGTCATCGCCAAAGTTCACAAACCCGGCAAAGCCAAGGCCGACCCGCTATATGGATTCTATTCGTCGCCCGTGGGCGACAAGAATCTCGTGGTCGAGTACGAGCCCGACTCTGATTTGCGCGACACCGAGCAGGTGCCGTTGCTCGAAGAGGGTGGCATCGAGGCCTTCATCCGCCGTGAGGTTCTGCCGTATACGCCTGACGCCTGGATCAAAAAAGAGTCCACCAGGATCGGCTACGAGATCAGCTTCACTCGCCATTTCTACAAGCCACAACCGTTGCGCACCCTCGATGAGATCAGAGCCGATATCCTGGCCGTCGAGAAAGAGGCCGAGGGGTTGCTCGACGAGCTGCTCAAAGGCAAGTAACCCATGTCAACACAACGCTATTCTGTTACCCCCCATCCGATCGAAACACTGCTCACGTGGGTAAAATCGGGCGAGATAGCGATTCCTGAGATCCAGCGGCCATTCGTCTGGGAGGCTACCAAAGTTCGCAATCTGCTCGACTCGCTCTACCAAGGATACCCTGTCGGGTATTTGATCGCGTGGCGCAACCCAACGGTAAAGCTCAAAGACGGGACAACTTCTGCTGGAAAGAGAATCCTGATCGACGGTCAGCAACGCGTCACGGCGCTGATGGCGGCGCTGCTTGGTCGCGAAGTATTGACAAAAGATTACGAGACGATTCGGATCCGCATCGCGTTTCATCCACTGGAAGAGCGCTTCGAAGTGGCGAATCCGGCCATTCGCAAAGACTCGACGTGGATCGAGGACATCGCCGTGGTCTTCGACCCGGCAACGAGCGTTTTCAAACTGGTCGGAGACTACTGCGCCCGCAATACAACCGCAACACAGGACGCCGTGTTCTCCAGCATCGAGAAACTGCGGAAGGTCATCAACAACCATGTTGGCGTCATCGAACTGGCCGATGATCTCGATATCGAGACGGTCACCGAGATCTTTATTCGGGTAAACTCGGCCGGCACCGAGCTGTCGCAAGCCGACTTCGCCATGTCGAAGATCGCGGTCAATGAGACCTATGGTGGCAACCTGCTGCGCAAAGCCATCGACTACTTCTGTCATCTCTCGGTCGCGCCCGAGTTCCTGGCGAAAATCGAGAAGGGCGACAAGGCGTTTGCCGAGTCTGAGTTCCTGCCAAAGATGCGGTGGCTCAAGGATGTCAACGACGACATCTACGATCCAACCTATACCGACATGCTGCGGGTAGCGTTTACGTCGGAGTTCGGTCGCGGAAAGCTGCAGGACCTGGTTGCTCTGCTGTCGGGCCGCAACTTCGCCACGAAGCAGTTCGAAGAGGCGGTCGCCGAGGAGTCGTTCGGCAAGCTGAAGAAGGGCATCCTGGCGTTCATCAACAAGACACATTTTGACCGGATCACCATGATTCTGCGCTCGGCAGGCTTCGTGACCAGCGGCCTGATCGGCGGCCAGAACGCCGTGAACTTTGCGTACATTTTGTATTTACGTGGGCGTGCCGAGAACATGCCTGCAGCCGACCTCGAACAGTTAGTGCGGCGCTGGTATGTCATGTCGATTCTGCGCGGGCGTTACACCGGAAGCCCTGAAACCGCGTTCGATTTCGACATTCGTCAGATCGAGGCGCGTGGATTAGCCGCATATACCAAGTCGGTGATCGACACCGAGTTGCCCGAGAGCTTCTGGACCGGAATGTTACCGCAACTCATGGACACGTCGTCAGGCCAGAGCCCGTATTTTCTGGCGTATCAGGCGGCCCAGGTCAAGCTGGGCGACAAAGGCTTTCTGTCGCGCGACATCACGGTCAATGACCTGCTGTTGAATCGCTGCGACGTGCATCACGTCTTCCCGAAGAAGCATCTGAAGAGTCAGGGGCTCGCCCGTGGCAGATACAACCAGATCGCCAACTTCGTGATCGCACAGAGCGAAATCAACATCGCCATCGGCGACAAGGCTCCCGAGAAGTACTTCGCCGAGCTCTCCCAACAGTGCGCCGGCGGTGACAAGAAGTATGGCGGCATCACCAGTCTCGACGACATGAAGGCGAACCTGCGAACGCATTGCCTCCCCGAGTCGCTGCTCGATGGCAAGGTGCCGAGCTATGATGAATTCCTGGAGGAGCGACGCCGCTTGATGGGCCTGAAGATCAAACAGTGGTTCGAGGTGCTGTGATGGGGCGTCAGAAGTGGTCGATGAGTGCCATTTGGGCATGGCTGCCCTCGATACAAACACCAGCACCTAACCTGGGCGAGCTTCGGCTCAGTGCTGTGGTGAAACCTTAGACATGGCCGGAAACGACATTCTCAACAACGGGGTCCTGCTGTGATTGCGGAGTTGAAGCCATATTCACAGTATCACGACTCAAAGCTCCCATGGCTACGGGAAGTGCCGAGTCACTGGAAAGTGGTTCGCTGCGGGAGTCTGTTTGGCCAACGAAATGAGACGGGGTTCGCCGACCTGCCGATCCTTGAAGTCTCGCTGCGGACGGGCGTTCGCGTGCGCGACATGCGGAGCGGAAAACGAAAACAGGTCATGTCTGATGTCGGTAAATACAAACGTGCTACACGCGGCGATCTGGCCTACAACATGATGCGCATGTGGCAAGGCGCGCTGGGCGTCGTTCCGGTCAACGGTTTGGTCAGTCCAGCATACGTCGTCGCTCGCCCGTATGCCGATGTCGATCCGAATTTCTTTGGCGCTCTGTTTCGAACCACCGCATACATGGCCGAAATCGATGCCTGCTCGCGTGGCATTGTCAAGAATCGAAACCGCCTTTACTGGGACCAGTTCAAGCAGATGCTGGCGCCCTGCCCGCCACGTGAGGAGCAGGCCGCCATCGTCCGCTTCCTGGCCTGGGCCAACGGCCGAATCGGCAAAGCGATTCGAGCCAAGCAGAAGGTGATTGCGTTGCTCAATGAGCAGAAGCAGGCCGTAGTCCACAGAGCGGTCACTCGGGGACTTGATGCTTCCGTCCCCCTCAAAGAGTCTGGTGTCAAGTGGCTTGGCGAAATTCCACGACACTGGGAAATCCTCCGCTCAAAGTACATTTTCCGCGAAGTGGATGACCGATCAGTTTCTGGCAGGGAAATACATCTCTCAATGAGCCAAAAGTTGGGTCTGGTTCCGCATGCGCAGATTGAAGCGAAACGTTTGATTTCCGAGTCATACACTGGAGCGAGGATCTGCGCACAGGGAGACCTAGTGTTGAATCGGCTGAAGGCTCACTTAGGGGTCTTTGCCCTTGCACCGCAACGCGGGCTCGTAAGCCCAGATTACAGTGTCTTTCGACCCGTTCGTGAAATTGATGGGCGTTACTTTGAAGCATTGTATCGCACTCCGGCATGCCGTATTGAACTGCGCCAGCGAGCCAAGGGGATTGTTCAGGGGTTTTGGCGGCTTTACACTGATGACTTCAATGACATTCGGGTTCCCGTTCCGCCGAAGTCCGAACAGACGGATATCATGGACAGGCTCAAGGTCGACCTTTTCCACGTCACAAGTTCCGTTGATCAATTCGAACGCGAAATCTCCCTTCTCCGCGAGTACCGCACCCGCCTCATCTCGGACGTGGTCACCGGCAAGCTGGATGTGCGAGAGGTTGCGGCGCGGTTGCCGGACGACGTTGCCAACGGAGAGCCCGGCGAAAATACTGAAGACCTGAGCGATGTGGATGACGGTTCTGCCGATGATGCAGACTCGGCCGCAACGGAGAACGACGAATGAGCCCCAATCGAAGCCAGGCCTACCTCGTTGGACTCGTGCGCGAACTGGGCAAGCTGCCGCGGGAAACGGAGTGGGTCGAGTTCAAAGTGAATCAGAACGACCCGCAGCTCATTGGCGAGTATCTCTCGGCACTGGCCAATGCGGCGGCATTGAACGGCCAGGCGTTTGGCTATCTCGTCTGGGGCATCGACAACGACACGCACGCCGTCGTGGGCACCCGCTTCTCGCCATTTTCAGAAAAGAAGGGCAACGAACCCCTCGAAACGTGGCTTCTGCGCCTGCTCTCACCGAAGATCCAGTTTCGGTTTTTCGAGCTGACTCACGAGGGCCACCCAGTCGTGATTCTCGAAATCAATCGCGCATTTCGGCATCCGGTGCGGTTTCACAACGAGGCCTTCCTGCGGGTCGGGGAGGTAAAGAAACCCCTGAAAGACGCTCCCGATCGTGAACGCGAGCTGTGGCGAGTTCTCGACCAAACGCCGTTCGAGGATCTGTTGGCCGCCGAGCACGTGACGACTGAGGAAGTCCTGCGGCTGTTGGACTATCCGGCGTATTTCGATTCTCTGGATCTGCCCTTGCCCGCCAATCGCGACGGCATCTTCGAGTCCCTGGCCAACGATGATCTGATCCGGCCGTGCAGTGGTGGTGGATGGGACGTGACCAACCTCGGTGCGCTTCTGCTGGCCAAGCGACTACAAGATTTTCCGTCACTGCGACGCAAGGCGGTCCGCGTCATCCAATATCGTGGCATCGGGCGCACTGAGACGTTGAAAGAGCAAGAGATCCCGAAGGGGTATGCCAATGGCTTTGCCGATTTACTTGCGTTTATCAGCAATCTCCTGCCCTCCAGCGAGGTTATCGGAAAAGCGCTGCGCGAGACGGTTCCCGTGTTCCCGGAGCTGGCGATACGTGAACTGGTCGCGAACGCCCTCATTCATCAAGACCTGTTCGCCACAGGGTCTTCACCCATGGTCGAGATTTTCACGGATCGCATCGAGATCACGAGCCCGGGCGAGCCCCTTGTCGATACGCGGCGTTTCGTCGACACCCCGCCAAAGTCCCGCAACGAAGTGCTGGCCTCACTGATGCGACGATTCAGGGTGTGTGAAGAACGTGGCAGCGGCATCGACAAAGTGATCGATCAGGTCGAAGCGAATCAACTGCCGGCGCCTCTGTTTGAGGTTCCAAGCGGGTTCACACGTGTCGTCCTGTTCTCGCATCGAAAATTGTCGCAAATGAGCAAAGAAGATCGAGTCCGCGCCTGCTATCTCCATTCCTGCCTCAAGTGGGTCATGCGCAATTTCTTGACCAACGGCTCATTGCGCGCGAGATTCGGGGTGGACGAAAAGAACAAAGCCACGGTTTCTCGGTACATTCGCGAGGCTGTCGAGGCCGGTGTCATCAAGCCCTTCGATGAAGACGCGGCCCGAAAACTCATGAAATACGTGCCCTACTGGGCCTGAGCGTAATTGACGGGTCATTGATGGGTAATTGATGGAGTGGGAAAATTCGTGCGGGGTGGCGGGGCGCCTGAATTTCGAAACCAGCTCCAAATGCGGATTTGCGCGAGATCAGACGCATTGGGGCGTAATTGATGGGTAGTTGATCGTGCGTGTCCTGGCAATCGGGGAGGTCTATTATCAAAAATCAGGGAACTCGTGGGCGACCACGGTGGGTTTTAGTAAAGGAATCGGGCGAGTGAAGTTATAGGCAAGCCAGCGAAAAAAGCTCTGGGAGCGAGTTTTCGCTTTACTTCAAGGCGGTCAGTTTTAGGAAAGCCAAGTAAAGGAAAGAAAAAGGGAAGAAAAAGCCCAGTCTGCGGCGGCCCTTCGTGGACATGACGATTTTTTGATTGACGGGTAATTGATGGGTAATTGATGGATTGGGAAAATCGGGGGTGAGTGGCGGGTTGGGTGAGTTTCGAAACCCCCTCCAACTGCGGAATTGTGCAAGAACCGACGCCTTGGCGCGTAACTGATGGGTAATTGATTGGCCCATGACGGAGTCGGAGACAATGACCACTGACACCAGCGAAAAAGGCCTCGAACGGCTGATCTGCATCGCGATGACCGGGTCGGACTGTGCCCCGGGAAGCGCGCAGTCAGGTTCGGTCTGCGAAGCCGGAGGTCGTTACGGGGGCACGGGATACGTCTGCGGCAAGCCCTGCGACTACGATCGCGAGCACGCCATCGATCTCGTGCAGTTCACCACGTTCATCGCCTCGACGCAGCCAAAACTCATCGAGGCTCTCGACCTGAACAACCCGAGTCCGACCCGGTTGAAGTTCCTGGCGCGGTTGCAGGGCGAGGTCGCCAAACGCGGCGTCATCGACGTCTTGCGCAAAGGCATTCAACATGCCCAGTATCACATCGACGTTTTCTATGGCACGCCGACCCCCGGCAACATCAAGGCCGTCGAGCTGAACGGGCTGAACCGGTTCAGCATTACTCGCCAGCTTCGCTACAGCCGCGACGAGACGCAGCTTGCCCTCGATCTGTGCCTCTTCATTAATGGTCTACCTGTCGCCACGTTCGAGTTGAAGAACAGTCTGACCAAGCAGACGGTCGAGGATGCGGTCGAGCAGTATCGAAGGGATCGCGACCCTCATGAGCTGCTGTTCCAGTTCGGTCGCTGCATGGTCCACTTCGCGGTGGACGACCATGAGGTTCGGTTTTGTACCCAGTTGAAAGGGAAGGCCTCGTGGTTTCTGCCATTCAACCAGGGCTGGAACGATGGGGCCGGCAATCCACCGAACCCTGCCGGTTTGAAGACCGACTATCTGTGGAAAACCATGCTAACGTCCAGGGGTTTGACCAACATCATCGAGAACTACGCCCAGGTCGTCGAGACCAAGAACGAGGCGACGGGCAGGAAAAAGAAGGTGCAGATCTTCCCGAGATTTCACCAGCTCGACGTTGTCCGTAAGCTGCTGGCAGACGCCAAGCAAAGTGGGGTCGGGCGCAGATACCTGGTTCAACACTCCGCCGGCAGTGGAAAATCGAACTCGATTGCCTGGTTGGCGCATCAACTGATCGGATTGATGAAGGACGGCAAGCCCCTTTTCGACTCGATCATCGTGGTGACGGATCGCACCATTCTCGACCGACAGATCCGCGACACGATCAAACAGTTCGCCCAGGTTGGCGCAACAGTCGGCCACGCCGAGCACTCTGGCGATCTGCGCAAGTTCATCCAGAGCGGCAAAAAGATTGTCATCTCTACGGTGCAGAAGTTTCCGTTCATCCTCGATGAAGTGGCGGCGGAAGGTGGCAAAACCTTCGCCATCGTCATCGACGAAGCTCATTCGAGCCAGGGCGGAAAAACCGCATCGGCTATGAACAAGGCTCTGGGCGGCAAAGTCGAAGGGGATGACGGAGCGGCAGACCCCGAGGATCTGGTGAATGCCGCCCTCGAAGCGCGCATGGCGGCGGCCAAGATGCTGACCAACGCCAGCTACTTCGCGTTCACGGCCACGCCGAAAAACAAGACCCTGGAAATCTTCGGTGAGCCCATGCCCACAGGCGCCGTCATCAAGCATCGCCCGTTTCATACATACACCATGAAACAGGCCATTGAAGAAGGCTTCATTCTCGACGTGCTGAAGAGCTACACGCCGGTGAACAGCTACTACAAGCTGATCAAGAAGATCGAGGGTGACCCGGAGTTCGACACGAAGCGGGCGAAGAAAAAGCTGCGACACTACGTCGAGAGCCACGATCACGCCATTCGACTCAAGGCCGAGATCATGGTCGATCACTTTCATGAGCAGGTTCTTGCCCTCGGCAAGATCGGCGGACAGGCCCGGGCCATGGTGGTGACGACTGGCATCCAGCGCGCCATCCAGTACTTTCATGCATTTCGCGAGTATCTGACGGAACGCAAGAGCCCGTATCAGGCCATCGTGGCCTTTTCGGGAGAGCATGAGTACGGCGGCGCCAAAGTGACCGAATCGTCACTCAACGGATTTCCGTCAAGCACGATTGCGGACCGAATTGCCCAGGATCCGTATCGGTTCTTGATTTGCGCCGACAAGTTCCAGACCGGATACGATGAGCCATTGTTACATACGATGTATGTCGACAAGGTTTTGTCGGGCATCAAGGCGGTTCAGACCCTGTCGAGACTGAATCGGGCGCACCCGAAGAAATACGATGTATTCGTTCTCGATTTCATGAACGACACCGACTCAATCGAAAAGGCTTTCGCCGACTATTATCGAACAACGATCCTGAGCGAGGAGACCGACCCCAACAAGCTGCATGACCTCAAGGCCACTCTTGATGGGTATCAGGTCTACGCCCCGGGGCACGTCGATTCGCTCGTGAAGCTGTATCTGACCGGCGCCGATCGGGCCAAGCTCGACCCCATCCTCGACGCCTGCGTCGCCACCTACAAGGAGAACCTCGACGAGGACGGCCAGGTCGATTTCAAGGGCAAGGCCAAGGCGTTCACCCGCACCTATGGGTTCCTGGCCTCGATCCTGCCGTTCAACAATATAGGCTGGGAGAAGATGTCGATTTTTCTGGGATTCTTGATCCCCAAACTGCCCGCGCCCAAAGAGGATGACCTGTCGAAGGGCATTCTCGAAACCATCGACATGGAAAGCTATCGTCCCGAAAAGCAGGCCACGATGAAGATCCTGCTGCCCGATGCTGACGCCGAGATTCCTCCGGTGCCTACCAGTGGTGGCGGGCACAAGGTCGAACCCGAAATGGATCGGCTATCGAACATCATCAAGGCGTTCAACGAGCACTTCGGCAACATTCCCTGGACCGACGCGGATCGGATCCACCAGCTCATCACCAAAGATATTCCAGCCAAAGTGGCAGCCGACAGCGCATACCAGAACGCCCGCAAAAACTCCGACAAACAGAACGCCAAGATCGAACATGACAAGGCGCTCATGCGCGTCATGACGGCCCTGCTCAAGGACGACACGGAGTTGTTCAAACAGTTCAGCGACAACGAGTCATTTCGCCGGTGGCTGACCGACAAGGTGTTCGCGTGGACGTATGAGTAGCGGTATTGCCCCCGCAGACTACTGACGAGGCCCCTGAGTCACCCGTTTCTTTTTCCTCGGGGTGGATTCCGCTGTAGCCGAAGGCCCCCTCCCCTGTTCTTCGTCGATGACCAGCGGAATCGGCTTCGGGTCGGCCTTCTCAGGACGCGGACCTTCTGCCCGCCCCCTTGCTGGGGGTCGCCTGACGACCCGAATCGGTTCAGTGGCATCGGCACCTTCCAGCGGTTCCGTCTGTGCATAACCAAGT
>CAZADH010000041.1:19074-29031 GCA_964483805.1 uncultured bacterium
ATCCTGGGTCACGTGGCTGTAACGCATCGTGGTATGAAAATCACCGTGGCCGGCCATGGCCATGACGACGCGCAGCGGGACCCCGGCGTTGAGCAACGATGAAATGAAAGCGTGCCGGATACCGTGCAGGCGCCGCCACCGGATCTGCAAGCGCTTGCACACCTTGGACAGGACCTTGATAAGCCACAAACCTTTGCCCTTCATCGGAAGAATAGGCTCATCGGCTCGCTTGCCGTCACACCGCCGAGCCAGGACCGACAGCAAGTCGGGGTGGATCTCGACATGGCGAAACTGGTTCTGGGGGTTCGTGGCCGTCTTCAGGTTGTTGATGCGGACGGTGTTGTTCTCGAAGTCGATGTCGGCCCTGGTGATCGCCCACAACTCGCTGCGGCGGCACCCCAGGTAGATCAAGCCCATGAAGTAATCGAAGGTCGGATGCCCGGTCAGCGCTTCTTTGATACGGCGGATCTCATCAGGAGTGTATCCGCCGATGGTGTCGGGCTTTCTGGTCGTTTTCCTGACCCGGGGCCAGTTGACGACAGGCGACATCGTCAGATGGCGCTGCGATATCAGCAGTTTGATGGCGCCTTTGAGAACGAGCAGCTCTTCAAAAATGGTCTTGTCCGAAGCGCCCTGTCGCTTTCTCAACGTGACGAACCGCGCCACGTCAGTATCGGTCAACTCCTGAACGTAGGTACGGCGAAAGCCGGCCATGATCTTCTTCAAGTTTGCTACGATCCCGCGATAGCGGTAGAGCGTCGACTCTTTGAGACCTGATCGGCGGATCTCGACAAGGTGGTCCAGGGCGTCGGCCACGGCAATCTTGCCGGACACGATACCGAGCTGCCCAAGGGTTAGCTGGGCATCGAGCTTCTTTCGCTTTTCCTTGGCAATCTGCGCGTTCTTGGTCCGGAGCGAAATCTGCACCAGCTTACCGTCTCTCCAATACTGGTAAACCCAGACCTTGCCACGTTGATACAGTGAACTCATGTTTCCGGTCCTCACCTTCAGCCAAGAAAACGACATCGGCCGACTGTCAGTTAACTGTCAGTTAAGTGTCAGTTAAATAATACCGAAATGTGCTAGAATTTGCCAATGAGACCAAGCATGAAATCACGGTTTTTCCGATGTTTGCGCAAATTTGCGCATTAAGTACGCGGGTTCGAGACCCGTTTCCCGCTCTCGAAAAGGCCCCGGTAACCGGCATGGTTATCGGGGTTTGTGTTTTGTGGCCCAGGGCATTGTCGTGGTTTTGCAGGCGGTTGGCGCCTCGACAGTTGCTCGATCACGCGCCAGAAAGCGCGAAAACTGGGGGACTGGCTCCTGGCTGGATCGACATGCTTTCCGATGGCCCGCGCGGTCTCGATCTTGCGCAGCCCGGTCTGACAGTATCCCGCCTTTTTGAGGACGCATTCGAACGCCTCCCAGGTCCCCTCGGTGATCTTGTCGGGATTGCGAAACCGGCGACCGCTGGGCGTGGTTTTCGAAACGCGTGGGAAAGCAGACCGGACGGCGTCCCAGTCGCCAAAATACCAGGCTTCGAGCTCCTCGATGGCAATCCGGTTGCAGACATGCCACGCGGTCTTGCTCCTGGCGGGGATCTCGAGCCCCGCCTGTACCGCTATCTCATCCATTCTCCGTTTCAGGTCATGGCAGTCGTCATCATCGCGATCGACAACGACCACGATCTTCCATGTGTCTGGCAACCAGCGCGCATACCCCTTGAGACGCTGCGGCAGCCGGGCGAGTAGATCCTCTTTGCACTGATGCGGATAGACATTGAACTCGACCGCCTCATCGAGAACTCGCGGGAGGCACGCACGCAGAAACGCCTCCATCGACAGTTCCTCGACGAGAAAATCAATGCATAATGTATTCACAGCGCCGGCCGCCGACTCCGGCTCGGGCCCCCGCTGTCGACCAATGGGTCGCCCACACCGAACCGTCCCTCGAGCCAGAGATGCCCCAGCGACGCCCCGGTGTCGATGAAGTCGGTCACGTGTGGGATGTCGATGGCCCGCTTGGCCTGCGTGTAACCGAGGTCATCGCGATAGAGAATCCGGACCTCCTCGGGTCTGAATGCATTCAAGAAGAATGGCGAATGGGTGGTGGCAAACAGTTGCCCGTAGGCTGATGCCGCACGGCACTCCTCGGCGAGTTCGGGCAGCAGCCGTGGATGGAGAAAATTCTCAGGTTCTTCGATGCCGATGAACGAAGGCGGATTTGGATCGGCAAGCAATACAAGATATGCCAGCATCTTGAGCGTGCCGTCGGAAGCGAACCGCGCCAGCACCGGGTTCTCGAAGGGCGCATCCTTGATCTTCAACAACAACCGGCCATCGGCCAACGGCTCGGCCAGCACCCGTTCCACCTGGGGAACGCGGGCGCGCAGTGTATTGAAAATGTAGGTCAAACGATCGGGATGTTGCTCATCGAGATACTGGATGACGTTGGCCAGGTTGTTGCCGGTGCGCGACAGACGTTCTTGCGGTCCGGCTTCGGGTTGACCGCGGGCATCATCGACCGATAGATACGAGACGTACCACCCGGTAATGAAGTCGCGGAGCGCCGCCACCCGCGGGTGCTCGGCGAACTGCCCGAGTGCATTCACCGCGATCAGGTCAGGCGACTTGAGCGGAATCTCGACTCGCGTATCGTGCTCGTCCGGCTTTTCACCACTGACGGCTCGGCCCCGACCTTCGTGGTATTCGAGAAACCGGAACGGCTTGCCATACTGTTGTCGACGCCACTGCAACCATTCTTCGACGACCACCGGGCCGCCTTTGTGCTCATCGACGGCGAGGTGGTAGGTAATGATCGGGAAGTCCGGCTCTTTGTATTTGATCTCGATGCCGCCCGGTCCGTCGCCCCCGCGAGACGTCAGTTCCTTGGCGCGGCCGCGCCGGTCCCAGGCCCGCCGCAGGCCCGACTCGAAACACACGGAGAGGAACGCAAAGACGTCGAACACCGTCGATTTGCCGCTGCCATTGGGGCCAAGCAGCACGGTCATCGGCGTGATGTTCTTGAACTCGACGTTGCGCAGGGCGCGGTAGTTCTCGACGCGCAGATACTCGATCCGTGCCGTGGCCTGCGACCGCCGAGCTTTGCGATGGTGCTGATTCGGCTTCTTCATATCTTCATTCTTGCGTAAAGCCGGGTTTTCTTCAAGCTCCGCGTGCTGTGACGAATTTCTTGGCGTCCTTGATGCGCAGTTCGCCGGAGATAAGCTCGGGAAGCAGGATGTCACCAAGGGCTGTAAGTGCTTTTCCCTCGTCGACGCTATCTCGAAGCTTCGCATACCACGGACGCACTAAAATCGTAGAATGCCCCGCAGACGCGCGCTCCGGCGTGTGGTACACATTGCCCATCATACTGGGCACGTGAAGCGACGATCGATCGGCCAGCAACTGTGCGCGCCGCGCTCCGGCTTTCGCGGCTGGCGAAGGGCTTCTTCGCGACTCGCGCCTCCTCGGTGGCGGCAAGGTGCGTGCCATCGTAGACGCCGAAGCCCATCGCGACCAGCTTGCCGGTTCGCTTGTGCGTTGCCTCGGTGAGATCAAACCTAGCGCCCGCGCGATCACGCTGCTATTGATCGAGGACGTCGGTGCTCGTCGACTTGTTGCCGGTGGCACTCGAGGCGGTCCCGGCGCCGGCGCCCGACGACGATTCTTTGCCAGAGGACGCTTGGGCCGCGGCCTTGGTCGATCCCCACACGCGGGCGTTGGCGGGGTTGTATTGGTCCCACGCGAAGATGTATTTCCACCAGTTGAGTTGGCGCCCGTCTTTGCCAACGCCCTTGAAGTGCGGCACGTGCATCAGCCACCACAGGTGGTGCAGGCGTTGAGCGACACTGCCGAACATGGGCTCGTTGGCATGCGTCTCGAAACCTTGGGCTTTGGGCCAATCGACCAGCCACTCATCGCAGTTGATCGCGCGTGAGGTCGAGGCACCGCCGGGAAACGCCGCGACCCACGCGGCGTCGAGCCAGTCGTCGCAGTTCGACACTGCCGTGTCCTTCGTGCTCCAGTCGTATACCCAGGCCTTGTCGGAGCCGGTGCCCGTGAAGGCGAACGTCGGGGTGTTGGGGCTGACATGAACGAACCCGCAGGCGGCGGCGCCGGGGTTGCGGGCCTGCCAACTGACGAAGGCGTCATACATTGTATTGTTTTTTGCCGGATCGTAGCCGGTGCTGTCAGGAGAATACGTGTTCCAGGCGGCGTAGACCTGCTGACCGATGGTCGACTCGACGCGGTGGCCGAGGTCCTCGACCATGCAGTCGACACCACGCTCGAAACTCAGGCCGTAGATGACGAATGGGCGGCTGCAGCGAAATTCGGTTTCCGGAACGACCTCGCCGTTGCAAAAGAATGCTCCCTTACCGGCCATACACGTTTCGGCCATGCCGCCGCCGGGCGCGCTGAAGATCCAGACCTCGTCGATGCGAGCAGGGTCGCCATAGGGTTTCTCAATGCGGTCGCGCACCTTCAGGTCTTCGAGCACCTGGCCGTAGGCGAACTTGCCCGAGTGATCCCATTTGCCTGACTCGTAGTCGGCACGGTAGGTCTCGGCGGTGTATTTCGGCTTGCCATCTTTGAACGGATTGAAGTCGCGAATCGTGACCCACGGTGCCAGTTCGATCTTCACCTTGCCCCACGTCACCCGACCGATGTCGGCCGCAAACGCCTCGGCGTGAGGCTTGGGGTCGAACCACGCACTCGCATTCTTCTCGTGAAAATACTGCCACATCGGCTTGCCATCGATGTCGGGCATGAACGCCACCGGCAACACGCGAACGACGACCGTCTGGCCGTCGGTGTCCCACACTTTCGCTGCCGAGGCCAACTCAGGCGGCACGGTTTGCGGCCCGGGCAAGTTGCGAAAGATCTTGCGCGCCCCGTTGGCAACCGCTCCGATCACGCCGGTGAGAGCGGGATCGGGGGTGCAGCCCGCCAGACCGATAGCGAGCGCCACCAACAGGACGAGACCCACGAAAGTGCGTTGCCGGCTCTGCATGAGGCATGCCTCCACTCGATGATGTCGCGACGAGGCGCGGGCAGTTCTACCTGATGATACCCGCGAAACCGGGGCCACGTTGAGTCAATCGACCGGGTACGCACAGCCGAACGACTAAGGAACCGAACGACAGGTGCCCAGGACGCCGCTTCGATGCGCACGCGTTGCGCACGTTGGTTCCGCATCGGCCCCCAACGTGTTACTTTAATGCTATACCGTTGGGTGGTTGCGGGAGCTGATCCCGCTGTTGAGGGGACGGGCCCCAATCGAAAAGAATGACCCCAGGCGACGGGGCAGCAACCGAGACCGTCGAACGGTTCAACCGCGAACCGGACTCGCGGGTATTCTGTAATGACAGGCGCGATCGGCGGGGTCGCCGGCAACGTCCTGCAGGGAGCACGGAGCCTGATGGCCACGGCACCAACCGATCTCGAACTGATCGACGAGACCCTGCGCGGGTACAAGCGCAGCTTCGGCCGCCTCGTCGAGCGTTACTCGGCACTCTGTTATCGAATCTTTCAGCAACTCGGCATCAGGAATGGCGAGGTCATCCGCGACCTCATGCAGGACTCGTTCATCAGGGCGTACCAGGGGTTGTCCGGTTTCAATCGCCAACAGTTGTTCCGGCCCTGGCTTCTGACCATTTGCCGCAACGTCGGTTTCAATTATTTCCGGCGCCAGAGTCTCGAGAGAAACACATCGCTTATGCAGCCGCACGACCAACAACAGAACGATCCACAGGCCACGGCGATCAAGCGCACCGTGGTCGATGCGGCGCTCGAGCGCCTCGACGCGATCCCGCGCGAGATCGTGGCGCTCAAGTATTTTCTCGATCTGACCTGCCACGAGATCGCCGAGATCATGAATCTGCCGGAAGGCACAGTGAAGAGTCACCTGTTTCACGCGCGAATGCGCTTGCTGGAGATTATGGCTGAGGATCCACGATGAAACACCAGTGCAGTCACTGTGGCCCGATGCTCGAGCGGATGCTGCAGAGCGAGACTGTGGCGCCAGCCCCCGACGACCTCGAGCATGTCGAAAAGTGCGCCGAGTGCCGCAGAGCGGTGGCCCTCGCAGCCACGACCGACGAGCGACTGCGGGCGCACTTCGATGCGCTCAAGACGCCGGTCGCGCCGTTCGCCTTCGACACCGCATGCCTGGGCGAGCCCGATACGACCCCGTGGTGGATGACCCTGCTCTCGGTGCGGTTCGCCTGGCTGCCAGCCTTCGGACTGGCGCTGATGATTCTGGGCGCCGCGTTTTTCGTGATGCGAACGCCACCGGCGCCCGGGCCAACTCGACCGGCCGACACCGACAGGCTCGTGTGTCAGATCGACGGAACGGTGCTCGGCGCGACCGGCGCGCCAGTCACGCGCATCCTGGACGGACAGCCGCCCAACTCTCTGAGAGTCGACGCCACGGCGCGCCTGACCTGGACCAACGGCATCGTGGGAACCGTCGCGCAGGCGCGATTCGCAGTCGGCACCGAGAGCGTGACACTGCATTCGGGGCGACTGACGGTCAAGGTTCCGAGCGGGCGCGGGCTCGTCTTTCGCACAAGGACGCCGGTGGCAACACTCGCGGTGCGCGGCACGGCCTACGCGGTCACGGTCGACTCTTCGGGGGCCACCGACGCCGAGGTGAGCGAGGGTATCGTGCTGGTCGAGACCTCGACGCATCAGACGTTTTCGCTGCCGGCCGGGCAGAAGATCCACATCGGGGCCGCCGGCATCGCCGATCAGCCGCAACCAATCGCGCCCGTGCGCACGCCCGCGCCTTCCGCACCCGCCATGCCATCACCTGGGTCAGGCACGGGCACTGCCACCGGCAAAGGCGCGGGCAGCGGGCCAGGCAATTCACCCACGCAAACCGGCCAAACCGCCCCATCAACCGGCAGCGATGCCGGGTTGCCGACCGGGGAGTCGCCCCTCGATCATTGATCAGCAAACACTGTACCGGCTACGCCTGGTGCGCCTGCAGCCACGATGGTGTGCACCGCGGGGGTGCGCGACCGCCAGTGTGGGGCCGCCAAGGTGGGGACGCCTGGCACAGTCCGAGCGCAGTCGAAAACGATCCGATGGCGATAACGCATGTCAATACAAGGAGTGCACAACATGTTGCAACGCACCACCGCCCTGATGTTGCTGTTGTTCGTGATTTTCGCGGGAACGGCCTCGGGCAGGGAGTTGCCGGGCAGCGGGTCCGACCCCACCGAACCGGCACAGGTCCCGGCGGTGACGGGCAACGTGGCGAGTAGCCCGGCCGGCAATGTCGACTCCGTGCTGGTGTTTCCAAGCGCACCCGCCGCTTCGGGCTGTCTGATTCCGAATTACATCGTCTCGAGCCAACCGGTCACGTTGAGCGAGCCGCCCAAACCGGCCACTCCCAAGAAGAAGAAACTCGTGGCCTGGAACTGGAACGTCCGTGACGCGGCCGGCAAAACGAAATCGATTCGCATCGACGGCACGAACCCATATGGAAAGACGGTCGCCAAGCCGGGCGGCGACGGCCCGGTCCTCGAGGCACAGGGATACACGATCATCAACTCGAATCCGATTTTCGACGACGGCAGCACGACCGACTGACCGCAACACGATTGCTCCGGTCGTCGCCCCCATCGCGACCGTTGTATACTCTTGCGGGTGAGGCACTGGCAACACAACACGAGCGCTGTCTTGACACGTGGTCATTGAACGCATGATCCCGAGAGGTTCGCGGCCACGCGGCGAGCGGCCCAGCGGCGAGCGGCCCAGCGGCAACACGTGCCGGCAACGACAGGCGCCGGCACGGTCCGGCATGGTTCTGGGGGTCGTGTTTCTCGTCATCACGGCGCTGGCCATTCTCATCTTCGCGCACAGTCGCATGTCACGACAGCAGTATCTGCGCATCCACCACGACGAGATCGTCGACAAGGCCGACATGCTCGCGCTCAACGGCATCTACCTGGCGGTCGAGCAGATCAAGTCGGATTCGAACGTGCGGTGCCAGTTGATGGAGGAGTTGCGGCAGAAGCAGTTTTTCGAACTGAACGACATCGCCCCCAACGACGCCCGGAGCTTCGCGGCGCCGGTCACGGCCGAACTGCTGGCCGCGTCGTTCGACAGGCTGCTGGCAACGCTCGAACCATTGAAACCGAAGTGCTCGTTCGAGGTCGAGTTCCGAAACGTCTCGGCAACGCGCAAGCGCGAACTGCCGCCACCCGACCGGGCCCCCACCGAAGAGGAGTTGCTGCGGGCCGGCCTCGACCGGTGCGAAAAGTTGGGGCTCCTGGTGATCAAGTGCACGATCGATTACGCCGACAACATCAAACGGTTCGCCTCGGTCGGTCGTCAGTTCCGGCTCGTGAGCATGATCCCCGGGGTGTACAGCCGGTTCACCTACTTCTCGCCGCGAACGCCCGGCGAAGATGCATACAACGTCGTCAAGGCGAACTACGCCGGTATTTACGACAGCAATACACCGGTACGCCGACTGGTTCTCATCAACGGCACCGGCACCTTCGACCTCGAGCGGGATCGGCCGCCGCGGCGCGGTTCGGCGCTGCCACCGGACGAAGGCCGGCTCAAAGACTATTACAAGACGATGTTGCGTGACAGCGGCTGGGTCTATGCCGGGCGGGTGCCAAACGCGAATCCCGACGGGGTGGTGCCGGTCGAGCTGAACATTCCGGCGGGGTACGATCCGGCCTGCAACGCCAACGATCTGACCGACGACGTGTTCGCGAAGTATCCGAAGATTCTCGACGACAAAAACGCACTGGGCGGCAACATCTACGTGGCGCTGAACATTCTCAACCGCCGGGGCAATGCACTGGTCCCCGAGAATCTGGCGTTTCTCGAACCCGCCGAGGAGGCGCAGGCCCTGCAGCGCGGCTTGTCGCTGAAACGCCGCCACGTCGGGGTCTACAGCACAGCGTACACGGCCGGCATGAACTGGGCCAAGGGCCGCAGCGACGGGCGCCCGGAGCCGCTCACCGAAAGCGACTGCCGGACGAGCTGGTTGATGCCGATGGGCACCCGGCAGTTTCTCTCGCCGACACTGATGGTCGGGCCGGTGTTCGCGCGGTTTCTCGCGTTCACGTGGTTCGAGTATCGCACCAACCCAACCCAGGATCCGCCGGCCGCCGAGGGCGCCATTACCATCGAACCGCGGCGGGTCGCCGACGACGCCCTGGGCCTCACCGAGTCGTTCGCCCCGGGCGAACTGCACGTGCCGACGCCGGCCCTCGCCATGGCCTCGTTCAGCGATGTTCTGGCCGATGCGGCGTATGCGCACGAATTATTGCCATTGTATGGCAATTATCCGTATCCGCGAACCGGCGGCTATCCGCTTGGCGTGCCGTTCAACCTGTTGACCGAAACGATCGTGCGGCCGTTCGTGGGGCGCGGCAGCGACCGCCCCAACTACCTGACCTGGACGGGGCCCAAGGTCCCGGTGTTGGGCCAGGTCAGCGACCTGGAGTATCTGCCCTTGCCGGCCCCCGGCGGCTGGGAGGACCCGACGCAGTTCGCGAAGCCCTCGACGCAGCGAAAACCGCTGCGCTACATCATGCCCGACAGCAAGTCGGGCACGTCGCTGGCCGAGCCGCCGACGCAGTTGCGCCTGTTGCCGACCGATCTGCGCACGGTGACGGCGAACGCCCCGTTGGTTTACCAGGGATGGCTGGCCGACGCCACGTTCAAGCGCGCAGCCCCACCGGCAAACGATTGGGACGCGGTCACGATGAACGGTCTGCTGCGGCGGGTCAATTACGTCATCGATGCGTCCGGGGCCGGCGCTGCGAACGACGGCAACGGCGGCGGCAAGGCAATCACCGCGCTGCTCAATCAACGCGTGCTGGCGCCGATCCGCACGCCGATCGACGGCTATGCGTTCGATCAACCCGGCATCTATCTGATCAGGGGTCTGAAGCCGCGCGAGACGCTGACGATCGACAAACCAATC
>CAZADH010000042.1:0-28206 GCA_964483805.1 uncultured bacterium
TCCGCCACCCGCACACTCGACTCTCGTCCTATTCTGTGTTCCGATGCCGTGAAGGCCCGCGTGGGCGCCGACTTTGCCTTCAGTCCGTTTCCGGCGGGCGCCGGCGATCCCCCCGGTTGGGTCCTCGCGTCGGTTGGCGGGCAGCCGTCCTCGGTGCCCGCCGCGTCCTCCCCCGCCGACGGCCGGCGGGGGGCATGCACCCCGTCGGTGCCAGCACAGACACCGAGCGCAACGGACGATTCCCCCGGCAGTTCTCAGCGTGGGGCCACGGCATCGCCAGCGCCGGTCCTGGCTCCACGCCGTGGCATCGCGAACCGTGACGACGAAGGGCCGCGACAGCGGATGCCGGGATGGGGTTGGTTTGCCTTGCTCGTCCTGTGGTTGCTGCCGTTGCTGGCGGTTCTCGACGCCGATGCGCGGTTCGCGCGCGACGCCATGCGCCGCAATTTGCAGGCGGTCAACGAACGCTTGCACGACGACTGGGCGCGGTGCGAGAGATTCATTGAGCCAACGACGGCGGTCAGCATCGGTTTTCAGCGTTGGTTGGCCCGTTGCGCCCGGTTGGCCGAAGCAACCGCGTCCCCCGGGGCCACCATGCATGCGTTGCTCGTGCGCGATCTGGCCAGCGTCACCGCGCGCTGGCCAACGTTCGGATGGCTCTACGGTGCGCAATTGCCGCTGAGCCCCGATGGACCCCTGTTCGAGGCGCGTTCAACCATGCCCCTGCTCGCGTCCGGTGGCCTGTGGGCCGGGTTCACGCCGACCGAGATGCTCGATTGGCTCGCGGCCATCAAGATTCGCTTTGTCCCCGAAGTTGCCAAACCGCTCGAAGACTACCTCAAATCGATGCCGCGCCGGCGGTTTCTCGAACGCGATCAGGGCAACATGCATCGTCTCGGCTGGGGCCTGTTTCGCAACATGACCATCGATCGCCGGGCCCACCAAGCGCTGTGGTCGCCCATCTTCGCCCGAACGTTGGCGTCGTCGTTGCAGGCCATGCAGGGGCGGTTTACCTACAAGCAACACTGGCTCGTGGTTCGTGAGCATCTGCTGGGCATGTTCCTGGCCAAAGTCGAACTGGGGCAGTTTTCGGTGACCGACGGGTACCGGTCCCTTGGAGGCCAGTTTGGTGCCGAGGGTTGTCGCATCGCCTTTCTGCCGCCCCGCGACGCGAATCGTCGTGGGTGGGTGCATCCGGATTACCGGGCCGATCCAGCGCTGCGCGACAGCCTTGCTGCCACGGCCGATCATGTCGTGATGGTCGGCGGGCAACCGCAGTGGGTTGTGTTGGTCCGTCACGATGTGTTTGGGCTCCCGTGTCGCGTGGTGTTGGCCCGGCCCTTCATCGAGCAGGAGGGACGGGGCCTCGTGTTCCGTTCCGTCACATTGGGGTGGATGGCCCTGACGTTGCTTCTTGGGGTCTGGTTGCTTGCGCGTGTCGTGGGCCCAGTGCGGCCGCCGTTCGTGTCGCTGCGTCGCCAGATTGCCGGGGCGTTCCTCGCCGTCCTTCTGCCCTCGGCCGTGCTCAGTTTCGTGACCCTCGAGCGCTCCTACGCCGAACAGCACGCGCGCATTGCCGCCAGTGAGCGCCAGCGTCTGCCGGCCATTCTCGAGGAGGTCGACGATGCCCGCAACGTCTACGTGGCCTGGTATTGGGCGGTGATCGAGCGCATCATCAACCGACCGGCCGTCCTCGAAAAACTGGTGGCGATCGAGGCACTGCCGTCGCGGCCCCCGAGCCTGCGCCGACGCGCCGGCGTGGGTTTCATGATTCGGGTGATCGAAGCGTGCAATCGACGGGGAGCGTCGTTGGGGTTGCCCGTGTTCAGCGGTTCCGAAGGGTTCTTTGTCACGCATCGGGGCCAGGACGACGGGTTGGCGCAGAAAGTGACCTACGAGGTGTCGCGTCGCTTTTCGAACCGCGCGTTGCAGCAACTGGGCCGCCGGACGGTCGGGCGCGATGAGTCCCGCGAGCGTGGCAGCAACATTCTGGTCGGCACCTGGCTCGAAGATGCGCGCAACGTCCTGGTGGGCTTGTTGTCGCCGCAGGTGTTCGCCGAGATCAGTGTTGCTCCCCGGATTCTTACCGAGTTCAGATCGATGGGCGATCAGACGCTGAATCTGCGCATTCATCTGTGCCACCCCGAAGGCTACCGCTACGCGTTTCAGACGGCGGTGCGGCTCGACTGGTTGGTGGCGATCTGGGCGGAAGCGTGCCCGTGGTTTCGCGCTGACCCCAGCGGTCGCCGGCCGCATCTGGGCCTCACTGAAGACGATTTTCCCGCGGCGGTCCGCGCCGAACCCTACTGGATTCAGCGGTGGCATGAGACCGAAGGTGCGTTCAACGAAGAGTCGGTGTACGTTCCCGCCCCCCCGGTGCTGGCCGAGATGAATCTGCTGGCGCCCAATGGCACGACGCCGCTCTATCGTCGATTCGGGACGGGAGAAGGCGAAAAGTGCGTAATGACAATGTATGGACGACATACGCTGGGCAAGACGTTCATTGCGACCGTGCCGCTTGGGCGGCTGCTGGCCGAATCGCGACAGGACCGACAGCGGGCGCGCCTGGTGCTGTTGCTGATTCTGCTCGTTTCGCTGGCGCTGGCCTGGCAGGCCGCCACCACGTTCCTGCAACCGGTTGCCGGGCTGGCTGCGGCCGCCCGGACCATCATGGACGGTGATTTCTCGGTGCGCCTCCCCCCGTCAGCCGGCCTCGAGTTTGCTACGCTCGCGCGCGCATTCAACACGATGGCGGCGGGTGTCGAGTCGGGCCGTCGTCTGCAACAGTTCGTCTCGGGGTCGGTGCGCACGGCCGCCCGCGATGCCGATCGCCGACAGCACGCGCTGGCCGGTGAACTCCGCGGCGCCGTCATCCTGTTTGCCGGGTTGGCCGGCTTTGCGAAACTCGTTACCCGCCTGCCGGCGCCTGCGTTGATCGCCCGGGTTAATCGGCATCTCGAACTCATGGCGCCAATCGTGAAGAACCACGGTGGCGACATCGACAAGTTCATCGGCGACAAGATCCTTGCCGTGTTTTCGATCGATCCGGCAGTTGGAACCGGGCCGGCGATTGCGGCCGCGGTGGCCGCCGCGGACGCCATGCAACGAGAGGTTGCGGCCGGCGGTGATCCCGAACATCCGCTTGGCGTGGGCATTGTCGCCGGTGACGTCCTGGCCGGGATCATGGGCACGGCGGAGGTGCGTCTCGAGTTCACGGTCATCGGCGATACCGTCAACCTGGCGTCCCGCCTGGCTGATTTGGCTGCGACGCTCGATCCGGATGGGCGTCGCGTCGACGGCGAGGTTCCTCGTTGCGGTGGTGTGGTCCTCGAGGAGCATGCCTGGTCGACGTTGGCGCAGTGGCAGACGTCCTCGGTGCCGGCAGGCGAGATGCGCCACCCGTTGCCCGCGTTGGCCCGTTGGCGCCGCCTGCAGATGCCACCGATCAAAGGAAAATCGCGGGCGGTTGGGGCCCGGTGGTTGCCGCCGGAACTTGTCGGGGACCGCTGATTTCGGGTATGCGTATAGACAGGTACCGTTGACTCTTTCGCATCGGGGGTGCTTCATGCAAGCGCGTCGCGCAGTGGCCGTCTGTTTTGTCGTCTTTGCTCTTCTCGCCGTGGTTGGCGTCGCCCGTGCCGAGTTGACCTACGAAGGCTCATCGTCGATCGGCAAGGCATTGTTGCCCGAACTGGCCAGGGCATTCGAGGCCAAGACCGGCATCAAGTTCGGCAAAATCGGCTCGACCGATTCAGATGCCGGATTCAACGCCGTCATCGCGAGTCAGGCCGTTATTGGCGGTCTGTCGCGACTTCAGAGTGCCAAGGAGCTCGAGGCCGGTCTGGCCAATCGCGTCATCGGTTACGACGCTGTTGTGGTTTACGTGCAGCCCGACAGCTCGATCAAGGATCTCACCACCGACCAACTCAAGGGCATCTTCACGGGCAAGATCACGAACTGGCAGGAAGTGGGCGGTCCCGACCTGTCGATTGCCACGGTGCTCAAGAAAGACGTCGATGTTGGTGGCACCGCGCGGCAGTTTCGCGAACTCGCGCTCGTTGGCGAGCCCTTTGCCTCCGGCACTGTGACCGTGCCCGGCTACAAAGAGGCCGTCGCCTACGTCGCGGCGAACCCAGCCGCGATCACTTTCGCGTCACTGGTTGCCGACGAGAAAGTGGCCCGCTACATTTCGGTCGATGGCGTGGCCCCGTCGCGCGAAAACCTTGCCGGCGGCGCCTACCCGCTCGGTCGCCCGTATCTGCTGATTTATCGCGACGATCCGAACAATGCCGATTTGGCCAAGTTCCTCGATTTCGTGTTCAGCGAAGAAGGTCAGGCCATCGTCAAAAAACACGCCATTCCGGTCATGGCCCTGTCGAACTGAACGAGGCTGTTAGCTGTGGGCCGGTGCGCGGCCCGATGTAGTGGCGAGATACGCGTCGACGGCGTGCAGCAGCTCCTGCACCTGTTGCGCGCTCATCCAGGGGTTCGACAGGTGCTCGAAGACGGCGGCCTCGTCGAGGCCCAACCGTCGGCACTCGGCGACCGCGACCGCGTAGCCTTCGATCTCGGTCGGCCGGCGGTGGTATTCGAACGAGCGATCCCAGACATCGCGCCCTTCATGGATCTGCCGGATATGCGTGAGCTCGTGCATGAGATCGAGATACACATCGAGGTCGCTGGCCGTGCGGTAATGCGCGAATGTAAATACAATGCATGGCACCGATTCGTCGACCCAGCAGTAGCCGTCATCGCCGGTCAACCGCACCCGTGCCCCCCGCACCACCGTGCCGCCGTCGATGCGGGGGCTGCCGACGAGGTGCAGTGCCGGGCTGGTCAGTGCTCCCGGCAGCAAGGCGAGAAACGGGTGCTCGCCAAGGGGTAGCGTGCGCACCGGTCGCGGATAGCCAGCTTCAACAGGGTGTCCGTCGCGGAACAACTCGGTCAACTCCTCGCAAGATGATCGGCGGTTCGCCGCGCGGCCAATGGCCACGCACACCAGGGGCGCTGACTGCGGGGCAGCAACCGCCGCCATTCCATTGAATACCTCAGTATTGCTGTCGGCCGCAAGTTTGCACGCTGCCGGCTGGGCTCAATTCCAGGGATTGATGCCTTTCGTCGCCGGGTTCGCCTGGGCTGTGTCGCGCGCCGACAGCATTCTCAGGATCTCGATTTCGCTTCTGAGCGTTTTGTCCTGCAGCTCCCTGCTCTCATGCGCGAAGTGCGAGGAGAAGGCAGCGAATGCCGCGCGGTCGGTGGCCGAAACATGCAGCGGTACCGAGACCTGTTCCCACGCACTGTAGCTGTCGCCGGGCCGGGCCACCGGTTCCCCATGCACCTTCGCATAGGCCGCGCGCTCGTTGCTGATCCAGGTTTTCATCAGTTCGACGTAGCGCGACAACAGGATACCCTTGCGGATGCCGGTGTTGTCGTAGTAATCCGGGGTCCGGTCGAGGAACCGCACCGCCGACTCGTTCATCTCCTGCTTGCCGTTGCGGTCTTGATAGCTGACTTGCAGCGACAGGTGGGCGTTGGACTCGCGTTGTTTGAGCCGCAACAGGACCAGGCCGCCCTTGCTCTCGCCGTTCTTCGTCGGTGCGGGAAACAACGTCGTAACCTTCATGATCTGGCCGGTCGCCTTGTCGGCATCGGGCGACCCAAACACCTTTTCGATCTCATATCCCTGAGCCTTCATCGTGAGGGTGAGGTCGAACACCATCGGCGTGACCAGATATTCGAATTCCTCACCAAGCCGGCGTTTGAACTCGGCGCTCGAATGCACGGCGCAGTAGTTCGCGCCACGCACCTTGGCGATGTCCTGAATCAGGTCGGTGTTGAAATCGAGACCAATACCGATGAAGGTCGTGTGGATCGATGCGGACGCGTAACCCCGGGCCAATTCGACGACCGAGTAGCTGTTGCTGTCCCAATTGTTCGGCATGGCGTCGGTCAAGAAGATGATGCGGTTCTCATACTCCGTTTTGTCGGCCTTCAGATAGGGGGTGAACTGCTCGCGCGCTTTCTCGAGTCCGTCCTCCATGTTGGTCGATGACCCGGGGCGCAGGTCCATCACGTGCGACTTTATCGCCGCAAGATCGGTGGTCGCCACGTCGCGCATCGGCTTGGCCAGATATGCCTGGCTGTCGTAGACCACCATGCCGAACCGGTCGCCGTCGCGCAATTGGTCGATGACCGCGCAGACCGCCTTGCCGGCGACCTCCAGTTTCGACTTGTCGGCATCGGGGTCCGACTCTGAGCCGTTGCCGGAGCCTTTGCCGGCCCGGTTCTGCTGGTCGTAGTAGTAGTCGCGAAAGCCGCCGGACATCGAACCCGAGATGTCGAGCACGATCACGGCGTTCAGTTTCTTGCGCTTGAAATCGCCCATCTTGATGTTTGAGTTGAGGCCCACCGCCAGGAAGTACTCGGGGTCATTGGTCTTCCAGTCTCGACTCACCGCGCAACTGTAGGTCGGCTCGAACAGATGCGTGGCCGGGGCACGTGCCCCCGTGTCGAAGTAATACTGATAGAACAACCCTTCGCAATTGATCGAGGTTTCCTGGGGCAGATAGTTATTGCGGACATTGTCGCGGAAGGCGTTGACGTCTTTGGCTCCGCCGACACTGAAGCCGCAATACTCGCGGCTTTGCTCGGTGATGTTGTTGACCATCGGCCCCGAGATCGATGCCGCAAACGCCACGAACAGCACCGCGGCCATGATCCCGGGGGCCGATCGGAAAAAATCGAAGGTTCCCATCGCGACGCCGTGGACAATTCGGGCGACAAGGTGGGCAAACGGAATCGCCAGGTGATAGGCGGCCCACGCACACACGATGCCCGCCCAGATCCGGATGTGCAGGGGCGTGAGCGCCTCGAGGCAGGTGGGATACTGCCAGTCGTCGACCTTCATGCCGAAGAGGAAATAGATGTGGTAGAGAGAGGTTGCCAGGGTTGACGCGACGACGAAACACCAGAACGGGTTGGCGCGAATGTAGTCGATCGGACGGTTCATGGCTGTCCTCCGTTGTTCTCGGTGCACCAGGTGCCCCGGCTTGGGTGGATCAAAACGAGCGGGCGGGATCGACAACCGCAGACGAATCAGAGGTCGTCGGAGTCCCTACCGGTCGATCCGACCGGCATCATGCTGACGTATGGAGGTCAGCAGGTTGGGGGGGCCGCACCCTTGTTCGACGCGACGAGCGCCTCCGCCCCGCAGAAAAACGGGACGGAGAGCGCATTCGCATGGGTTCCCGTGGGGCACGCAATCGTCATCGTCGTGTCGTTCATACTTGGAATATAGTGACGCATTTCTTGCTCGTCAATGGTGACTTTCTGCACATTTGCGCGGTTACTCCCAGCCATTTGGTAACACGTGGTGCCGGCAGTTGGCTGACCTGCCACGGTGAGAGATGTCCCAGCAGCCTCTCGTCGCGGGCCAGCGTCAGATCGCCGATCGCCGTCATCTCGCTCCCGAAATGCGCGGCGAACCGTGCGACACTTCGTTGAAGATCGCGTTGGCCTGTGAAGAGCACGGAGTTCTGTTCCCAGGTCGGCGCTGCGTGCTGCGGTGATCGCCCGAATCTCGCGGCGAAGCCGGGGTCGGTTGATGATGGAATTGGCCGTAGCCGGGGAAACCGCTCCGGTCAGGGTTTCTCGACCACCGGTGCGCTCGCGGTTACCGTGAAGCTCTTGTCGAGCAGCGCATGCTTGCCGTCATACAACGTAAGCTTCCACTCGCCCGGTTCGAGCGGCAGCTTGCCGGGGAAGGTGACGCGGGTGCGTGACCAGTCGGCCTTGACCAGGAAGTTCATCAACTCGCGGCGCCCGGTGGGGCCGACCCATTCGTAGCGGATCGTCGTGTCTTTGTTGTAGGCGACCCACTGGGTCCAGGCCGTCAGGTGCTGATTGGGGCTGATCGCCCCCAACTCCCGGAAATCCCCCGAACTGTCGGATACGCCGATGGCCAAGATCTTCGGGCCATAATCGGTGACGTCGGCAGGACGCAGCGAGCGAATCCCCGAGGCGATGTTGAACTCGGGCAGGCCGTTGACGTAGGCATCGTTGACCGAAATGTACCACTCGGCACACAGGCGGTCATAGAGGGGCAACCGGTCGGCGAAGCTGGCCGCGAGATTGTGCTGTTCGTTGGGATCGACGCTGAGATCGTAGAGTTCGCTCAACTTCTCGCCACATTTGCGTGCGATGTATTTGTACTGACCGTCGCGGCACCCCCACAGTTCCGGGTGGGCATTCTTGTGGAAATACGCAATGCGTGGCGTGTAGCTGCCGAGCAGATCCTGGCCGCGCAACCGTGGCACCGTGGGGGTCAAGAGGTTGAGCAGGGTGGGGAGGAAATCCCCGCCGCTGCCGATGCGGTGCGACTTCACATGTTGGCGCAGGCGTTTGCGGTCGGCAACCATGAAGAATGTATGCACATTGTCTTCATACAGAAAGTTCTTGTGGATCAGGTTCTGTTTGTGATACTTGCCAAACGACTCGGCATGATCGCCACAAACCACGATCAGCAGATCGTCACCGAAACCCCGCTGGTCGAGACCGTCGAGCAGGATCTCGATCGTCTTGTCGGTGAACGCGATCGAGTTGTAGTACTTCTCGAGATTGTCTTTGCCGGGGAACGGCACGGGGTACCCGTCGATCCAGGAGTAGGGGTGATGCGACGAGTGGGGCAGATACTCGAGCAGAATCGGTTCGGTCGCGCCCTGCATCCGATCGAGCCATTGCAGCGCCACGCTTGCTACCGCGTCTTCGCTGCATCCCCACGAGTTGATCTTGTGTTCCTTCTTCCACGCTTCCGAGGCCAGGCCGGGGTGAAAATATTCGTCGTAGCCAAGGTCCTGATAGAGAATGTGCATGTTCTCGAACTCGAGATCGCCGGCCGCGAAAACCCCGGTTTTGTAGCCGAGACGCCGCAATTCCGAGGTCAGGGTCGGTTGCGTGAACTTGCTGATCAACTCGTCATACACGCTGCCCCAGGTGATGGTCAGGCCGCCGGTGATCATCGACAAATGCGCCCGCACGGTGCCCGGGAAAGTCGAATAGACCGTGTCGAGCACGACCGCGTGGTCGCTCAGTTTGTTCAGCAACGGCGCATAGACTGGGCTGGGCCGGCCATCGACCAGCAGTTGCCGGGCCCCCGTTGATTCGAGGATGATCAGAAAGATGTTGGGTGGCCGCTGTCCGTGCCGGCGCAAGGCGGTGGCCGCCGCCGCGACCTGCCGGCTGACGCTGGCCGGTTCACTGAAGGACCCGTAACGCAATGTATTGATGTCAGCGATGCGTTCGCTGTCAGAGGCGGTTCCCGCTCGACGGCCGCCATCGGTGCGGCTGAACCCCGGGGGCGGCCCGGACCGTTCGGTGATGTCCGCAACCAACGTCAGCAGCGGATGGCGTTCGAGATTGGCAAAACTGTGCGCCCGGGCGATTACGCCGCTGGCGATGAAGTAGACGACCAGGAGGCCCGGCACCAGCAGTCGCCGCCAGTGCGGGTGACCCGCCGCGGGGGTTGTCGTGAACCCTGTTGACCCGCCGCCGCCCTCATCGGAATCGCTGTGGTAGGGCAACCGCCGGTAGAGCCAGACGTTCAGGCCGAGCCAGATCAGCAGATTGGCCCAGAACCATGGGCCGGCCTCGGCAAAGAAGGAACCCACGGCCGACTGCAGCTTTGAGCGACCCTCGGTGAACGAAAAGCGGAAGTGATCGCCGAAGATACCGAAAGCCACCTGATCGGCAACGAGGTAGAAACCGACGACGGCGTAGAGCGCGAGAAACAACAGACGCCCCACGCGGTTCCAGCCGATCAACCCATAGATCAAGACGAGAATGGCCGCGCCCATCAGGTTTTCGAACTGGATGAACGGCCATTTGACCAGAAAGAGACCCGCGGCCATCGGTTCGAATCCGCCCGGATAGAGAAACAGGAAGTAACTCTCGAGCTGCAGCAGCGCGAGCAGGGCCCAGTGCCCGAGGAAGACGCTCCAGGCCGCATCGGCATCGGTGTTGGTGTCGACCGGGGTGGTGCGGGTCGAAGTCGCGGTGACATCCGCCGACATTGCTGTGACTCCAGGAATTCACGAGAGTGTGGCATCAGCTTACCGCCCGCCGACCGTTGTCGCAACTTTTCTGTGCTTGGGGGCGCCCGCAGCCTGCTTCTGCTCCCTGACCGTGTTTGGCTCTGTCGGGTCCGGCTGTCATGGCAAACCGGTTTTCGACGAACCGGTCGAACTCTTGCTGCCCCGGCTTTTGCGGTATAATTCGCCAGGATTTGCCGGAACAGACCGATACTCGATGGGAGAAGGGCATGACGAGAAAACCTGCGCTGGCCGTGGTGGCCCTGTTGTTGTTCACCCTCAGCGGTGGCGCGCTGAACTGGGCCGTCGGTCAGTTGATCCGGCGACCCGGCCACGGTTTTGCACCTTGCCCGGCCGATGCCGAAGCGACGGCCTTTGTTGCCACCAATACGCGTGGATTGAAGATCTGTGCCTGGTGGTGGCCCGGCAAAGCTGACGCCGGCGCGGTGTTGCTCTGTCACGGTCACAGTGTCGATCATGCGCGCATGGTCGATGTCATGCCGTTTTTGCGCCGCACCGGCGTGTCGCTGCTTGCGCTCGATTTCAGTGCCCACGGGCGCAGCGAGGGGGAGTTCACCTCGGTTGGCCTGCTCGAGGCCGATGATATTGCGGCTGTATTGACGCAGGCTGAGAAGCTTGCCCTGCTGCCGGCGTCGATGCCATTGGCCGCCTTCGGCCGGTCGATGGGCGCCGCCACCCTGATCAACGGTGCGGCGAAACTGCCCCGCATCGGCGCGTTCATCCTCGAGTCGAGCTTTGCTGAGTTGCGTTCCATCGTCGGCCGCGATGCGGTGCGGGTGGCGGGCATACCCGACGGTTGGCCGGTCGACCGCATTTTTGATATCGCCACCAGGTACACCGGTATCCAATACTGGACCAATCGGCCGATCGATGCGATCAAGGGCATCGGCAACCGGCCGCTGTTGCTCATTCATTGCGGGCGCGACGCCCGGGTCACCCGCGACGACTTCAACCGACTCGTCGCTGCTGCCGGTCACCCGCGCACCCTCGAGATCGCCAGTGCCACGCACGTGCGTGGTTATCAAAGCGACCCGGCCGTCTTCGAACGGGCCTTCCTCGAAACACTGGTGATCGGCGGGATCATCGCCACCGCGGCCGCAGGGCTGTAAACGGCCGGCCAATTGCGTGCTGGCGGCGGTCCTTCGACGCAGCGCGTTACTGCCAGACCCGCGTTTCGTCCGCCAGCGCGAGCTGCCGCCGCGTCTGACGTTTCTTCAGGTTCTCGCGCCCAACGTAGAATGTCTGGCTGGCCAGGCGGCTCTGCTGGTCGTTGAGGACTTTGCGAAAAGCCTTGATGCGTTCGGCCGTCGGCGGGTGCGAACGCAGATACGAACCGGGGGCCGAGACGATGACGCGGGCGATCTCGCTGGCCGGTGACTTCGCTTCGCGCGGTTCTTTTTCGATGGCGGCAAACCGGTCTGACATGCGGGCCATGATGCGCAGGCCGGCCTCCGGATCGTAGCCGGCCGTCGTCGCCAACGCCCATCCCTGCGCATCGGCGTCGAACTCCTGAAACTGGCGATAGCCCTGGGTGACAATGCGATGCACCAATACGCCCATGGTGCCCAGGCTCTTAACGAGAACGAATCGCACGCCGCTCAGCAGGTCGTGGGGTGACGTGCCCGCGATCTTCTTCACCATCAACTCATGCTGAAACAACTCGATGCAGTGGCGCAGATCGACGTGGGCGATCTCGTGCCCGACGATCATCGCCAGCTCAGATTCCGACTCGGCGAAGTTGATCAACCCGCGCAGCACGAAAATCTGCCCGCCCGGCAACGCGAACGCGTTGATGTCGGGCGAATCGACGACGTGAAACGTGTATTTGATGCCGGGGCGGCGCACGTGCGCGGCCAATGTCTGACCGAGGTTGTCGACATAACTCGCCAGTTCGGCCGGCGGCGCGCTGCCCCACCACAATCCGGCCCGCCCGGCGATCTCGTCGCCGAGCTTCATCTCTTCGGCATCGGACACGCGGGTCAGGCCGAAGCCGATGCGGTCGACGTCGCGCTGGGCGTCGGTGGCTACCTGCAATACAGCGTCAAGACCCACCTTGCCCTTCGATTTCTCGCCCATCATGACCAGGGCCCCGCCGCCGACCAACAAGGCCAGGATGACGAAAAAACCGAGTCGTTTCTTCATAGGTATTTCTTCAACTCTTCACGGTAGCGCGAGTAGAACCACGATACGCCGATCAACAGCGCACCGAGCAGACAGAACGAGATGATGCGGAAGGGCACTTCCATGTGGCGCAGGTCGAGCAGCATCAGTTTCACGATACAACCGAGCAGCAGGAAGATGCCGGCGTAGCGCAGCGTGCGATCGCGCAAGGGGAACCCGGTGATCATCAGCACCACGCCCTCGACACCCCAGGCCACCGTCAGCATGCCGCCCGACACCTCGTAGAAGATCAGCAAGGTGAGCAATACAGTAGCAAGCACACACCACACCGGTCGCGCCAGGTGATCGACCTGCCCGAGGCCCGGGTCATCGGCGTAGGCGGCGGCCTCGTCTTGCGGTCGGGGCAGCATGAACTGGGCGACAAACAGCGCGGCGATGACGAACACCCCCGTGGCGATGCGTCCGTAGGCATCGCTGACCATCGGCATGGTTTCGGGCGCGGCGAAGTTCGTGCTCCAACAACGCAGGAAGGTGGCCGCGGTCAGGGCATACCCCTGCCAACGCAGGTCGGGAATGCGGAACCGCCGGCCCAGGCCGATGATCACCGCCAACAGGATCGACCAGCCGACGGCGACCGTCATCACGCCCATCTCGAAGCGCACGAGCGCCGCGACCAGAATCGGGGCCGGATACAGATAGATGCGGGTCATCCACCGCTCCCCCTCTTCGATGATGCCCTCGCGCGCATCGTCGAGCAGGCGTGTCCAGGCGTAGATGAACATGGCGGCCATCGGCACCACTGTCAATACACGGTGTGACAAACCGAACGACTGCCCCTCGAGGGCGAAGTTGGCGATCGGCAATCGGATGAAGGCGAGGGCTGCGGCGATGTGCCCCTGGAAACGCAGGAAGCGATCGTGGGCCACCGAACCCAGTTCGTGCAGCGCCAGCGCCACCACGCCCCAGCCAATCGCCACCACCGGCATCGGCAACACGCGCCACAGAAACGCCAGCAGACAGGCGGTCGCCGCCGCGCTCGTCGTGTCGCGGACCGACCCGAGTTCGAATTCGTCGAGACCCGCGGGCGGCAAGCGGTAGTACCGCAGCGACCACAATCCGCACAGCACCGCCGACAGGCCCAGGCCCAGGTAGGGCTCGTATGGCGACGGTCCGGAGTCGCGCAAGACGCCGGTGATGCCCAAGGCGCCGAGCGCGCTGATCCCGACGACGTAGGCCTGACCGCGGAACTCCTTGCGATTGGCCCGGGCCCCGATCTCGAGCAGGATCAACGCCTGCACCAACCACCCGGTGCCGATGTACGGCTTGGGCAGTTCGCAACCGATCACAGCGAACAGCAGCGCCGACGCCGTGATGCTATACATGCAACCGAATTGCCAGTCTTGCGATGAACCCTGCTCACGCCGGAAGAAAGCGCGGTTGCCGTAGCCGACGAGCGCGACCAACAACGCCCCCGGCGTGAAACGCCAGACGGTCAGCCCGAACGCCTCGCGGGTGGTGCGATCACTCCAATCGTAGAACGCGCGCAAGGCGGCAATCTCGAAGACAAAGACGCCCAGGGCGCGCAGATACGGCTGTTCGAGCCGGACGCCCGCGAGAAACAGCATTTCGGCGCTGACCAACAACGCCAACACCACGCGCGCGCCGCCGAACCACAGCAGCAACGACGGTACCAGGAGCAATACACACACGCTGATCGCGCCCTCGTAACCACCGCGTATTGCTCGTTCCATTGGCTCGTCTTTGTCGGTGAAGGTTGCGGGCGCACGCAACCAGGCGCGAATGAAGCTGCTGACCAGATAGGCCGCCGCCGTGGTCGCCAGGAAATGCGGCAACGCCAGCGGATCGCCGGATGGCTTGTGCATCAGGACCGTGCCGACGAAACCGATGGCGTTCATCGGGAACAAGCTGCGCGCCAGCGTTCCCTGATCGGGCCGCTTTGCCACGCAGATGAGATCGTAGATCTCGAACATGAGCCAGTAGGTCGCCAGCACCATTTTCGAGTTGATGATCGGGTCGGTCAACGGCGTGCGCCAGGCGACCTCGCCCAGGCACAAAACGTAGGATCCATAGGTGAAGGCCACGCCGCCGACCATGATGCGGTCCCATTTGTAACGGTACGCAACAAACAGCATCGACGCGATCAGCGGGATCGACGCAACCAGCGAAAAGTCGGTGCGGGGGCTGATCAGCAGCGTGACGAAACCTATGAAATAGGCCAGTGCGGTGATCGCCTCCGACCCCGTGGTCACCGCATGCGCAATCATGCCGCCGGCAACCGTGAACAACAGCACCATCGCCGTGGCCGGACTTTCAATCAGGCGCGACGAGGGGACCGCATGCATCGCGTAGGTCGTGTAGTAGATCGCGGCCCAGCCGGCGCCGACGAGGCCGCGCGCAAAAATGAGGAACTTCGAGCGCTTCTCAGCCATGAACCCGGCCAAAAGCAGGACGCCCCCGAGGGCGTAACCCAGCGCTACTCGGCCGCCGGGGCCGATCTTGTCGTAGCTGTAGTTCAGAAAGAGTGCCACGCCGATCACCAGGATCAACGCGCCGATCTTGTTCAGCAGGCTGCCGCCGATGATGGTTTCCCACTCTTCGCCGGCAAACTGGGCCTGCAATTGCTCGATCCAACCCGGCTCGGGCGGCGGTGGCGGTGGTGCGGGCGCCTCCTCGGCGCGTTTGCGCCGTCGCGGTACCCGAACCGGAGGTTCGCCAACCGTCGCGCCGGTGATGTCGGGCGTCTCGATGAGTGGATTGCCGCACCGCGCGCACTCGGTGGCATCGCGGGCGACTTCGGCGTCGCACCGTGGACAGGCGAACGTGCCGGTGCCGGTGACATCAGGCGTCGTGGTCGTCGGTTCCGGTGCCGTCGTCGGCTCGGCTGCACGGGGCGTCGAAGGGGAGGTGATCGCGGCAGCCACCGAGATGTAGCCGCAAATACACCGGTTGCTGCCCGGTTCGAGCGCGAGATCGCACATCGGGCAGTGCTCGGGTGCTGGCGTCGCGACCGGGGTGGTTGCCGGTGCGGATTCGTCGGCGGGGGTGCCCGTCGGTGCCGCCATCGCCGAGGTGGGTTGTGTCCGCGCCGCCGTGCGCGAGACCTGGGCTGCTGCGTCGGTTGCCGGGGCGGGCTCGGCGACCGGCGTCGCCGACGGATCTGCAGGGGTCGGCAGATTCTCGGCCAGCCAGGCCTGCAACGATTCGATGGCGTCTTCGAGTCCCTGCAACCGTTCGTTGACCCGCTTGATGTGCCGTCCCAGTGCAGCGGCTTGCGCGTCACGATCCTGTTCGAGGTCCCGGATGCGGGCGCGGGCGGAAGCGACGCCGGCGATCAGGGCGACGAACACGGTGAAAAAACCGCCAACAAACAACAGGATCACGAGTTCCATGGTTGTTCCTTCTGCCTGATTCTAGGGTGTGGGCGATGGGCAACCGTCCAAACAACCGCCCACAACGAAACACCGCCGCGCTGAAGGCGGCGGTGAGAACGTAAATACGAAATATGTCTTGGCGCGTCCAGGATCGCGGGCGACCGGTTTGCTCCGGGAGGGCACGTGCCGCTCAGCGGTAACGCCGCGAGACCATGATGACCACGCCGACGATCTCAACCTCTTTGGGGTCGGCGAGAATCGGCTCATACGCCGGGTTCACCGGTTGCAGGATCATGCGATCGTCGCGCAGGAACAGCCGTTTGAGCGTGACCTCGCCATCGACGCGGGCCACCACCAGATCGCTGTTGCGGGCCTCGCGGTCCTGGCAGACGACCACATCGTCGCCTGGCAGAATCTCGGGACTCATGCTGTCGCCCTTGACGCGCAGTCCGAAGGTGCGCCGGCCGGCGATCAGTCGCGACGGCACCACGATCTGGCCGACGTTGTCGTCCTGGATCGCCTCGATTGGCAGGCCGGCGGGCACCTCACCGACGACCGCCAGCATCGACCAGCCGAACGGCAACTCGGGGGGCACTCCCTCGTCGGCATCGTAGTCAGGCATGGGAGTCAACGTCAGTCCGCGGCCGATTTCCCGAATCGAGGTGATGTGCGTCATCGTGCGCTCCTTCGTAGGGCGGTTGCTGATTGTGGCCGCGGGGCACGCCGTCCATCGCGGCTCGGGTTTGCTTGCTGGCATCATTGTACCGGGGTCTGTGGCGGCCGGCAAGATGCCGGCGAAGAAAAAGATGGCCACGCCTGCGCCCTCTGTTTATGCGGCTTCGCTCGAGCGTCCGGTCAATCGTCGTCACTGCTGCCGTTGCGGTTTGTTGCCCGCTCGTTCGGCTCGACGCTGCGGGCCGGGCGCGCGTTGGCGGGTTGTCTGCGCATGGCGTGGGGCAGATACTCACCGTAGCGGATCTGACAACGGCACAATTCGGCAATGTCGAGAGCCATCTGCACGACGTGTTCGGTTCCCGAAAACTTCGGACTCGCGGTGGTGCCTGCCGAAAACTCCCGAACCGTGAAGGTTTCCGGGCGATTGGGCAGACACAGACCGACGCGAAGATAGATGGTCGTGGTTCCCTTGTGGGTCACCAGGCGCTCACTGACGGAGACTGCTTCGACCCGGTCGAGGCGACACACCGGGTGCTCGGTCGAATGGAATAAATACTCTGTATGCTGCATCACCGCGCCGCGCTCGCCGTCGACGACCAAGTAGTCGTTGGTGAACAGCAGTTGCACGGCACCTATGGCCGCCAATACCACGCCGGCAACCACGAAGCTCGGAAAGAAGTAGTGGTTCGGGATGGCGTTGTGCCCGTACAGCCAGAGCAGGCGGGCCGCCATGCCGAACACTCCGACGACGATGCCACCGACGATGATCTGCAAGATGATGTGGCGGGCGCGCAGGCTTGCCGCGGCAAAGAACCCGGCCAACGTGCCGAAGAACAGCCACGCCTTGATCTCGGAATGAAGAGGATTGCCGTGGCGATACCGCTTGGGTTCACACCCATACGTACCCATGAAACACAGTCCGAGCCCGATCAACAGCAACCAATGGTAGTTACTCTCGCGGGCCGAGTCGTCGTCGAATTTGATGCAGTCAGGTCGCCCGTCGATGACCCAGGGATGGTCGGCATCATGCACCAGTCGGGGTCGGATGTCGCGGTCGCTCATGCCCCTCATCGTAATGCGTGGGGGTGCAGTTGTGCAACTCCGCGTATTGACACGTTGGCGGCCCCGGCCTACCATGTGCCGTCATGAATGATTGTGCCGCAGCCCCCGGGCCCCTGTTGGCCGTCGAGGGGCTGCAAAAAATCTACCAGAGCCGGGGCCGCGAGCCGTTCACGGCCGTGCGCGGCATTGGTTTCTCGGTCGCGGCCGGCGAGTGCTTTGGCCTGCTCGGTCCCAATGGCGCCGGCAAGTCGACCTCGATGATGTGCATCACCGGCTTCTATCCGGCCACTGCGGGCCGCGTGCTCATCTGTGGCATCGACGTGCACGCCGAACCCAAAGCCGCGCGCATGCAGTTGGGCGTCTGCCCGCAGGATGAAACGCTCGACAGCGACTTTTCGGTGTTCGACCAGATGGTGCGGTATGCGTCGTTCTTCGGCATCGATCGACAGGAGGGCGAGAAGCGGGCGCACGCTCTGCTCGTCCAGTTCGATCTGCTCGACAAACGCGACGAAGCGGTCGAAGCGCTGTCCGGCGGCATGCGGCGGCGTTTGCAAGTGGCGCGCGCGCTGATCTCCGATCCCTGTGTCCTCATCCTCGATGAGCCGACGGCGGGTCTCGACCCCGAGGCGCGGCGGGTGCTGTGGGAGGTCATCGTCGGCTGCCGGACCCGGGGCGTGGCGGTGTTGTTGTCAACACATTATATGGACGAAGCCGAGCGCCTTTGCGACCGCGTCGCCATCATGCACCACGGCTTGATTCTCGACTGCGCGCCGCCGGCCGAGCTGATCCGCAAGCATATCGGTACCGCGATGGTCACCGAGGAGTTGCGGCCCGGGGTGTCGTGGCAACGGCCCCCCAATCTCGAAGACGTGTTCCTGCGCTTGGCCGGCACCCGCCTCGAGGACGACGCATGAGACCGCGAATGAAGCGGCTTCTGAGCCTGTGCCTCGCCAGATCGGGTTGTCGAATCGAGATCGTTTTCGGCCGAGTGAGCCGATCGGGTCTGGGGTCTCCCGCTCCCGCTTGGGTGAGGTCTTGCCCATGAACCCACCGCAAGTGCCCGTCGTGCATGCACCGCCCGCCTCGTGGTGGGGCATTCGCTGCGTCTGGTTGCGCTACTTCGATGTTTTCAAGAAGAACCTGATCTTCAGCATGGTCACGACCATCGTCGAACCGCTGCTGTATCTGGCGTCGTTTGGCCTGGGGCTCGGTGCAATCATCAATACATTGTGTGTCGATGGCGTCACCCTGACCTATCGGCAGTTCGTCTTCGCCGGCATCCTTGGGCAGACCGTCCTGTTTCAAGCCTTCTTCGAGGCGGCGTATGGGGGTTTCGTGCGCATGTATTACCAGCGCATCTTTCAGGCCATGGCCATGACGCCGATCACCCTCGCCGAGGTCTTGTGGGGCGAGTTGCTGTGGGACGCCAGCAAAGCGACTTTTTCGGCGGCCGCCGTTCTGTCGATTGGGGTCATCAGTGGTGATTTCCGCTTCTGGGGTGCCGTGGTGATGCTGCCGATCGCCTTTGTCGTGGCCTTGATTTTCGCCTCGATCGGCATGCTCTGCGCCGCCAAGTCGGAGTCGATCGATCAGTTGTCGTACCCGCAGTTCCTTTTCATCTTTCCGATGTTCCTGTTCTGTGCCGTGTTCTATCCGCTCGACAACCTGCCCGGCTGGATGCAGTCGATCGCCTGGTTTCTGCCGCTCACCGCCCTGGTTTCACTTACCCGCACCCTGACGCTGGGCCTGCCGTTTGTGCCGTTTGCGGCCCTGGTGTTGCTCGTGTGGCTTGCCGTGTTGCTCGTCGTTGCGCGCGGTGCCATGCGGTCACGGCTGGTGAAGTAGCCCGTCCCGAAACGGGTGATGTGCGCGACAACGACACCCCTCGCGTGTTTTCTTGCACTTTTTTTCCCCGCGGTGCCGCAGCGAAGAATGTTGGGGGTGAAATCGGCAATTCAGATCCAGTGTTGGTTGGCGTCGCGTTGTCACCGGTGCGTGCCTGTGATAAGGTAAGCGCCAACACGATTGCCGGTATCCGGCGCGGTCGTGCGGTCTGACGGCCCACCGTGAATACCCGGAAGCGCTGTGTAGTAAACATCGAAAACGTTGCGAAGGAGGCTTTACCATGTCAGATCCGAAAGCTATGCAAGAGAAACAGAAGGCGCTCGATACCGCTGTGGCGGCGATCGAGAAACAGTTCGGCCGTGGCGCCATCATGCGCCTGGGCGACACCACCCACATGAATGTGCAGGCGATCCCGACCGGATCGCTCTCGCTCGATCATGCGCTCGGCGTCGGCGGTTTGCCCCGCGGTCGTATCATCGAAGTGTTCGGCCCCGAGTCCTCCGGCAAAACCACCGTGGCGTTGCACGTCGTTGCCGAAGCCCAGCGGGCTGGCGGTCAGGCCGCGTTTATCGACGTCGAGCATGCACTCGACCCGATCTACGCCAAGAACCTCGGCGTCGACACCGAGAACCTGCTCATTTCGCAGCCGTCGGGCGGCGAGGAGGCGCTCGAGATCGCCGACATGTTGATCCGCAGCAATGCCATCGATGTCATCGTCATCGACTCGGTCGCGGCGCTCACCAGCAAAGCCGAAATGGAAGGCGACATGGGCGACAGCACTGTTGGCATGCAGGCGCGCATGATGTCGCAGGCGATGCGCAAGCTCACTCCCGCGGTCAGCAAATCCCGCGCGGTGTGCATCTTCATCAATCAGGTGCGCGAGAAGATCGGCATCATGTTCGGCAATCCCGAAGTGACGCCGGGAGGCCGCGCGCTGAAGTTCTTCTCGACCGTCCGCATGGAAGTCCGTGCCCGCAAGGGTGAGAAGACCGGCGAGAAAGATGCCGAGGAACAGAAGTCGAACATCGTCACCGTCAAGATCGTGAAGAACAAAGTGGCGCCGCCGTTCCGCAAGGCCCAGTTCGAAATGGTTTTTGGCAAGGGCATCTGCAAAGAGGGTGAGATCCTCGATCTCGCCGATGAAGCCAAGATCGTGCAGCGGTCAGGGGCCTGGTATTCCTACAACGATACCCGCATGGGCCAGGGCCGCGAGAATGCCAAAGAGTTTCTGGCGCAGAATCCCGATGTCCTGGGCGAGATTGCCGGCAAGTTGCGCACCAAACTCGGTATGGCCAACGCAACCCCGGAGGTCGCCAGCGAAGAACAACCGGCTCCTGAAAAGGCGCGCAGCGCGGGAAAGGGTAAGTGAGTCATGGCTGAAAAGAAGATCCTCGTCACCGGTGGTTGTGGGTTCATCGGCACCAATTTGGTCCGCCATCTGGTGGCGGCCTATCCCAACTACCAGATCATCAACCTCGATGCGTTGACCTACGCCGGTCGCCGTGAGAATACGGCCGACCTCGAGAAGCTCCCCAACTACCGCTTCGTTCGCGGTCGGATCGAGGAACGTGGCCTGGTCAACGAGTTGATGAGCGGGGTCGAGGTCGTCTTCCACCTGGCGGCCGAGTCGCATGTCGATCGCAGCATCGAAGATGCTGGCGTGTTTGTGCGCACCAACATCGAGGGCACGTTGAGTCTGCTCGAAGCGGCGAAGAACCACAATGTTTCGCGGTTCATCCACGTCTCGACCGATGAAGTGTACGGCAGTCTGGGGGCGACCGGGCGTTTCACCGAAGAGTCACCCATCCGACCCTCGAGCCCGTATTCGGCCAGCAAAGCCGGCAGCGATCTGTTGGCCCTCAGCTACCACCACACCCACGGGGTTCCTGTTGTCGTTACCCGGTGCAGCAACAACTACGGGCCGTATCAGTTCCCCGAGAAGATGCTGCCGTTGTTCATCACCAACCTGCTCGAGGACATTGCCGTACCGGTGTACGGCGACGGCATGAACGTGCGCGACTGGATCCACGTCCACGATCACTGTCGCGCGCTCGTGACCGTCTGGCAGCGGGGCGTGGCCGGCGAGGTCTACAACATCGGCTCCGACAACGAGTGGACAAACATCGATCTCACCCACGAGTTGCTCAAACTGATGAAGCGCAGCGAGACCATGCTGCGATACGTTAAAGATCGCGCCGGTCACGATCGCCGCTACGCCATCGACAACAGCAAGATCTCCGGTCGCCTCGGCTGGAAGCCCGAGACCGAGTTCGGCAAGGGCCTGAAAGAGACGATCCAGTGGTACCGCGAGCACGATGCCTGGTGGCGCGCGATCAAACTCAACAACCCCGAGTACCGTGCCTTCTGTCAGCGGCTCTACGGCCACACCATGGATGCGAAGACCGGTGTGATCGAAAAACCGGTGAAGTCGGCGCCACTGACCGGCACCGTTTCTGCCGATGACGGCGTGGCCGAATCGCAGGGGCACAGTTGAGCGACGCGCGTTCGTAGCAATACTTCGTATTTCAATCGGGCCCGGCCGTCTCGGCCGGGCTTTTTTGTCGGTGCGCTCGGCAGTGCGCACTTCCTTCCCGATCCCGGTGACTTGCGGCTGGTTCAGTCGCGCCGTTTGTCCTGACCCCGGCGTCACCTCGAGAGGCCCGCAGCAATAGACGCCTCCGCACGGGTTGCGGGTGCGGAAGGGCAGGGGATTGTCGTGGTGGGGCCGATTCCCCGCTGATCAGGTGTTGGCAGCCAGGTCGGGCAGGAGTTCGCGGTACAGTTGCAGGTGCGCGGCAACGATCGCGGCCTGGCCAAATTGGTCTTCGGCGCGCCGGCGGCTGGCGTCGCCGAAGCGGTGGCGCAGCCCCGCGTCACCGATCAGTCGATCGAGGGCGGCGGCCAGGGCGGTGCTGTTGCGCGGTTCGACGAGCAGGCCGTTGCGTCCTTCACTCACCGTCTCGCGACAACCGACGGCGGTGGTGGTGACCACCGGCAAGCCGCTCGCCAGCGCTTCGAGCGTCGATACCGGCAACCCCTCGCGATACGAGGGCAGGCAATAGATGTCGCTCTCAGCCAAAAGAGCCGGAATGTCCTCGCGGTAGCCCAGCAACTCGACCGACGACGAGGTGCTCGCCCGTTGCTGTATTGACGAATGCAATACACCTGGGTTGCCCGAATCGTCGTCGCCGACCAGAAGAAACCTCACGCGGTCGCCCCATTTGCGCTGGAGAGTCGCGGCAGCGGCCAGATACTCGCGCACGCCCTTGTCATGGATCAGGCGGGCCACCATGATCACCGTGCAGCGCGAGCGCCCGTGGCGAACCACCGGCCGGAACCGCGCAAGATCGACCCCGGACCCGTGAATCAGCCTGGCCTTGCCGGACCCGATCAGGTGGTGCTCGCGAAAATGCGCGCGGTCGTCGGGATTCTGGAAGACCACGCGGTCGGCTCGCCGCAACGTGAGACGGTACAGGTGGTCGAGCAAGGTCGGCAGTGCCTTGCCGTTGCCGCCGCAGTAGACCGACCCCAGGCCGGTCACCGAGCAGACGACGGGCGTGCGCAGACGCGTGCGCATGACCATGCAGGTGTAGATGTTGGGTTTGGCCATGAAGGCGTGCACCAGATCGGGACGGTTGTCGGTGACGATCATCGCCAGTTGCCGCATGGCGCTCAGATCGTGCCAGGGATTGAGCCCCCAGCGGTCGAGATCGTATTTACGATGTATGATTCCCGCGGCGGCCAGCCGGTCTTCGTGTCGGCCGGGCGGAGATGCGGCGACGACGTCGTGTCCGGCGGCGCGCAATGCCCGCATGACCGGCAGGCGAAAGTTGGCCAGGGACTCAGTCGAGTTGGTGACGAACAGGAACCGGCTCATGCGACAGGCCCGCGACAGGCCGCTGTAAAGAGGCTCAGCGGTTGGACGCCGCCGGCAGGACCGTGCCCACGGCCACCGGGTTGCCGCGCAGAAACGCCGCGGCCGCCATCATCGTCTTGCCCGGTTTCTGCAGGTGGCGCAATTGCAGCGCCGACCCGTTTTGACAAGCAACCACAAAGCCCGTGGCAGGATCGCTCTGCAAGACGGTCCCCGGAGCGGTACCGGCATGCGTCGCCGCAGCAACCACCGCTTCACCGACCTTGCACTGCATCTCGCCCAGCCAAAACCAGCAACCCGGGTTCGGAAACAGGGCGCGAATGCGCTGCGCCAACACTCCGGCAGGAAGGTTCCAGTCGAGTTGGGCCATCTCGGTCGTGATCTTGGGGGCGAATGTCGCTTTCGTGTCGTCTTGCGCAACAGGCGTGAGCCGACCGGCGGCAAACTCCTTCAAGGTTTGCACCAACAGTGGGGCGCCGCGCTCTGCCAGCGTGCGCAGGACCGACCCGCTCGTGTCGTTGGCGGCGATCGGAACCTCCTGGCTGGCGAGCATCGCCCCGGCGTCGAGCTTCTCGTTGATCAACATGATCGTGTTGCCGGTGATCTCGTCGCCGGCCATGATGGCCGCTTGCACCGGGGCCGCCCCACGATGTTTCGGCAACAACGACCCGTGCAGATTGACGGCGCCGACCCGCGGAATCGCCAACACGTCGGCCGGCAGCATCAACCCGTAGGCGACGACGACGAGATAGTCGGGCTTCAAACTGCGCAGTTGCTCGACCGCGGCGGGTTCCTTTTTCAGGCTGGCCGGCGTCCAGACCGGCAGCCCCAGACGTGTTGCCGCGCTCTTGACCGGCGTCGGCGTGATCTGGTTGCCGCGCCCCTTCGGCCGGTCGGGTTGGCAGAACACGCCGACGATCTCGAACTCCGGATCGTGGGCCAGCGCTTGCAGCGAGGGCAGCGCAAACTCCGGGCTGCCCATGAAAACGACGCGCAATCGGCTCAAGCGGCTTCCTCGTCGTCGTGGTGCGGAATCTTGCCCTCTTTGACCAGCTCGAGGTCGCGCTTGATCTGCAGCTTGCGGGCCTTGCTGATGCGATCGACGAAGACCACGCCATCGAGGTGGTCGCACTCATGCTGAATCGCCCGGGCAAACAACCCTTCGGCGGTAATCTCGAACAGATCGCCGTTGCTGTCGTAGGCCCGTGCCACGACCTTCTTGGCGCGGGTGACCTCTTCGCGAATTCCCGGCACCGACAGGCAGCCCTCTTCGCACGTGTCTTTGCCAGAGCTCTCGACGATTTCGGGATTGATCAGTTCGTACAGCTTCTGATCGAGCTCGATGACCACCACGCGCTTCTCGACGCCGATCTGCGGCGCCGCCAGACCGACACCGTCGGCATCGCGCATCGTCTCGGCCATGTCGGCCACCAATTGCTTGAGTTCGGCATCGAACTGGGTGACGGGCTTGGCGACGCGACGCAGCGCCTCTTCGCCCAGATGAAGAATACGGTGTTTCATGGCCTTCCTCCTGCCAGAAAGACAATAGGCGGAAATGGCTCGCAAGGCAAGCCGGGGAGCTCACTTTTGTGCTCTGGTATAATCAGACAGACTGCGCGTTGAACTCTCGCTGCAAACCAAGGAGATTTCTCATGAGTCACCTGCCCGGTTGGCCTTTACTCGGCCGGATGAGTGGTTGTGTATGTCTGTTGTATGTATTGCTCGTTGCTGGCGCTCCGGTTGCTGCCGCCCCCCGCGAGGGCGTGGTCGCGATGGCCGACGAAATGCTGCGGGCCAATCGGTGGGTCGAGGCCGCCCAGATATTGCGCGAAAGTATTCGAGGCCTCGAGCGGCGGTCCGATGCCGACGCCGAGCTGCTCGAACAGTATCAATTGCTGGCCGATGCCTACGACCATCTCGACCAGATCCACCCGGCGATCGATGCGCTGTTGCATGCCCGCAAGCTCGCCGCCGAGATCCACGGGGCCAGTTCCGGCGCGGTGAAGAAAATCGATCAGCGCATCGAGACACTGCGCACGCGGCCCCGCCGTCCGAAGACCGCCAAGAACACGGCGTCGGGGACCCCGCGCCTCGTGACCGTGACAGGGACCGCCGCCGGCGCCGCAACCAGCGGTGAACCGGGCGCGGCAATCGCAATTCCGGGTTCGGCCGGCACGCCGACCGACGACGGCAGCACTGCCGTCTCAGTGTCGACCGGGGCACCTCCCGGTGTTGGTTCCGCAATGCTCAAAGACGCTGCCGAAGCCATTCAGCGGGGGCAGTTCGTCGAGGCCCGCCGCCTGGTCGACGAAGCCATCAAGACCGACGCGAAAAATGTCGATGCGTTGGTGCTCAAAGCCGACCTGTGCGCCAAGACGAACGACCTGTCGGCAGCACTGGAAGCGTCCGAGAAGGCGGTGCAACTGGCCCCCGATCATCCCGCCGCGAACTTTCTTTATGGCAGCAGTCTGTTTGTCGCCCAGCGCTATGACGAAGCCGCACGCGCCCTCGAACACACGGTTTCGGTGGCGCCGACGTTCAATGCCGCCCTCCTGCCACTGGGTTCCGCCTACGTGCAGACCGACCGCTACGACGATGCGCTCTCCGTGTTCAACAAAGCCAAAGACGTGGCCCCCAACGATCCGAAGGTGCGCACGATGCTTGGCAACCTGCTCGTCTTGATGGATCGCCCCGCCGATGCGGTCGAGGAACTCAACTTCGCCGTCGAAAAAGACCCGGGCAATGCCCAGTCCCGTTTCTATCTCGGGTTGGCCCAACTCAATTCGGGCAATCGGCCCGAAGCCGAGGCTCAGTTGACCAAACTGAAGGACCTTGCGCCAGACATGGCCGAACAGTTGCAGCGGCATCTCAGTCAGAAGTAGCGGTCGGTCGGGCCTGTGTCGGTGGCGGGCAGGAAGCCCGTCGCGGTGGTTGACGGCCGGCGTCAGTGTTGCTGTTTCCGGCGGTTGCCGGAAAAACAGCCTGGGCGGCCGATCACAGCATCATGTAGGGATCGGGGTCGACGGCAAGGTGCACGGCGCCGCCGAGCTTTGTGCCTCGGAGCATGGCGTTGAGCGCGGGCAGTTCTGCTTCGAGGTCGTCGGTTTTGTACAGCAACTGAAAACGGTGTTGCCGGTTGATGACTTCGATCGCGGCCGGTGCCGGACCCCAGACCTCACCGTGATGTTGCCCGGTCGCCGCGACTTTGCGCAGTTCATCGGCCAGCACCGCGCCAGCCTCGCGGGCTTTGTCGGGATCGGGCCCGCTGACGAGAAAACCGATCAACCGCACCAGCGGCGGGAAGCGGGTCTCGCGGCGCAGGCGCAGCTCATCGGCAAAGAAGGCGAGAAAATCTTCGGTGAGCGCATGGCGGATCGCGTGGTGGTTCGGATTGTATGTCTGAAGTATGACACGACCGGGCCGATCGCCCCGCCCGGCCCGTCCCGCGACCTGCGCAAGCAGTGAAAACGTTCGCTCTGCCGCCCGAAAATCGGGCAGGCGCAAGACACTGTCGGCGGCCAGGATGCCGACCAGGGTGACGCCCGGAAAATCGAGCCCCTTCGCCACCATCTGCGTGCCGATCAGGATGTCGAGTTCGCGGCGGCCGAACCGGTCGAGAATCGTCTCGAGACTACCGCGAGTCGATACCGAGTCGGAGTCGAGCCGTTGCACCCGGGCCTTGGGAAAGTGCCGTCGCGTCTCGGTTTCGATGCGTTGGGTGCCGGCCCCGAAATACCGAATCTGCTCGCTCTTGCAGGCGGGACACTGTTTGGGTTGTCCCTGCACCTCGCCACAATAATGGCAGCGCAACAACTGCTGCCCCTCGTGAAAGACCAACGACACCTGACACCGTGAGCACCCGACCGCATGGCCGCACGCCCGGCATAGCACGAAGCTCGAATGGCCGCGCCGGTTGATGAACAGAATGGCCTGTTCGCCGTTCTTCAACACGGTGTCGAGCGCGTCGCGCAGGGTCTGCGAAAAGACGCTGCGGTTGTGCCGGGCCGTCAGTTCGTGCCGCATGTCGACCAGGTCGACCTGGGGGGGGCGCCGGTCGGTGACCCGTTGGGTGAGATGTATTAATTCGTATTTACAATCGAGGGCCCGTTGGTAGGCTTCGAGCGTCGGCGTTGCCGATCCCATGACCAACTGCGCGTTGGCCAGACGGCAGCGCTCGGCCGCCACTTCCCGGGCATGGTAACGGGGCGGGGTGTCCTGTTTGAACGATGGCTCGCCCTCCTCGTCGAGAATGATGCACCCGAGGTTGGGCAACGGCGCAAACACCGCCGAGCGCGCCCCAACGACGACGCGGCGCTTGCCCTGGCGGATCAGCTCCCACTGGTCGAACCGCTCGCCATCGGCCAGTCCACTGTGCAGCACGGCAACGTCGTGGCCGAACCGGTCGCGAAACCGTTTCAACATTTGCGGCGTCAGCGAGATTTCGGGTACGAGGACGATGACGTTGAGCCCCTTGGCCAGCAGTTCGCCGGCCCAGCGCAGGTAGATCTCGGTCTTGCCCGAACAGGTCACGCCCCGCACCAGCACCGGGCGGCGATTGTCGGCGAAGCTGGCCCGCAGTTTCTCGAGCACGGCGGTCTGCTCGGCGGTCAGGTCGGGAACCACGGCCGGGGCTGCGGCATAATAGTCGCCCTTGCCGGGGTCGCGGTGCGTGCGCTCGACGACCTCGACGAGCGCGCCCTTGCGCACCAATTGCTGGATCGGCGCGGTGCTCGTCTGGGCCCGGCGCGCCAGATCGGCGGCGGTGGTTGCGCCTCCGTGCGCCAACAGGGTTTCGAAGACGAGTCGCTCCTTGTCGGTCATCGACTCGATCGCGATGGGCCGGTCGGTGGCGGCGTGCAGCAGACGCCGCATCCGGGGTCCGGCGTCGTCGGTCAGCGCATGTTCCATGATGACCCGACCGTCGGCCAACCACCGGCCCAACTGCTCGAGACTCTTGGGGTGAGCGCGGCGGAAACCCTCGTAACTGGCGCGCGGGTGTTGTTCGAGCCAGGTCAGTGCCGCGGGGCGCGTACAGTCACGGTCATCCGGCAGCGGGTCCGCTTTCACTGCGCTCGGCGCGTGCCCGCCATCCGGGCGCCAGCGGCCCACATCGCGCATCCCTGCGCTCGGG
>CAZADH010000043.1:0-28130 GCA_964483805.1 uncultured bacterium
AAGATACCTCCTCCGCGTGCTTACGGCCTGATTTTATGATGCACCGGCCCTGACCACTCACGCCGGCGTGAAGCGAAAAGATATAGACACGACGGTAGCGCCGCCGGGCGGGATCATGCCAGACCACCCCCAACGCCAGTTCATCATTCCCATCGCCATCGACATCGATCAAGCGCAAACAAAACACCGGGCGCACCGGATGGCCCGCCAATATCGCACCCAGCGGACCCTGGCGCTCACGCACCATCATCGCCTGCGCGCCCGCACCCCGCCCGCCGATCGGCACGGTCTCGAACCAACGACGACGTCCGCGCCGATCCTCGAGGCAGTACGCGGTTCGGCCCAGGACCACCGGGTCGCCGGGCCGGACAGCCGAAGCCCACCACAACCAGCAGGCAACCGACCAGACCGTGAACGCGACCATACCCGACAGTATACCGAAATCCGTCACGGTCGAAGCGACCGTTCTGGAGCGTTTGCGACGGCGGCGGCGGTCGGCTACCATGGGCACACGATCGGCGAGACCCTCGTCAGGAGGCGGCATGCTCCGCGTTGGCACCCATTGTTTCGTACTCTTCCTGATTCTGCGGCTGGCGACATCCCCGGCCATCGCGGTCGAGGTGCGCTTCGCCTACGGCAGTGCGCCCGGTCAGGTCGGGTACGCCAACGACACGGTGCGGTATCTGGGCGTCGGTCCGCAGCCACTGGGGCCGCTGGCGTTTCGCGTCGACGGCCGCGATTGCTGGCTGGCCGACAGCGTGCACGCCCGACTCTACCACGTTGCGGCCAACGGGGATCTGGCCGATTCGCTGCTGCTGAAGCACAACAATGAGCCCTGGCTGCTCGAGGATTTTGCCCTGACCCGCGACCTCGAGGGTAGGGTCAACGGTTTCTGGGTGGTCAACGGCAGCACCCAGCAGATTCTGCACCTCGACCGCCGCGGCCGCCGTCTGCGCATCATCGGCGGTATCGGCGACGCCCCGCACCAGTTCCGCCAGATCGTGCGACTCGAACTGGGGGCGTCTGGCCATCTCTATGTCGGCGACCGCGGCCGCCGTGAGATCGTCATTCTGCGCCGCGACGGCACCGTCGTGCGTTCACTGCCCTGGTCGTGGTCGGGGTTTGCGCTCGATCGCCACGAGAACCTGTACACCGCCGCTTGCGACGGCAGCACCGGGGAACTGCACCTGCGGGTCGATACTTCTGACGGCCGGCGCCTGCACGACCTGGTCCTCAAACTGGAACCCCATCGCGATCCGACCGTGTGGTGGGTGGCGCGCAACGGTGAGGTGATCATGACCTACGTGCCGGCCTCGGGCCCCCTCGAAGGCGAGGCGGTACTGGCCCGGGCCAACGGTCTGGGCGAGATCCTCGAACCAACGCCGATTCGGGTGCCGCTGGCGATGAACCGATTTCTCGAACCGGCGCGCGACGACGAGCGTTATCTATGGTTGGCGGTCGCCGACTTCGCCGTGGCGCCGCAGGGCCGGTTCCGCATCGTGCGACGAGGCTCCCCGTAAAGGGCTGATCCGACGGCGAGGGAAGACACAGCCGGGAGTTGTGTTGACATTGTGTTTATATTATACGTATGTCGCAAGGAGTCAACGATCATGCGGGTCACCCTACCCATTTGCAGCCTCATCCTGGTGTTGTTGCTCGGCACCGGTCCGGTGCTCGGTCAGAGTCTGGACGACGCGGTCCGCAGCGCCAATCCGGCCAGCGGATCGGCGGTCGGCGCCGGGTCGACGGCCACACCGGTCGCGACCGGGAGCAACGGCGGCATGCCGCTGTCGTTCGGCAACTGGTTCAAAAGCATCTTCACCGGATTCCCGACATTGGGGGCCGGCATCGACAAACTGCTCGCCGGCCTCGACGCATTGCTGAAGTGGTTGCTGCCCGGCCTCGGCGGCATGCCGCTGCCACCGGGCATCGAACCGCTCGATCCCGGTAGGGGCTCGGCGGCAGGCTCGGCATCGGGGGCAGGCAGTGCGGCGGTCACCGGTTCCGACGGCGGCTCCGGATCGGCTGCTGCCAGTGGCTCGGGCACCCCGGTCGAACCCGGCTCGGGCAGCGGCTCGGACACCGGCAGTGGTTCGGTGGCTCCGGTCATGCCCACGGCATCGGGATCGGCCGACACCTTGTCGCTGTGCCCGCCGCGACCGGCCGACGCCGAGACCGGCAGCGCGTTTCTCAGCCGCACCGAGCGCATGTCGCGGGCCGACCGCGAGGCGGCCATCCTGGCCGAGATCGAGCGCGGCAACATGCCCTCGTTCCTGCGTGGCTTCCGCGAGGTCCCGGTGACCATGCGCCTGCGCGATGGCCGCGAGCACACCGCGGTGTTCAAGGTGTTGCCCGATTACCTCGCCATCGGGTCCGACCAGGATTTCGTCCGCATGCCGATGAGTCCGCTCACGGCGCAACGACTGGCCGAACGCTTTGGCTGTCTGTTGCCGACCAAACAGATGTGCGACCAGATCTACCGGGCCGCGCAGGTCAAACTGTCGCCGCAACCGATGTCGGGCGGCCAGTATCCCAACTGGCAGAGTCGCATGATGAAGAACGAGTTCTACGGCGAGCATCAGCGCCTGGTGCAGTCGCAACTGGGCCGCACCGCCGGTTATCAACCCGGCCAACTGACCGCCGGGCACAAGAAAGATGTCATCATCAGCAACTCGCTGAACCAGCACCCGAACCAGGTGATCATCTACGGGTGGCACCAACGCAACGGCCAGGCGATCCAACCGCGCAGTTGGATTCACGAAAACACCTATGCCGACTACAGCCACGGCATCCGCCTGGTCAACCCGACCATGGTTGTCGACGGGCGCGAAATGCGCACGGCCGACGTCCTGCGTGACCCCGTGCTGTCGCAATTGCTGAGCGACGAAGGGCCGGTCAGCAACACCAGCGCGCGGCGCTGACAGTATAGCAATACATCGTATTACATACTTCCGGGGCGCCCCGCGATACACGGGGCGCCCCGGTGTTTGCCCCGGTGTTTGTCCGGTGCAACCATCGGCAATTGGTGATAAGATGTCGTTGTGCAGACTTCGATCTACTCATCGGGAGGATTTCCACTATGAACACCCGCAGCTTCGCACTTCTTGTTGCCTTCGTCGGCCTGGCCGGCATGTTGGTCCTGGTCGGTTGCCAGCTCAATCCGTTCGATGGGCGCGGTGTCGATGGCGCCATGTTGGGCAAGGCACCGTCGGCCGCCCAGAGCGGTCCGGCGTCGGTGCGCTTCGCCCTGCAGGTCTATCCCGACCTGCCGCGTGATGTGCAGGCGACCGTGCGTGCCGAGGCGTCGGCAGCACAGTCGGTAGAGTTCCGCCTGACCGTGCTCGACCCGGCCAACGCGACCTCGACCGTCCACAGCAAGACCGTGCCGGTGGGCCTTGGCGGCATCGCCTCGGCAACGTTCACCAATCTGCCGGCGAAAACCGCCATCGGCCAGATCACGCTCACCGGATGCAACATCGCGGGTTTCAAAGATTTCATCGGCGGCCTCGATCTGATGGCGACGGGCGAGAACACCATGACATGTTCGCCGTTCGGAACCGGACAAGTTCCCGACCTGATCGGTCGAACGTTGCTTGATTTGATCGACATCCCTGCTGTGCTGGCCAGCCTGCCGGCCAACGCCGCGGCCAGAATCGGCACCGCCGTGCAAACGCCGGCGATCACCAGCTCTCAGGGTGCCAATCAGATCCCAACCACCGATGAAATGATCAACAATGCGGTCGCGATGCTCAATCCATCGCGAGGCACCGAGCCCCATCGCCTCGAGATCGGCACCGACAGCCAAACGCTCTCGCTCTTCGCCAGTGGAACGCTGGTGTGGAAAAGGACTGCTGCCGAGATCTTCGCCGGCACGCCACTGTTTGGCGCGGATGTGGCCGGACTGCGGATCGGCCGGATCATGTACCAGCCGCGCGGGACCGGTCACTCCTATGTCCTGTTTCGCCACGCCACGGCGATGGTCGAGATCGTGGCCCGCTTCAACGTCGCCGGCACGACGATGAACTTCTGCAAGATTCCCGGCTTGTTCCAGGCGTGGTCGTCGCGGAACGGCCTCGAGTTCATGGGCGCATTCCACAATGAGCGGCGTTGTCCCGTGGTTTTCCGCTGGAATCCAGAGACCGACGGACGGTTGACCAGCACTTCGGAAGGTGCACACAATGTATTGTGGGAGACCTTTTTCCCCGAGATCGTACCGACTGCTGCCCAGCCTTGGCCACCGGTTCAGGCCGTGAGTTACGGTGGCGACTACATAGTCAGCACGGGGATGTTGCTCTGCTGCATTCTCGACCCGAGAAGCGCCAGCTTCCAGACTTTCCGCCTCGATGCCACGCTGGGCGCGCCGCTGGCCGAACCGCCGGCGACGGCGCCCGTATCGCCGCCCATCCCCGTGATCACCATCGCCAGTCCGACGCACGGCACGGTTGTGACGGCGGGCAGCAGCTTCGAGATCATTGCCAGCGCCAGCGTCGATCGTGGCACCATCAAGAGCGTGCAGTTCTACGACTACGGCAACGAGATCGCCAACGTCACGACGGCACCCTACACCTGCAGGATTGCCAGCATCACCGTCGACCGCCACGAACTTCGGACGGGGGTCACGACCGATGGTGGAACGATCCGACGATCCAGCATTGTGGTCATCGAGGCGGTCCCCAGCCCCACCGCGCCAAGCACTCCAGCGGTCAAGACGTTTGTCATCGCCACCGCGGCAACGGGCGTCGACGGCTCGGTCATCGATATCGATGGCGTGGGCGACCTTGATGACGTACAACTGACAATCGACACCACCGGAACCGAACCGAGGCTGCAGGTCAACCCACCGATGCGGGGTCCCTTCGCCCTCTACGCCGAACAACTGGGGCGTTTCATGGGGCAACTGCCGCCGAACGACCCGTATTTCATGTGGAATCTGCGGCTGACCCATTGGTTGACGGTCGCCAACGTCCCGACACTCGACACCCTGACCGATGCTGACATCTCCTCACGCATCTTCTCGAAGATCGCCCTCGATTCCGGCCACCCCAGCTCGACCGGCCCACTCGCGGCCGTGGTCCAGTCGGCGGCAAAGAACCTGCTGATCATCGGCCCGTACACCCGCGTCGGCAACCTGTTCAAGGTGGTGATCATGCGCATCAATGACATGACGACAACGGGCTTCGTCGGTCAGAACGTCGAGTACCGCACGCTCGTCGTCGATGCGACCCGGTTCGCTTCGCAGTTTGCGCGACCGCTCCCCGAACCGATGCCGATTCTGGTGGCCCCGCGAATCGCCCAGGTCGCGGCTATCCTGGGCAAGTCGGTCACGGGCATCCCCGATGTGACCATCAATGGGTTGTGGTCGGCAACGATCGACCCGGTGATGCCGAACATCGCCACCGAAACGCCATGGGTGTTCAACGACCGCGGCGAAGCGTTCAACTTCATCGGCTACGACTACCCCGGTTACCGCTGTTGGACGCCGCCACACCAGATCGACGGGCACACCAACTGTTTCGCGCCGCTCGTATATACATCGTATGGCACCAAGCCCTACGTGCAGTTGTTCCGCAACGGCAGTTTCACCGTGCCCATTCCCGATCCGGCCGAGCCCTGGCGGATCAAGTTCCCGGAGCTGCCAACCCACGTCAACATCATTCTCGGCGTCGATCAGTCGTTGCCGCGGAGCGTCGGGGCCACGCCGACCATGCGTTTGCGGCTCGAGATGTCGACCGGCATGCAACCGATCGTCACCTACACGGAGTATCCCAATCCGCTGCCGGCGGCGACCTACACCTTCCGCACCGACCGGCCCGGGTCTTTGGCGGTACTCGACCCAAGCACCTTCGCTCCGCTGGTCAATGTGCGCATCGACGAAGTGCAGATGACCGGCAGCTACAATCGCATCTGGCACCAGGAGTATCTCTCATACGAGCAGGTGCCGCTGGCAACCGGAACGTTCAGGATGACGATCCCCGACACGACCAATCCCTACACGATCGTCGGTTCGTTCAACCACACCGGACTGACCGAGGCGACCGTGTCGCGGGGCGCCACTGTTCTGGGCAGCATCGGCCGGGTGGTCGAGAACTCCTCCGGATACTGGACCTACACCGATCAGGCCTCGCAGATGACCACGCGTGACGGCATCGGCTGGATCGAGTAACACAGCCCGCCCGGGGTTGCCGCCACAGGGCGTCGACCCCGGCGCGTGCAATCACCACACTCACCGCAACCAAGAAACACCCCCGGGTCGACCCTGCAGCAGGGTCGTTCCCGGGGGTGTTTCCTGGTGCCGCAGCACCGCGAACTGCAATACTTCAGCAATACCACCACGGCGATCCGGTCGCGGCCGGCGCTTGCTCGGCCGGCGACACCATCAAGGCAACGTGTAGGTATGCAACTGGTAGTTCTTCTCGTCGACCGAAAAACCCATCAGCCGGCCGTCGGGCATGACCATCAGGTGCCGCGGCAGATCGGGGGCCAGATACGGGATGGGCAGGATGTCGGCCTGGGTCAGCACCTTGCCTTCGGCATCGAGCCGGGCCACGCGCTGGCGATGGATGACCCCGTCATCGTCGGTGGCTACCAGCTCGACGTAGATCTGCCCCTTGGCATCGGTGCCGAGCACTTTGGTGCTGACGTAGTGGGCCTTCGCCTCGGCGGGCACATCGAGCGGGAACTTTGCCAGCGATACGGTTGCGGTCGGTGAGGCGGCGGTGACCTTCAGCAACTCAGCGTTCTGGTCGTCACTCTTGAGCCAGTAGGGGGCGCCCTTTTCGTCGGTCACCACCGACAACTCGGAGCACCCGTCGTACCGTTCGAGCAACTCACCCTTGTCGTTGAAACGCAGCACTGCCTGCATGACCGGCACGTTGATCAAGGCATTGCCGGCCTTGTCGACACCCAGCGACCACGCATCGTGCAGGCCTTCGATCTCACAGGTGACCGCGCCCTTGGCGTCGAGCACCACGACCTTGCCGTCGTTTACGGCAATGGCCACGAAGTTGCCGCCAGGCAGCAGGGCCAGGTCGCGCATGACCATTTTTTCGTCTTTTTCGGCGTAGGCCACGGCCGCCAGCAACTTGCCGTCTTTGGCGAAGTGCTTGATCTTGCGGTTGACCGCATCGAGCAACCACACCGACCCGTCGGCCTGCGGCAGGAACGAGTATGGGCAGCCTTCGGTGCGCTTCTGCTCGTCTTCGTTGCTGCCACCGATCGTGGCATCATCGCGACCGAACGCGAGCTTCAGATACGGCTCGGGCTTGATGGCCTTCGCCGCCACAGTCTTCTCGAAACGCAGGTTATTGACCGTGGTGACCTCAGGTGCCGCGAATGCGCCCATCGACACCACCAACATCAGCACCATGACCAGAACGATCCGATTCACTTGCTCTACCTCCCCGGAAGGGTGATTCTCGAAGGCAACTGCTGCGCGGGCGAACCGCACCCCGAGACATGATACTACCAGGACGTTGCGCCTGCAGTTTCAATTATTCACGGTGTCGGGAACCCGCACGCGCCGGCCGGACCCACAACCGGATTCAGCCTCCAACCCCCGAAAGTTTCAGCGCGTAGTTGGTAACGTCGAACCCAAAGACCATGCCGAAGATACCGACGGTCTCGACGATGCCGAGCGCCGCAATGAGGAAGCCAAACCCCTGGCCACCATCGTGCAGCGACCGGACGGCGGCAGCCGCCATCAATCCCTGGCCGTATGCAGAAGCAAACTCGAGCAACCCCACACCGAGACCGACACCGAGCAGCAGCATGGCCGTGGCCGGGGTGTCGACCATTGTCGCATCGAGAATCCGCTGCATGAGGATCCAGGCATAGAGCGTCTGCGACAACGGCGTTGCCATCAATACCATGTATGACGTATTGAGCGGCTTGCCCGCTTTTGCCTCAGCAGCCCAGGCACCACACGCCGCCTGACCGGCGACCGAGATGCCGAACGCACTGCCGACCCCGCCGAGCCCCAGAACCAGACCGGCTCCCAGCTTTCCCATGACTTCGATCATCACCATTACTCCTTTTCGTGGTCACCGATCACGTCGACTGGCGATCGGGCGTGTCGGCCGATGCCCGGAACGGCCGATAGCGACTACCCAACCAGGCAATCCCGAGGTGATTGCCAAACTCGAGCATATTCAGACGCACCCCGTGGGCAAACAGGGCAATGAGACACAAGGCGACATTGAGCCCGTGACCGGCGACGATCAACAGGACCTGGGCAATGATGCTGGAACATCCGGCAACCAGGGCATTGAAACTTGCCGCCAGACTGGCACCGGCCAGCGCAACCGCCACCAACCGGATGTAACTGATGACATCGGACAGGGGACCGGTTGCGCCCAGCAGAATGGTCTTGATGCCTTCGCCCACGCCAGCCCAGGAACTGCCCGGCGCCGCCGTGAAAAACACGATGAGCACGACACCAAGCGCAAACGCCGGCATCATCAGCGGATGCACCTCGGCACCCAACACCAGGCGGTTCACGAGGAAGAACATACCCCAGATGTAGCTGATCCAGCCGATTTCGGCGAGAAAGCGCCGGTCGGGAAAGAGCCGCCCGATGCGCAACAGATGCGCCAGCGTCATATGTACGGCGCCGATGACGAAGGCGAACCACTTGAGAAAGACGTCGGTGTCGGCCAACTGCTTGACGAAAAGCGCTCCCCCGATCGGGTGATGGCGCAGGTCGACGCCGAAGTAGGTTGCAGTCAATACACCGTAAATAGCAGTGAAACCAAACAGGATGAGGGGCAGGCGCAGTTGCTTCTCACCGACCCCCCGGGCCCGCAGGGGGCGATAGGCCGCAAGGATGGCCAGGAACATCAACAGCCCATAACCGCCGTCGGCAAACAGCATGGCCGTAAACAGCGTGAGAAAGACGAGAAAGATGGCGCTGACGTCGTGTTCCCAATACCCGGGGGTGATGCCGAACATTTCGAACAATGCCTCGATCGGGGCGATCCAGGCCGGGTTCTGCAACAACGTCGGCGGGTTTTCGCCGGCCTCGGGATCGAGCAACCGCACCGCTCCCGGCAAACCGGCCTGGGCCAGCGCCCTCGCCACCTCATCGGCCCGCGGGGCCGGCACCCACCCGGACAACACAAACACCGTCTCGTGGCACGACACTCCCGTGGAGACCTCGGCAAACTCCTGCTCGTGGCGCAACTCGCGCAGACGTACGCGCAGCATCGGCAGGTGGGCGCACAAACCTGACAAGCGCGCGCGATCCTGCACCTGTCGTTCGTCCTCGGCGGCGATCGCGCCGGCCAGCGACGGCGCATCCCGCTCGGGCATGCGCACCTCGGCAAAACCGGCTGGTGGCTCGAGTCGGCGCCGGGCCGCCGTGATCAGGCGCGTCCGACCGTCGTCGGCCACCAACGTCGCCACCGCGACACCTTCGATCTGCGGAACTGCCTGCACTTCCGGGGCCACCCACAACTGCACCTCCACCCCGCTTCCGGCCAGTTCCGCGATCGCCGCGTGATCAATGCCGCCCCACACCGCGACATCGCCAAGCTCTCGCCGTCGTGCCTCGATGAGTTCGCGACGCACCCGCATCGACTCGTCGAGTTGCAGGGCGTCACGGGCAACGTCCTCGGGTGAGAACCTGGGGGACCCGGCATTTTCGGCGGCCGGACTGGCCGGTTGCCCCGGCGCGCCAACCGCAGCGACTGCCGCCGGCGGGGTGCGTTCGAGCAGCTCGATGGCCCGCTGTAGCAGGGCCACATCGGCAAGGAGCGGCGCCGGCGCCGTTGCCGCCTCGATCGGCACAACATGCAGCACTCCCGCCTGACGAATACATTGTATGACAGCGTCGCGCTCGCGACTGCGTGCCGCCACCAGGATCTTCTTCATCGGCACGATCATGCGGCCACCCCGACGATCTTGCCCTTGGCGATCTTCGCCCGGCCGACGGCGGCGGTTTGTTCTTCGGCCAGCGCGACGCGGATCACCCGGATCGCCTCGCGGCCCTGCGGAATCTTGACCTTCTCGAACAGGTTGACCCGTTGCGTGACCTTGCGCAGCTCGGCCTGCAACAGGCGCACCTGCTCGGCCAGCACCTTGAGTTCCTCACGCAGACGCTGCACCGCCTGCAGATCTTCGACGGCCCGGTCGACCCAGGGTGGCGAGCAGCGTCGACTGTAGGGCCGCACGCAGAACACCACCTCGTTCAGCACCGGCAGCGGCACGCCGGCGACGTTACGAATGCCGGTGCGCACTTCAACGACCTCGACCAGGCGCAGGACGCTGCCGGGAATGGACTCACTCAAGAGCGGCGCGTAACGCCCCATGCGCTCGCGCAGTTCGCCCATGCGGGCGCGCACGCCGTCGGCCGCCGCCCGCACGCCGACGATCTCGAGCTGCAGTTGCTGCTTCTTGAGCGTCAGCGTCGGCAGATACCGCTGGACCATCGCCAGCGAGCGGCGATAGGCCAGCAGTTCGGGCCGGGTCTTCTTTACTTTCAAGGCCACAGTACGCTGTCTCTGATTTCTTCGCGGCCGTTCAGCCGTCGAGTCCGCCCGGGTCTTGGGGGCCGGGCCAGAACCGATCGACCAGGTCGCTGCGGATGCCGGTCTCACGCGCCTCGAAACAACACGCGAGCAGTCGCCAGCACCGATCGAGCGCATTGGCGAGCGGCTCGTTGACCTCAAGCGACATGATCTTCTTCTCGAACAACTCGCCGTATTGCAGGAGCTTGTGATCCCAGCGGCTCATCTCGAAGCCCATGGCGCGTTTCTCGCGGGTCTCGCGGCAACGTGCATACAATTGAATACAACCGTCCATGATCGCCCGATGGTCGTCGCGCGTCTTGCCGTTCACCTGCTGCTTCAGGCGCGACAGCGAACCGAACGGTTCGATCCAGCCGCCCTTGAGATAGAACTGGCCCTCGGTGATGTAACCGGTGTTGTCGGGCACGGGGTGGGTCACATCGTCGCCCGGCATCGTCGTCACCGTCACCAACGTCACCGACCCGGCGCCGTCAAAGACCACGGCCTTCTCGTAACGCTGTGCCAACTGCGTGTAGAGATCACCCGGATACCCGCGATTCGACGGGATCTGCTCCATGGTGATGGCGATCTCTTTCATGGCGGCGGCGAAGTTGGTCATGTCGGTCAAGAGCACCAGGACCCGCTTGCCACGCAAGGCAAACTTCTCGGCCACGGCCAGCACCAGATCGGGCACGAGCAGGCACTCGACGACCGGGTCGGCGGCGGTGTGAACGAACAGGATCGAGCGCGCCAGCACCCCGCCCTCGGCGAACATCCGCTTGAAATACAGGTAATCGTCATGCTTGAGGCCCATGCCGCCGAAGACGACGATGTCGGCATCGGCCTGCAGAGCCACGCGCGCGAGCAACTCATTGTATGGCTCTCCGGCGATCGAGAAGATCGGGATCTTCTGGCCCTCGACCAGCGTGTTGAACACGTCGATCATCGGGATGTTCGTGGCGATCATGCGATGCGGCATCAGACGCAACGTCGGATTCACCGACGGTCCACCGACCTCGACGAGGTTCGCTGACAACGGCCCCCGCCCATCACGCGGTACGCCGCCACCGTTGAACACGCGCCCCAACAGATCGTCGCTGAACGAAACCCGCATCGGTTCACCGAGAAAGCGAACGCGATCGCCCGTCGACAGGCCGCGCGTGCCGGCAAACACCTGGATGGTCACATTGTCGCCATCGACGCGGATCGTCTGGGCCAGGCTCTGGCCCGTGGCCCCTTCGACAACGGCAAGTTCTTCGTAGGCGACGCCACTCGCCTTCAGGGTGGCGACGTTGCCGGCGATTTTTTCGATATTGGTGTAGCTTCTACGCATGATTGGCCTCCGCGACCGCCCCGGACGCAGGCGCCGGCGTCAACGCCCCATCAGCGCCGATCTCGGCATCGATGCGCGCAAACAACGCGGCGGCCTTCGGGTCCGCCAGCGGTGTGTAGTTCCAGGTGCGGAACAGGTCGGTGAGCGTGAAGAAGCGATCGCGCGCCGCATCCTTGTCGGCAAACGCGAACGGGCAGGCGAGCACCGCGCATACCTTGTCAAACAACATTTGTTGGCGGTCGGCCGGACAGGCCACATCCACGTCGTCGAACGAGTTCTGTTGTAAGTACACGGCATCGAGGAATTCGGACTTCAGATAGATCACGAAGTCGTCGATACTCGTGCCCTCCTCGCCGACCACCTGCATCATCTCGTTGACGCTGCGCCCTTTCTTCAGGAAGGCATGCGCCCAGCGGACCCGCTCCGGCGGGATGAAACCGCGATACTTCGACCACGATTCGAGCGGGTCGATGGCGGGAAAGCGCCGGGCGTAGGAGCGGGCATACGACAGGCCAAGAAAAGCGCCGACGACCTTGAGCGTTCCCTGCGTGACCGGTTCTTCGAAGTTGCCGCCGGCGGGGCTCACGGTGCCGCCCAGGGTCAAGCTGCCCACCGAACCGTCGTTGAGCCTGACGATGCCGGCCCGCTCGTAGAGACGCGCGATCGAGCTTTCGAGATAGGCCGGGAACGCCTCTTCGCCGGGGATCTCCTCGAGACGCCCGCTCATTTCCCGCAACGCCTGGGCCCAACGCGAAGTCGAATCGGCCAACAGCAGCACGTTCAGGCCCTGCTGCCGGTAGTATTCGCCAATCGTCGTCGCCGTGTAGACCGACGACTCGCGGGCCGCGACGGGCATTGACGATGTATTGCAGATGATGACCGTGCGTTCCATCAAGGGTTTCTTGGTGCGCGGGTCTTCGAGATGCGGGAACTCGCGCAACGTCTCGACCACCTCGCCGGCGCGCTCCCCGCAGGCGGCGATGACGACGATGTCGATTTCGGCATGGCGACTGGTGATCTGCTGCAACACGGTTTTGCCGGCGCCGAACGGCCCGGGAATGCAATAGGTGCCGCCAAGCATGACCGGGAAGAAGGTGTCGATGCAGCGTTGTTTGGTGACCATCGGCCGGTCGGGCAACAGGCGCTCGGCATAGATGCCGAGCGGCATGCGCACCGGCCAGCGCTGCACGAGCGACACCTCGCGGGTCACGCCGTCACGCTCGAGCACGGCCACGGTATCACGCAGACCGACCGCACCGGCCGCGACGATCCGGGCCACCTTCCAGGCATCGACGAGGTCGAACGGCGCCATGATGCGATGCGTGAAGATGCCTTCCGGCACCGTGCCGAGCGTGTCGGCGGCGCGAACCACCTGACCCACGGTCACCTTGGGGGTGAACGCCCATCGCGACGCCGTCGCCAGCGGTTCGAGGTAATGCCCAGGCTCCAGGAAGAAACCCAACTGCGCGGCCAACTCAGGCAACGGATTCTGCAACCCGTCGTAAATACGTCCGAGCAACCCCGGCCCCAGTTCGACCGACAGCATGTCGTCGGAAAACTCGACCGCATCGCCCACCCGTAAGCCGCGGGTCAACTCGAACACCTGCATGTCGACCCGGTCATGCCGGACCCGGATGATCTCTGCTTTCAGACGGGTGCCGTCGCGACGCCGACAGTAAGCGACGGCGTTCTGCCGCACCGCGCCGGTGAAGCGCGCTGTAACCATGTTGCCATAGACCGTGACGATCTCGCCGGTGGCGCTCATAATGCCGTGACCTCATCGAGAATCTGTTGACCGTTGCCAGTGGCAATGGCGTGGGCACGCCAGAGCAACCGCAAGCGTAGATAGTAACCGACAAACTCATCGAGGTGCGCCGTGTACCGCGGCGCCAACCCCGCAACAAACTGCCAACGCCCCGCATCGAGAACCCGCTCGCCCTGCAAGGGATCAGGCGCGGCCCGCCACGCCTCGACCAGGTCGTGAACCTCACCGCTCGCGGACGCACCGGCGCGCGCGGTCTCACCACGTCGCACGGCCAGGGCACAGCGCAAGGCGTGGTCGAACTCGACGTAGCGACGCAACAACGACGAGCCGATGGCCGTCGCCTCATTTACGTTGTATTGCTCAACCGCATCGAACACCTGCTCGGCCCACATGACTTCTCCGACCACGGTCACGTCCGCGTCCCAGGCAGCCCGAATCGGGTCGGGCCAGTCAGGAACCCGTGCCCCCAGGCTGGAGGTCGTTGCCGCATCGAGCAGGCCGAGCTGCGGGCGGGCGCGCGCGACGGCGGCGACATCGTCGTCGTCCGCGTCGACGCCGCCCCGTGGCGAGACCACGGCATAACCGAGGCGGCGCGGCAACGCCGCCTCGATGCGCCGCTCGAGGAGCAGCAGATCGAGCACCCGTTGCACCGCCCCGCTGGCGTCTGTCGCCACGATGGCGGCAAACTCGTCAGCCGACAGCGGCGGGACACCGACCGGTTCGTCCGGCAGCGACGGCAGACGGGTGAGCAGGTAATGAAGACCGGGAGCCAACATCGTCAGGCTACCGCTTTCCGGCCGAGACGGCCGGCGCCTTCGCCGGTGAACCCGGCGTGGTCTCGACCCGGGCCGCATCGACGAGCTTCGCCAGTTCGGGTGCCAGCAGTCGCCGGAACTGCTCGGCCACCGACGAGGCCGTGATCTCGAGCACCTGGTTGCCTTCCGGCGGCACGACCTCGAACCCGGCCTCGGCCAACTTGCCGCGCACGGCGACGCGGGCCGCATCGCTGCCGAAGAGACGGGCGAGCGCGTCGGCGCCCAGTGCATTGGCGGTCGACTCACCCAGCGTCAGGGTCCAATCGCCGCGGCCGCAATCGCGAAGCACCTCGCGCAACGCGCCCTCGACGATGGGCCGGTCGCTCAACGCCTTGGCGGCATCGAGCGCAAGCACCCGCAACAACACCTGATCGAGCTGGGCCTTGGCCATGCCGATCAGGTCGCGTGCCACCAGGCGCATTTCGGCCTCGGCCCGCTCGCGCAACTGGCGACTCTGCGCCTCCGCCTCGGCGCGCAGGCGCTCCGCGTTCTGCCGTGCCTGCGTCTCGATCGCTGTGGCCTGGTTGCGGGCATCGGCGAGGATGCGCTCCGCCTCGATCCGCGCGGCGTCGATTCCGTCCTGTTTCAGTTGCTGGGCAAACGTGGCGACATCATTGACCGGCCCCGCATTCATGGTTTCAGCCTCCTGGGCAACAATCGGACATTGTAATACATCGTATTGCCATCACCGTCGCCGGCCCCGTCTCGAGACATCGGGCCGCACCAGCACTCAGTGCACGCCCCCCGCATCGGTTCCGTTCTCGGCGTTGCGGGCCCGCGGTTCACGCACGTCGATGTGCTTTTCGACCAGCAATTTGCGAATGACCCCCCCGGTGACATCACCGAGCGGCCCGATGACGATGAACGCCTGCTCGTCGAGGCGCAACACCAGGTTGCGCACTTTGGGAATCTCGAGACGCGTCACCACGCAGAACAGGATGGGCAGTTCTCGCTCCGAGAAACCACCGCGACCGAGAAACACGGTAACACCGCGGCCCAGTTCATTGACGATGCTGTAGCGGATCTCGTCACTGCGCTTCGAGATGATCATGACACCGTTGAACGACTCGATGCCGTGCATGACGAAATCGACGGTGCGCGATGCCGCCAGATATGTCAATACAGAATACAACACCGCCTCGATATCCAGCACGCAGGCAGCGACCGAGAACAGCACGACGTTGAATCCGAGAATGACGTCACCGACGGTGGCCGGAAACCGCTTGCTGATCCAGACCGCCATGATCTCGGTGCCATCGAGCACGCCGCCGCCGCGAATCGACAAGCCGATGCCGGCGCCGAGAAAGATGCCACCGAACACCGCGTCGAGAATGCGGTCCCGCGTGATATTACCGACATCGATCACGGGCAGCAGCATGGCGAGAGCGGCAATCGCCACGCCAGCGCGAATCGCGAACGACGGGTTCAATTGTCGCCAGGCCATGACCAGGAAGGGAATATTGAACAGAACGATGAAGACCGACACCGGCACGCCCGAAATTCGCGACACGAGCAATGAGACGCCGGTGATGCCACCATCGATCAGGCCGTTGGGCAACAGGAACCCACGCAGTCCGACCGCCGCCATCAGCACACCGGCCGACAGCAAGATGATCTCGATGAAGAACTGCCGGTCGAACACGGGCAACCGCCAAGCGGCCGGAATATCGAGGTAGCGCTGGCAGCGGTAGTGACAATTGGCGCACTCGAAAAAGCGCGCATCGGGATCGAGCTGCTGCTCGTGACCGCAACGGGGACACCGCCCTTGATTCTGTGACTGTTGCAGCAATTTCACCATCTGCACCAGGTGGATCACGGTGCCTCCCTTCTTCTGAACATCGAAGCGACAGAGCTTTCTGGATACGACGCTGCCGCGCCTTTGTCAGATGGCGGCCCGACCACCTGGAACCTTTGGACGCAGACTGTCCAAACCCTTGAAAACATCATCTATATAACGTCTGAGCACAACTGCGGTCAAGACCCGAGCGCACGGAGGCGCGAAGTGGGCGGTTGCCGCCATGGACCTCGTTTCAGCCAACGGCTAACGCGATCCGCTGCACGTGCCGATGATGATGAGTGGAGGCTTGTCAACATAAGGAGGTCCGAGATGATTAGCCAATTGCGCCGTACCGAGTCCACGTGGCTGCCTGGCCTGGTGCTGGTGGTCATGATGATGGCCGGCGGCATCGCCAACGCCATGCCCTATCCTGGCGAAGCGCGTCTGGTGGGATTCTCTCCCGCCGATCTCGCCGCCAACGTTGCCCCCGATGCTCCGGTCACCGTGAGCTTTGCGGGCGTGGCCGACCCGGGTTTCTACCAGGGCGTGCAGTTCTCGTTGTTCGAGGGCAGCGCCATGGTCGACGCGGACCTCTTCTACAACCCGGGGCAGCAGCAGGTGATGCTCAAAGCCAAGACCCCGTTGAAGATGGGCCAGACCTACACCGTCCAACTGGGCTACCAGCCACGGCCGGATCAGGGACCGCAGAGCAAGGTCTGGCGGTTCCAGATCGGCCGTAGCGCCCAGTCCCCCGGCATGAGTGGCATCGCCGCCGCGCCGGCTGCAGCCGCGCCAGCGACCAACATCGCCGCCGCGCCGGCAACGACCGTGTCCGGACGCAGTCTGGCCATCGTGGGTGCGAGCGTCGCCAATGGCGCCATGCCCTCGCCCCAGTCGCCGTTGACCATCACGTTCAGCGAACCACTCGATGTGAACTGCCTGCGCGAAGCGCCGGTTCGCCTGCTGGTCAACCGGCAACCGATCGGTGTCGATTACCAGCTCAACAAGGCACTCACGACCCTGACCATCGTGCCGCGCCAGCCTCTGACTCCGGGCACCGATGCCGGTCTGGCGCTGACCCAGCAATTGACCGGCAAGACCGGAACCAGACTGGCTCAGAATACGTTGATCCCGTTCAAGGTCGCCGGCGGCGGCAACACGGCTGCACAATTCGCGATGACCCCGGGCGCGCGCGAAGTGCCCGTCGTGGGTGCCGCGGCCACCGCGGTTCGCCAGCCCATGCGCAGCCAGGCCGTCATGACTCCCGGCCAGGTGCAAAACGCTGCCAACACCCAGTGGCCGGCTGCCAATGGCATGAATAACATGGCAATGGGCGAGACCGAGGCCGATGCCGCCTTCCAGAGCAACCTGCCGGTGCCCAGCGATGCGGTCGCTCCGGGCGTGCCGATCCGCAACCCCGTGCCGGTTCCCGCCTATCCCACAACCGGATACACCCCGGCGAATGTCGTCGCCATGAACGGCACCACCGCACCGGCCCCGGCCACGGTGCCGCAGCCGGCCGCCCCGCGGGCCGGTGCTGCCCCTCAAATCGTGGCCGTCAGCCCGAGCATGAGTGAGCCGGTCACCAACCCGAGCCAACCCGTGCTCGTTACCTTCGACCGTGAAGTGAAGGGCGAAACGGTCAACGAATTCACCTTCCGTCTCGAAGACGACTTTGGCCCGGTACCCGCGAAGATCCAGTATCTGCGAAATCGCCGCCAGGCTGTACTTGCGCCGATCGGTCTGCTCGAAAGTGGCAAACGATATCGGGTCGTGGCCACCCAAGGCATTGTCGATCTGGCGGGCAAACCCCTGGCGCGCCCCTGGACCAGCGCCTTCGTCGTGCAGTCGCCCGTGCGTGGACCGGCCGCACCGCAGATGTCGGCCCAGGCAACGCCGAACCGGGCACCGGCTGCCACCCACAGCGGCCCGCAGGATCCGGAGTTCGCCGCCGAGTCCGGCGATGCCATGTCCGGAGCCGATGCCCAAGAAGACCTCGCCGCCCTCGGCCAGCTCGACAACGCTCCCAGCCCGGCCCCCCGGACCGCCGGTTCGCCGGCGCGGTCGGCCGCCGCACCGCGGCGCGAACGCCTCGAAACGGTCAAAGTGCTGGGCGTGTGGCCGAGCAACGGCGCCACCGAGGTTCCCCGCGACTGTCGCATCCGCATGAAGTTCAATCAACAGATGGACCCGAACACCATCACCGCGATCAATATCGCCCTCTTTGGTCGCGAGACGCGGGTCGAGGGGTCGGTGAAATACGATCCGAACAGCCGCGAAGTCACATTCGTTCCGGTCGAGCCGCTGTATCCCGACACGGAATACAAGATCGTGATGAGTGACAAGATCCGGTCGATCTCGGGCGAACCGATGGTCCAACGGTATCGCTGGGCGTTCACCACGACGCAGGCCTCGCTGAGCAACTACGCGCGCTTGCAGGCCCCGCGCACCCAACGGACGGGTTTCTCAATTCCGCTCGCCGACAAGAAACGGGCCGCCCGCCCCGTTGCAGCGAAAGCCCCCGCCGGCAACGACGGCAGTTGGGCGGCGATGAGTGCGATGCTGCGCGGCAACGGCAATGCCAACAACGCCAACTCGTTCCCGCTGCTGAAGAGCGGCCACTGGGCGTTCAAGACCATCAATCATCTCAAGGGTGTGGGACTGCTCGCCAACAATCCGTTCCCGTCGACGGCCAAGGTCACCCGGTATGAAATGGCCATGGCGGTCAACTCCGCCCTGACCAACCTCAACACCCTGCGCCAATCGGCCCATCCGCCGCGGATCGCCCTCAACGACCTGATTCAACTCGAGCACCTGATCGTCGAGTTCCGCACCGAACTCAAGAGCATCGGCATCGATGTGAACGGGTTCGAAGGTTTTCTCACCAGCCAGGGCGTGCAACTGCAGGAAATCGAAAACCGCGTGCAGAAACTGAATCAACGCATGGGCTGACGGGAGTGACCGCGGCCATGTATATGTATAACGTATGACACACGGCACCACACGCCGTCCCGTGGCCCAGCGCTTGTTCTTGTGGCAGGGCCGCGGGGCGGCGTCGCCGTTTGACCGCGATCGTGGGCGTCTGTGGCTGTGAAATACGGCGATCCCTTCGAAGACCTGCGCGTTTCGTGGTCGGCCGGCGCGGCCGTCCCGGACCCTGCCGACGGCAAACCGGCGGCTCCCCCTGCCGATGACGAAGCCGCAGGTGCCGGCGACGAGGCCGAGGATCGACCCGCGACGGGCGGCAAAGCGCAGACACCAGCACCGACCAGTCCCGCCGCCGGTACCGCACCGACCGACAACGATGCCGAATCCGGCTATCTGCTCGATCCCGGCAAAGACCGGCTCTCCTATCAACTGACCGTCGCCAAGAACAAAACCAAGGTCTGGCTCTCGATCGAGGATTACCCGATCGATCTGGAGACGGCCCAGATTCTCGAGATCATCAACAAGGCCCTCGCGCGACACAATGTCGTCGAGGGGCTCGATCGCGACTTCCTCGACAATGAACTGCCGAAACTCGTGGGCAACCGCGCCCTCTTCCTCAATCGACTCATCGCCAAGACGGAACCGGCCCACGACGGGGTCGACTGCAAGTTGGAATTCAAGGTGCCGCGACCGACGAAAGGGTTCCTGGTGCGGCCCGACGGAACCTGCGACTGGAAGAACCGGGACATGATCAAGAGCGTCAAGGGTGGCGAAACGCTGCTCATCCGCCACGACCCCGTGCCTCCCGTCGACGGCCGCAGCGTCTTCGGCCTCGACTTGCAGGGACGCCCCGGCCGTGACGTCTTCCTGATGCCGATCCGCAACGTCGACATCCGTGACATCGAGGGCGGGCAGGAAGCCATCGCCACCAGCGATGGCCAGGTCGTCTACGACCTCCGCCGTGCATCGCTGGGAATCCGCGTCTCGCCGGTCCTCGAACTGCCCAGTCACGTGGATTACGGCACCGGCAACATCTTCTTCAAAGGGTCGATCATCGTCAAAGGCAATGTCTGCAACGGGTTTCAGGTCGTCGCCTCTGGCAACATCACGGTCAACGGCATGATCGAACCCGGCACCTGCGTCACGGCCGGTGGGGATATCTGGGTGAAGAAGGGTGTCCTCGGAGCCCACAAGGAAGGCGAAGATCCGGGACTGGTCAAGGCATTCGGCAACATTCAGGCCCTCTATGCCGAGCACGCCAATCTCGAGGCCGAGGGCGACATTCTGCTGCGTTCGTCGCTCAACTCACAACTGCGTGCCAACGGCGACGTCATTATCGAGAAAAACCTCGTGGGCGGCATGACCATGGGCCTGCGCTCGGTCACCGCCGCCGAAATCGGCAACACGGTCAACGTCGCCACGATCGTGCAGACCGGGGTGTCGTTCTCGACGGTGAACCGTCTCGACTTGATCGTTAAGATTCTTGCCGATCTGAAGAAGAAGCACGAAGGCGTGGCAAAGAACCTGACCTTCGTCAGCAAGAAACACGCTCTCGAACCGACCGAGAAGACCGGCCTCCTGCTGGCCGGCCTCGAAGCCCGCTGCGAGGCGCTCGGCAACCAGATTCGCAAACTCGAGATGAAAAAGGCCGATTACGCCATCGAGGTGCTGGCCGAGAAGAAGTCGACGATTTCGGGAACGGTGTTCTACCCGGGTGTCCGTCTTCTCGTGCACTCGAGCCCCTACGTGGTCACGGGCAAACCGGTGGGCAACGCGACGTTTTATCTCGATGCCGAAGAACAGGTGCGGTTCGACCCCTACATCCCCGGCAAGACGAAACCCGCAGGCGGGACCGACCCGAGCGAAAGCGCGCCCTGACCGCTGGTCGGCAGACTCATCGGCGCCGACGCCGTGTCATCGGCCGCCCGACCCGCCCCCCACGCCGCAGACGTCCATACGTCGTATTGATAGTTGCCGGTCAACCAGACCTGCCGGGAACTGCCGGTCACGTTGGCGCGCATGAAGACACCGCCCCCGACGGCCGGCTCGAGACGACCCTCGATGGCCGTCTCGCCCCGCACCAGATCGGCCAGCGCCTCGGGGCCGCACCGGATCGCGGCCAGGGTTTCCGGCAGCGCCGCCGCCCGCCAACCGAAATCGAGTCCGCCGGACCAGGCCGGCGCGCCCGGCACGGGATCGCCGCCTCCGAGCACGCGGACCATTTCACCGCGCCAGCGCATGCCGAGCAGGCCGCCGGCCGGCCATTCGCCGTCGGCAAGATCGAGGCGCACCCGCAGCGTGGGTGGGTCCTGACCCAACACCTGCACGCTCGCGGTGGCCAGGCCGGTGATTTCGGGAATCGCCAGTTGTCGGCGCACCAACCACGGCAGCCCGCCCCACAGTTTTTCGATGGCGAACCCGGCCAGACCAGCAGACAGGTTCCAGACCCGCCCCCCGGCCTGACCGAAACGAAAGCCGCCGGTCACCGACAACGGCAGCCCGAACAGCGAACTGCCGTCGCCGTTCAGGGCCAGACCGTCGCTGGTCAGGGCGAAAGCGACACTGGCCACGAGCAGATCCGGGGCAAACAGCGATGTCGGCAGCGGCATCGGTGTTTTGATCCGCAGCCGCGCCGGGTTCAACTGCCCGCGCAGATTGGTCGACCAACCGGCATTGGCGGCCCACAACCACGAACCGTCGGCGCCACACGCGCCGTCGAGGTCAAGCGGCACGGCCAACGAGGCGTTCACGGTCTCGCCCCACCACGTCCACAGACGGGCGAGATCGAATCGACACGGCGCCAGATACCCCGACACCGTCGGCACACCCGCCTGGTTGGCGAACTTGAGATCGGTCGCCATCGAGGCGCCGAGCACGCGGCCAACCACTCGTCCCTCAAAGGCCAACCGGTCCTGTTCGAACCGACCGCCGATTTTACAGGAAGCAATACGTTGTCCGTACAGTATTACGGCCACGTCGACCGCCAGGCTCTGCCACCCCGAGCGATCGGGACGGGCCAGTGTCAGCTCGTCGAGGTGGATCTCGACCGGTCCCGAGGCGTGCGGCACCAATGAGACGCGACCGATACGCAACTGGCGATATCGCCAGCGGATCATGTCGTCGACAGTCAGGGCACCCGGGGGGGGAACCGGCACGCCGGCCAACCAACCGGGTTTGGGCATGCCGATCAACTCGACCCGCTCGCATGCCAGATCGGTCAACGCGGGTGCGCGCGTCGGCAAGCTGGTCAGTTCGATGCTCACGCGCAACGGCGCGGTGCGCAGCGCGTACCAACCACCACCGACCCGGCCACTGATGCTCTCGATCCACAACTGGTCGCGCCAATCGCCGCGCACCGCACCCAGCTTCACCGCCCCGAACCACGACTCCGAGAGGCCGGTTTCCGTCGACGCCACCAGCCACACCCGCACCATGTCGCTACCGAGGAAATTCCAGGTGCCGCCACCCAGAGAAAGCAATACAACGGCAATAAAGATCCAACGCCGGCGCCACCACGAACGGGGCGCCACCACCGCGCCTTCACGCGCGGCCGTCGGCGGCACGGTTCCGGCGGCGGGCGGGACCACGCCCGCGGAGCGCGGATCAACGTCGGTCATGGTGACACCTCCCGCACACGTCTCCCGGGGGCGGCCCATGGCACGCGGCACACTTGTCGGGGTTGGCCTGGGCCGTGATCCCGTGCCGGCGCCGGATGAACCCGACCGTGTGATCGCGGGGCCGACGCGAGTGGCAGTCGACGCACGACGAGTCTTCGTGACACATGCGGCACCGCCCGGGTTGCGAGCGCCACGCCGTGCCGTGTTTGCGCACGAACTCGCGCGGATGGTCGGCCGGACGAGGAATCGTCGTCGGGTGACAGACGCGACAGTTCTTGCGGGCGGTAACGTTGTCGTGACAGCGCAGACAGCGTTCCATGGCCCGGTCGACCCGCGAACCTTCGAGGTTGTCCCAATCGGGCACGGTGGCGTGACAATCGAGGCAGTTCACCTTGTGCGCGGAATGGGACCGATGAGTGAAGGCAAGACCGTCACGCAACCGTTCCCGCGTGCGCACCGCCGGCCCCGGCGGGTGATCGAGATGACACAGGCCGCAATCACCCTCGGGATGCCGCGACCGCTCGGCCGCAGCAGCCATGCTCGCGAGCGCCGCCGCGTTGCTCGTGTTCGGTAACGGCACCCAACCCGAGGCGTCGGGCGACAGCTTCAGCGCCGACCCGCGACCAAGTCGTGAGGTCAACTCGCGGCGATGACAGCGCACACACGCATCGTGCACCTGCCGTACCTGCAGATCGCGCCCCGGTCGCGCCGCATCCGGCACGAAGTGGTGGCACTGCTCGCAAACCATGCCCTTGGCGACGTGTGCCGCGTGCGAAAACCGCAGGTTCGATTCATAGGGCTTGCTGCCATGCTGGCGATGGCCGACCCCGTGGCCATGCTGGCCGAACGCGAACACGGCCGTGAGCACAAAGGCCGCCATCAGCACGAGCGCCTCGCCTCGGTCGCGGATCATGGTCTTCATGGCCGCGCCATCACGGCGACATCTGGTTCAGGAACGTCCCCTGGTAGTGGGCTTCACCCACCGTGGTCTGGAAGATGAACTGACAAAGCCGCGTGCCCGGGTGCAAGGCCAACGGCACCGGACTGACGTTGCTGATCTCGAGCACCTGCCGGTTATTGATACCCGGTTGCATGAAGCCGGCGGTGATGTGGACCATCAGGCCGAGACGCGCAAACTTCGAGCGGCCCTCGAGCCAGCCACACACGTTGCCGGGCAGGAGGATGCGCTCGACCGTGATGCCCAGCACCGTCTCTTGCGGCATCAAGACGAAGCAATCGTTGACCTTTTTGACCTCGGTAATGTCGTTGAAATCGGAGTGATCGGTGACGTGGTAGATGCTGTGCAGCTTGCGGAACACGCGAAATTCATTGCCCAGATGCAGGTCGATCGAACCGGGACCCACGCACTCTTCTTTATACGGATCGATCTCGATGTTGCCCGCCTTGATCTCGCGCAGCAACTCGTCTCGGGTCAAAATCGGCATGGCTTACCTCACAACCCCAGGTCGCGGTAACACGCGTACTGCTGGCTGATATTGAAACATACATTGTCGCCGGTGCGACTCTTCAAATCGGAATCATAATTGAGGGCGACCCGCTTCGGCATCAATACCTCGCCCGACTCGCCCTTCTGCCGATTGAGGTTCTCGACCACCAGGTTGCCCAGGATTGACACGGCTTCGCCGCCCTGAATGCTCTCGCGCGCGTAGATCGCCGACTCGATCTTGGTGCTCGCCCCCTTGGGCAACACCACCGACCCCTTGAGGCTGACCAGTCCGAGCCGCACCTTCGCATTCTCATGCACGATGTTGTCGGTGACCATGATGTTGCCGTCGGCGACCACCATGCCCATGCCGGCCACGCGGCCACCGAGGTAGACATTGCCTTTGCAGTAGATGATGCCCCAGATCGAGATCGGCTTGGCGTAACTGCCTTCGAGCTTCAGATCGCCGTCGACCAACTCGTGGCAGTAATCTTTGGTGAACTTGGCAATGCGCTCGAGTTGCAACGGCTGCAGCTTCTCGGGATAGCGCGAAACGAAATCGAACTTTGTATTGATGGTGTATGGATCGCTGCTTGGATACGGCGTCTCGGTGATGCCCAGCACATAGGGTTTGAGCTTCTGAAAATACTTGATGATCTCGCCCTCGTAATAGGTGTATTTGCTCAAATACGGATCGTGCAACTGGTTGTTGCAAAACAGGTAACCGATCTCGGGACGTTGGTGCGAGAAGATCGAGTTGTCTTCGAAATAGTTGATGATATCGTCGGCCGCAAAAAACGGCAGATAGACATGCAACCGGCCATTGGTGCGGATCTTGCCCCACAAATACGGATGAAGGTCCTGAATCGTCGTATCGACGAAATCTTTCAGTTTGATGTCAGATGTGCTCATGACCAGCTTCTGAATGACCTTCAACACTTTCATTTTGAAGTCGCCCTCGAAACTGATCATGCTGACGCTCTTGGGCTCCCAGAACAGACTCTGCGCGCTCTTGCCGAAGTTGTTGAGCACGGCGTCGTTGATCGTCTTGATCAGCGCCTCGATCATGTCGTTGAGCGAACGCACCAGGCTCCAGTTGCGCAGTTTGAACTCGCCCTCTTTGAGCCACTCGTCCTGCTTGCCGGCGATGAACAACGTGTAGTTTTCGGCCGGCGGCGTCAGATCGGAAACCTTGATGTCTTTGGTGATCTCGATCTTTTTGCCGGCCCCTTTGAACGTGCCCTCGGCAACGATGCGGAGGTGGCCTTCCCAGCCGCCCAGCGACTTGTCGGTGTAGGTATCGCGGTTCTTCTTGCGATAGGCCAACAACTGCGACGGCACGTCGACATACTCGTCGATATAGGCTTTGAACGGCGTCTGCCGCAGATTGCGCACCTCGATGGTCGCCTTGGCATGCCCCATCTTGACCAGCTCGCCGTCGGCGATCTCGACGCTCATGGTGAAGTTTTCGGCGCGGTCGATGTCGAGCAGCGACAGCACGCGGTCGTTGACCTTCTTGGTGTCGTCGATGAGCGGGTCGGTGACCAGGTCGCGGAACTTGATCAGCGCCTTCTCGACCGCCGCCTCGGCCAGGTAGTGCGACATGATCGTCTCACTCTGCTTGGCCGATTGCGCCTTCTCGTGCGACAGATACGACAAGAAGGCGGTGCCGACGATGTAGAGCAACGCCACCACCGTCAGCAGGATGAACAGCGCCGAACCGCGCCGGGTCATGCCGATGCTTCCTCCTCGTCGCTGACGCCGAGCGGCTTTTCGCCGGCGGCGTGCCACTTCAGATAGGCGACGAGGAACTTGTCGATCTCGCCGTCCATGACCGCATGCACCCCGGACGTCTGCTCGCCGGTGCGCAGGTCTTTCACCAAAGTGTATGGACAAAATACATACGAGCGAATCTGGCTGCCGAAGCCGATGTTTTTCTTGACCCCGGCGATGCCCTTGACCTTGGCTTCGTGCTCTTCCTGTTGCAGCTTGTAGAGTTTGGCCTTCAACATCTTCAGGGCCACTTCCCGGTTCTGGTGCTGGCTGCGCTCGACCTGACAGGCCACGACGAGCCCGGTCGGAATATGGGTGATACGCACCGCGGAACTGGTCTTGTTAACATGCTGCCCACCGGCACCCGAACTGCGGAAGAAATCGAGCTTGATGTCGGCGTCCTTGATCTCGATGTCGGCGTCGGCCGGCAACTCCGGCATGACATCGACGGCGGCGAAACTCGTCTGCCGACGGGCATTGGCGTCGAACGGCGAGATGCGCACCAGGCGGTGCACCCCCTTCTCGCCCTTCAGATACCCATAGGCATACTCGCCACGCACGAGCAGCGTGGCCTGCGAGATGCCGACCTCTTCTTCGTTGAGGTCGAGCACATCGAACTTGTAACCGGCCCGCTCCAGCCAGCGCGTATACATGCGGAACAACATCGAAGCCCAGTCTTTCGACTCGGTGCCGCCGGCACCGGGTTTGATCGAAAGGTAGGCGGCGCCCTCGTCGAATTCTTCCGAGAGGAAGGTCGACAGTTCGAGCTTCTCGACCCGATCAGACAACGGGTTGAGCTGCGACAACAGCTCGTTGAATGTCTGCAGGTCGTTGTCGGCTTCCGACAACTCGATCAACTCGACGGTGTCTTTGAAATCGCGGTCGAGCCCGATATAGCTCTCGGCCGCCTTCTTCAGGGACGCGATCTTCTGCGTTACCTGCTGGGCCCGCTGCCGATCGTTCCAGAAACCGGGTTGCGTCGTTTCGTCTTCGAGGCGGGCAATCTCCTTCTCGCGGCGGGGGAGGTCAAAGATGGCTCCCGATGCCGGAGAGTCGCTCGCGCAGTTTGCGGATTCGTTCGGATACTTCGAAATCCATGCGACTTTCTCCTGTGATTCTCGCCGTTATCGCGAAATGCGATAGACCCGGCGAATGGTATCGGTGACTTCGTCACACGTGCCGAGGGCGGTGATCTCCACCGCCATCTCTTGATTGTTGATCGCCGAAATGAGAAACGATTTGACCCCGTAGGACCCGCGCGTCAACTGGCCCCCCGGGGCCGGCGGCGTGCGGATATCGTCGACAAACATCTCGGCCAATGTCTTGGCGCGACTGTTGGCGGGCCGCACCTCGCGGATGCCGGAACCGGCCTCGGTCGATGGATCGGGCGCACACACCGCCTCGATCACCCGCGGATTCACGCGATCGGCATGTTTGACCTTGAGCAGAAAGTGCTGCAACGCCGAGCGCGCCAGGTAGTAGGCGCGTTTCATTTTGATCATCCGCACCGACGACTCGCGGGATTGCGTCATCGTCTGTGAGAGCACCGCCACCCACAAGCCCAGGCACAGCACAACACCCAGAACCAGGGGCAGGGCGATGCCAGCACGCCCTCCGACACACCGCAGGCAGCGAGAAATACTTCGTATGCTCTTTGAATTCACAATTGACAATGGATGATTGACAATTGTGAATTGTGCATTGTCAATTGTGCATTGACTGTTCATTGCCATCTCAAAGATCTGCCTTGTAGGCCGTCAAGTCGAGCGTGTGTTGCTGCTTCTTGCCCCAGCGCGCCTGCACGGTCAGCCGCTTCATCGCCGCATCGAGATGCACCTGTTGCGTCTCGGCCGAATCGGGGTCGGTGACCACCGAGAAGGTAACCGGCACCGTCTCGACCACCAGGGCGCAGTCGACCAGTTCACCGCCAATCTCGTGTGGGCTCAGATCGAGCAGCAGGTTGCCCTCCTTGTCGGTCAGGCGCGTGTTGCTGGCGACGCCGATCGGCAAGGCCGAAAACGGCAGGGTCAGAGCCTCTTCGAGCGTCGAATCGAGGAACTGCAAGACCTGGTTGCGGTTCGACAGTTCGTTGGTGCCGGCAAACTGCTGCGACATGAACATCGCCACCGGCAACATGATGGTGGTCAGAATCGTGAACGCCACCAACACCTCGACC
>CAZADH010000044.1:0-27798 GCA_964483805.1 uncultured bacterium
GGGTTCGTCGAAGCCCGCGCCAACGATGGCGAGCCGGTCGGCTACGAGCGGGCGGCGGCCGGCGTGGCGGCCTGCCGGAATCCCGACGCGGAAACCTGGTGCCGGGCCGCTCTCGCCTGGCATCGCACCGTGACCCGCCCGGGCCCGCAAGAGGACGACATCACCCTGCTGCTCGTCTGTTGCCGGCCGTGCGGCGGCCAGACTACTTCTGCAACTCCTGCACTCCCGTCGCCCGATCGGCACACTCCGGGGCAATACTCGTGATGCCGGCCATCGAGAAGACATTGCGTTTCAGCGTGTCGAGACCGCACATCGCCGTCTTGCCCTGAAAATCTTCGGTAATGCGCAAGGTGATTTCCATGAGTGCGGCCACACCCGGACTGCTGACCACGTTGCAGGCGGAAAAGTCGAGCAGGATCTTGAGCCGGCCGGCGCGACACTGTTCGTCGGCGAGTGTCTGTAGCGCCGCCCCCGCATCACCCGCGAAATAGCCCTGGATCTCGACGATGAGCACACCACCTTGTTCGCTCGTCTTCAGTGTGAATGATGCCATGCGAAATCACCCCCAGTGTCGATTATTGACAACGTATTGATTGCTGAACCCGCGGTTCAAGGCGACCCACTACCGGTGGAGAAGTCGGCCGAGGGGCTGCGGTTCTGGTTCTCGAGCGCTTTGAGCGCCTCGGCGCGGGCAGCGGCCCGTTCGGCATGTTTGCGTTGGTTGGCCTCGGCGGTTTTGCGCTCCTGCGGCACATAGCAGTCGTCGGGCGGCAGCGGCACATCGAGTGCACCGGTGGCCAGCGCGGTCGGCGTTGCCAGCGGCATCTCGCCCACGTGCAGGGTCGTCACCCGGGGCATCGGGGTGAGCGGATACTGCTGCCGGGAACCCGACGTGGACTCGCGCGTCGCCCACCAACCGGCACCGATGACCAAGACAGTCAGCACCGCCGCCACCGCCAGCGGCTGGGCATGCTCGACGAGAAAACCCGCGACCTTCTCGGCCGGGTTCTCATTCGCGGCCATGGCCGGCGCCAGCTTACGCAAGGCATAGTCGGGAACCGGTTTCGCGTCGCGTTCCTGCTCTCGGGCGAAGCGTTGCGCGAGTTCGGCATCGAGTTTCGCCCGCTCGGCGGCCTGGATCTGCCGCGACTCGCACAGAAAGTCGGTCGTAGCGCGGCGCACGGTCTTGATCTTGTCGGCACGCAACCCGCCGATCTTCTGCTCGAGGCGATACAGGTCGTACAGGTTGGCCCGTTCCGGATTGGCCTGGAACAAGCACAATCCCAGGTCGAACTCGCGATCGGGCAGACCCATCAGCAACAGCTCGCTCAACAGGGGCCGCACCACCGGAAACTTGAAGTGCATCATGCACGCGAGCGCCGTTTCCCGCTGCTGCTCGTTCTTGCCGGTCAGCATCGCCCGCAGCATCGACACCGCCTGCGCGCTGTCGTACTCCTGCAAGACCCGCAGTGCCGTGCCTTTGATGCGCGCGTTGTTACTTTGTAAATACGTGCCCAAAAACGGAAAAAACGCATCGGGGGAAAACCGCCCAAGATACTCGATGCCGGCACTGACCAGCGCCGGTTGGTCGGCTTTAACCGCGCGTTCGGCAACCTCGGTCAACTCGCCGATCTCGAGGCGGACCGCCGCCCGCAAGCCGACGGCCAGCAAATCGGCCGGCGCTTCGCTGGTGGCCAGCACCTGCCGCAGGAAAGGCGCCGCCCGGGCGGCGTCGTCTTTGACGAGACACCCCAGCAGGCGGATTCGTTCAGACGGGGTCAGCTCGCCATACCGCGGGATGTCATCGACGGTAAGCAGCGCCGCCACCGGCGCTTCGGGTGACTTGGCGCCAACGGTGGGCGAGGCGCCGACCGCGGGCGAACCTGCAACCGCTGCCGCCGTTTTTTCGGCTGGCCCCGAGGCCGGCGATGCCGACACCGTCGACACCGGCAAGTCGTTTGCCCTGTCTGAAACCGGGTTCTGGGCCGGCGTCAGTGGCTGCAACAGGCGCCCCAGATACTGCCGCGTGGCCTCGCTGAGCGGCCACTGTTGCTGCGCGGCCGCCAGGGCCTCGCGATACGCCGGCAGCCCGACCGCCCGCGTCAATGCCGCCTCGGCCTCGGCCGGCAGCGGCTCTCCCCGTTCGAGTGCACCCGTGATCTCCTGGGCGAAACGCACGGCCTTGCGCCCGCCGATCCAGTTCTTGAGTCGGTCCATGTAGGCCGGAAACGCGTCGCCGAGAACCTTCGACGCATCGAGCACCTTGCAAGCCCCCTGCAGCACCTGCCGCACGACGGCGGCCCGCGGCGCCGGCAGCAACTCGACGAGTTCCCAAAGCCGGTACGGCACTTCCGGGTCGGGATTGCTCTCGAACAACCATCCCGCACGCTGCAACAATTCAGGGTCGGGTTCGCTACCCAGAAAATTGAAGAGGACGGTCTTCACCGCCGCAAAATCGAGAAAGAGACACGCTTGCAGACCCGCCTGCCTGGCCGCGGCCGATCCGGTGGTCAACAACGCCTCGAGGTGCAATACCGCCTCGTCGAGATCGATGGCGGCAAGCGTGCGAATGGCCAGGGTGCGGATCCGCGGATCCCAATTGACCAACAACTGCGGCAACTGCTGCTGCAACATGCTCGGCGCAATCTGGGCCAGGGTATCGAGCGCGGCGGTGCGCACCGAGATGCTCGGCGCCCCGACGTACGACCCCAACTCGGCGATCGATTCCCGCGGCCAGGCCCGGCCGATCATGCGGATGAGCGCGGCCTTGACCAGCGAGGACTCTTCAGCGGCAACGAGCTTTGGCACCTGCGGCGCGAGCGCCCGGGCCACTCGCGCCGGCAGTCGGGCAATGGTCTCGAGCCGCTCGTTGGCCGACGCCCCGGCGTATAGACGCAAGAAGCTTTCGGGATCGCCCGGACCGTCGCCCGCCGCCCCGCCGGCCATTCGTTGCCGAACCACGGCAACGGCCCGCTCGAGAAGGGCACGACACTCGTCGTCATGTTCGTGTTCGCCGCGAGCGACGAGTGCGTCGAGCGCCGCCGACGAATCACCGCCGGCCAGGCACTTTTCAATGGCCAGAAGGCGGATCGATCGCTCCGGCGACGAGAGGTCCTGCAGAATCTCGCGTTCTTGTTGCATCACGGTGTCCGCGTTCATCTTAGACCACACCACCCCCTGAGGCAACCCTTCGAGCCGCGGGGAGCACAAATTTGCGGCCGCCCCGCGTTTCTTCGAACACCTGCATTTCGGTCATGACATTTCGGGGGTGCAATGGCGTCTTCTATCGGGGTAGACTATAACGGTGCACGGGTGGTTCGGCATCACGCCAACCAGAACCTCGAGTGGGGGCTGAACGCAATGCCGACAAATACGTCATTACAATATATGTATCGACACCGACCACCGGCCGCGCCAGGCCGGTTCGGTCTTGCCGTCTTGCTGCCGTTCGCCGTCCTGGGCGCGGCGTTCTGGGCCGCGACCACCGGTGCCGCACCGGCGCCAACCAAGACCCCGCGTTCACCCCTCATCCCGCTGTATCATCAGCAGTTCATCTACGGCATGGCCCGCATCGAGTCGGGAACCGCGACGGTTGCCTTGCCGCCGGCCGCGAAACCGGGGCGCGGCCTGTTGCCCATCGGCACCACGATCACCACCGGTGCCGACCAGGCCGTGCAATTGCGCCTGGGATGCGGATCGACGCTGCGTCTCGGCCCGTCGTCGCGCCTCGAGCTGGGGCAATTCGGCTTGATTCTCCACGCCGGCTGCGCCCTGGCCCGCCACCTCGGCACCGTCTTCCCGCTCAAGATCTCGGGGGCAGCCACCCTGCTGCTGACCCGCGACAGCGTCGTCGATATCGAGCGCGAGGCCGAGACGGTGCGAGCACGCGTGCAGGTCGGCACGGTGCGTACCCCCGGCTTGCGTGAACCCGCCCGGGCCGGCGCCGCCATCGAGGCGTCGGGCCGCACGGCCAGCACCGTCGCGCGGGGCCCCATCCCGCGTGGCTGGATCCACCCCGGGCTGGGTACCGCCGCGATCGGCACCGATCCCCTGTCCGCGATCGACCTGTTTGCCGGCCCCGACACCGACGTGACCACCCTGACATCGACGCCCACCGAGACCGGGACCCCGGCATCGACGCCCGGGTCGCTCCACGATGTGGTGACGCCCGCCAATACCGAGGCCGCCGGCGAAGCCGATGCCGGTTTTCTGCGCGGCGATGGGTCCGGCTCATGACGACACCCAGCATGTCATATCGCGTATTTACCTCTTGCGTCTACCGACGACGCCGGTTCATGGCCCTGGTCGTTGCCATTCTGATCGCCGGGTTCACCGCAGCGGCGGCCGAGACCGTGACCAACAGCCCTCCCCGCTATCTTGCGGCGCTCGAAGCGCTGGCCCGCGGTGACCATGCCGCCGGCATCAAGGCGTATTACAAATACTTGCTCATCGACGACCCACTGCTGAGCCTTGCCTGTCGCCAGGCCGACCTGGCCAAGGCCGCAGCGTGGGTCCGTGGCGCCGGGGCCGACAAACCCAACCGCGCGCTCGCCGCCCTCAACCGCAGCCTGCTCGCCCGCATCCTTCTGGCCTGGAGCGAAGCCGATCAACGTCTCGGCGCCCTGCGCCAGGAGCATCCGAAATCGGTGTTGTTGCAGTTTCTCCAGGGTGAATTCTGGATCCAGCAGGACCGGGGTCGTGACGCCTCCCCACTGCTGCTCGAACTGAAGAACAATCCGCGCGGACAACGCTTCGCGAAACTCGTCGACCTGCTGATTGCGCGCCACGGCGTCAATCTCGAGGCCGAGGCCGACCGCCAGACCCTGATGCGCACCGCGATGCGTCATCTCGACCTGCTCGAATACGCTGCTGCCGAGAAATGCCTGCGCGAACTGATCCGGCGGTTTCCCGACGACACCGAGGCGCCCCGCGCGCTCATCGATATGTTGCTCGAGGCGGGTCGCAACGATGCCGCCGACGAGACCCTGACCGAACTGCGCCAACGCCATGGCGTCTCACCGCTGCTCCCGGTTCAGGAGGCCCGCCTGCATTACACGCAGCGCCGCTTCGCCGACGCCATCCCGCTGCTCGACGCGGTGATGCGCGACGAACCCGACAACCACTACGCCCTCTCGATGCTGGCCGAGTCGCATTTTCAGGCGCAGAACTACGCTTCGGCGACCGCCTGCTTCGCACAACTGCGCGCCGCCGACCCCGACAACTTCGGCACGCTCTTGCGTCATTTGAGCTGTCTCGAGATGCAGGGACTCGGCGTCGAGGCCATGCGCCAACTCGACACCGTTCTCGGGAAGACCCCCGACAACGCTTTGCTGCGCTTCGAGCGCGCACGTCTGGCCGACCGCCTCGACTTTTTCGCCGATGCGATCCGCATGTATCACGACATCATCGACGGGGGCGGGCCGTATCGCGACGTCGCCGAGTCGCACCTGAGCGCACTGCAAACGAGACTGCAATTGCCGACCGGCGCCACCGGAGCCACGCCGCCCACCGGCGACACCACGGCAACGACAGGCCCCTCCGGTTCGGGCAACGGTCCGGAAGGCACGGGAACCGGCACTGCAACGACCGCCGACGCGTCGGTACCGCCACCCACGCACCCCGTTGTCGTACCGCCACCCGCCAAACCCGAGACCCCGGTGGGCGGGCGCATCAGTCGCCCAACGACCAAACCCAGCGCCGGCGAGCTGCAGCGAGGCCAGAACGAGTTGATGAACCGTCTGTCGAAAATGTATGAGTAACTTACGAACACCGCCAGAACGTATTGCTATCGCACATCCTTCGTATTGCTCACCTGCCCGACCTGGTTCGGGGTTTGCCCTGCTCGAAGTGCTCATCGCCTGTCTCGTCTTCGTCATCATCTTCGTGCCGATTTTCCGGCTTTACTCCGAACAGGGCCTGGCCCAGCAGAAGCTGATCCGTGACTATGGCGTGGCCATCAACATTGCCGAGAACGCGCTCAATCTCATCGAGAACGAGATCGAGGCCGGCCGGTTCAACGCCAACATCACCGATGAAGACGTGACGTCGGTGGTGCTCGGCAACCAGGCCGCCCAGGACGCGATCAAGAACTTCCTCGGCGACGCCGATCCCTCGACCAAGTACATTCCGCGCTTTCAGATCCTGCTCACCGCCCGCCCACAAACCGCCGACCTCGTCGAACTGCGGCTGAAGTTTTTGTGGGGGCGAACCCTGAGCGACGGCCAGTTCAAAGTCGAACACCAGTTCGTGCTCTCGACCCTGAAGGCAAAGCGATGAGAAACCTCTCCAACACCAGACCATCACCGACGTCGCCGTCGATGCATATTGCGTATTTACGTCGCGGCATGACCGTGATCGAACTGGCCATCTACGCGGTGATCTTCTCGATCGTCTTGAGCATGATCGTCGGGGTGTTCTTCTGGATGAACAAGTCGCAACAGGGAATGCGCCGGCTCGACATCTTCCACGACCTGCGCAGTTGTTCCGAGGCCGTGGCCGACGAACTGTCGTTCGCCACCGCCGTGCTCTATCCACCCGTCGATGTCGCCAGTCACCACCAACTGGTGTTCCGCTCGCGCTCGAACGAGATCGTTGCCATCTTCCTCAATGAACGCGGCCAGTTGACCATGCTCAACTACGAACGGCGCAAGGCCGGCAAGGACGACGGCTCCCGCATCGTCGCGCGACACGCCATCGAGTTCAGCGTCAAGCGTCGCGACGCCAAATACGTGGCATATCGCGTGCGCATGCGCGACGAACTCGGGTTCGAGTTCGTGCTCTCGAACAGCATTCTCCTGCACAACACCCTCGAATGAACCACCACCGCGACCACATGGAGGCCCAACCATGATCGACCGACGCCACGGAGTCGCCCTCAATGCCGTCCTGTTGACCGCCGTCTGCTTCTCGATGCTGGTCTTCGGCATGATGAAGTTCTCGAGTTCTGAACTGCGCGCGGTTTCGCGCCTCGTCGACAAGAAACAGGCGGAGTATCTGGCCTACGCCGGCATCAACTGGGCCTCGGCCGAGCTGGCCAAAAAACGGTGGTATCAACCGCCCGGCTCGCCGCCGAGCAAGGTCGAACGCCCCGCCTGGGGCATGAAGACGCTCGAGCCGTTCGGCACGGGCCAGGGCAAGGTCACCGTGTTCTGCCAGGAAGCGGGCCGCCTTGGCGTCGATGTCAAAGACGATGATCTCTACGGCAGGTTCGACAAGATCGACCTGCTCGATCACATCAAGGTGTACGCCCTTGGTGAGTGCCGCGACGAGAAGGCCATGTATTACGGCAAGTTCATCATGAGCCCCGACCCGTATCTCAACTCCGACTCGACCGACGCCCCCGGCACCGGTGCCGCCGGCGGCGCCACGACCTCGGCCCCCGGACTCGTCGAGATCCCGGTCGAAAGGGCGTTCGCCCAAGACGGTTCCGTCGAACAGAAGTTCACCGTCGTCAGCATCAATGTGACCGTCGGTCAGCAGATCGATATCAATACAGTGTGTGCCACGCTCAAACCGGCAACGTTGGCAATCACCCAGACCTACGACGTCAAGGGCGTGACCTACGGCAAGCTCAAAGAGATCCGCACCACGGTTGGCGCGCAGATCAACGCCGGCGATGTCTTCGGCATCATGGAGGAAGACTGCGGCTCGGTGCGACCGACGATGACCCTCAAGAAGATGGTGCAGATCAACCACATCGACCTGCGTCCCTTCCGCGGCAAAGACCTCGCCGATGCCGCGGTTCTTCATCAGATTGGCCAGGAGGCCAAGGCCACGGCTCTCGAGTTCGTGGTCAACTACACCAAGAACGCCGAGGTGTCGGCAAAGCTGCCCGGCGTCATGGCTTCGCCCGAGCTGCCGCCACAGACCAGCGAGGCCGAGATCATCCGACGCATCGAAACTTCCGGGCAGCAACCGAAATACGATGTCAATAAGGCCGGCAACCGTTTCATTCTCGACCTGATGTCGCGCTGGGTCCCCGATGGATTCAAACTCGATCCGGCCGCCGCCCAGAAGTTTGCCGCCGGCGCGCGCTACAACCTGGGCCACCGCCGCGGGCATCCCCGCGCCGAGATCAAAGAGATCCTCGAAGGATCCGGCCATGCCGACATTCTGAAGAAACTCTACGACACCAAGCCCTGGAACGATGAAGGATTCCACGTGGTCAACGGCACCGAGAAATACCAGGGCAAGATGAGCGATCAATACAACGACAATATGTCGACCACCGACATGATCAAGGGCCTGTCGTTTCTCGGCAACGCCCGCAAGAGCATCACCATCACCTTGATGGGCGGCACCCCGCTCGAAGACAAACCGTTCAAAGACGCGGTGGCGAAAGGCGAGATCAACGCCGCCGATTACTGGTGGTGGGCCCGCCGCCAGGGTTGGTACAAGCAACCGACGATCACCGGCCCGACCCCGAGTTCGGTTGCCTACACTTACGAGAACGACACCACCAATCCACCGATCCGCCTGCGCAACGATTACATTCTCAACTACCTGCGCAAGCATTACGACGAGGGCGGCATCACCGCATTCTCGAACAAGCTGCGCATGCCCGGCGACCAGAACGACACCCCGCAGGCCCCCGGGCCGCCCGACTCGACCGGAGCGCGGTACTCCGGCGGCACCTGAGCCGACATTCAGACTGAGCCTACATTGTATTTATGTTTACCCACTCTGCCCTGCGACCACCCCGTGACTCTGCACATCACTCCGGAGAGTTGGCTATGCACACCCACTACTTGCCTCCAACCGACCCGCCCGCCACGGATGGCGTAGTGGGCGTTTGCAGCCACGATGGCGGGCACGCGCCGAGCGCAATCGCAAACGACCCGCCCGCCACGGATGGCGTAGTGGGCGCTTGCAGCCACGATGGCGGGCACGCGCCGAGCGCAGTCGCAAGCGACCTGCGCACACCGGGTGCGGGCAGTATCCTGTCGCGCCGATTCCGGGGGCTCCCACCTCTGGCAGGCATGGTTGTCGGCCTCGCGCTGCTGCTCCTGGCCACGCTCGCTCCCAGCGTTTGGGCGGCAGACCCGATGCCGGCCAGTCGAACGGCCACCCCACCGGAGCCACCAACCACCCTGGCCCAACTGCGTACCGCCGTGGCCGTGGCGCAGCAACGTCCCTTCGCGCAGGGCATGCGCAGTTTTCACGCCACGGTCGTCAGCAGTCGGATGAAATCGCTCGCACTGGCGATGAATGCCCAACTGCCGCCGATCACCGTGGCGGTCACCGGCCCCGATGCGTTCAAGGTGACGATCGCCTCGCCGACCGGGCCGGTCTCGCCCATCGACCAGGAACTGCGCGACGGAGCGGGCGCCGAAACCGAGGCCATCGAGAGCTTTCTGCGCGGCTACGCACTGCTCGCCTTCACCGAACTGCCAGCGGCGTTGCCCGCCACCCTGCCGGTTACCCTGGCATCCGGGGCGCTCACCCTGACCTACACCGACCCCGTCGATGCCAACGTGACGGTCACCATCACCTACCGCCCCGACCTCTCGGTGCAGCAATATGAGGTCGAGGACCGGGTCAACCCTCGTCGCCACACGTTGACCGCGGAGTACGAGCGTCTCGGTAACCGCCTGGTTCCCCGGGAGTTGAATTTCGTTTTTCGTGAAGGTAGCGCCACGACGTTCTCGACCCGCATGACGGTGAAGCACATCCCTGTCGCCAACTGGTTCCTGCCTGGCGAGGTCCAGATTTTTGCCATGGACCGGACCGCTGTCACTCCCGGGCCACTCGTATTGACGTTGTCTGCACATCAGGTCGACACCGCTGCAACACCCACCGGATCAGGGAGCACCTCTCCCGTCGTCACCACACCCGCCACGACCACCGCCGCACCCTGATCGCCGATTCTCCGCGCGTCCGCAACGCAGCGGATGCCGCTCACCCCTTGTACCGACGGTACGAAAGTGATATGGTGGCGACATGAGCGACGAACGACTGCCCACCGACGACAACTCGCCGAAACCCGCGCCCCAAGCGCCGGAAACACCGACCGCCCCGACGGACGCAGCCCGACCGCAAACCGACACCTTCGCGCCTACAGGCGGCGTCGACACCGCCGGCAACGCTCTGACGCCCCCCCCCGGTGACGACGACGGAGACGACGACACCGACGAAACCGGAGCCGCCGCGCGTCCCGACTCTCCCCGCTCGTTCTGGCGCCGCTGGCGCAAGACTCTGTTTCTCTCGGCGCTGTTCGTGGCACTGCTGATCATTACCGTGCTCGCCACCCTCGGGTACATGGTCAACCAGTACGTGCAGAGCGGGCAGATGCGGCAGATGCTGCTGGCCAAGCTGTCGGCCATGCTCGGCCGCCCCGTCGAACTGGGCGAGGTCGGGTTCGAGTTTCCCACCGTCACCGCCAATCGATTGCGCATCGCCGGCATCGCCACCGGCAGCCCGGACCTCGCCGTCGTCGAGCGATTGATCGTCACCCCCGACCCCTGGGAACTGCTGTCAGGACGGGTTTCCATCGATGGGTTCCTGTTGTCGTCGGCAAGCTTGCATCTGCGGCAACGGCCCGACGGCAGTTGGGAACTCCCGGGCGCGCTGGTCGAGTCGTCGGAACCGACGGCCCAACCCGCTTCGCAACCCGCGACGCTGGGCGCCTTCCCGTTGCGCAGCCTGCAAGTGCGCAACCTGCATCTGGTGCTCGACACGCGCGATCGCGGCGTGCAGCGGCTGACGGTCGCCAAGTTCGACCTGGGCAATACGTTGGGCGCCAGCTTGCTCAATGTCGAGGGCGAGATGACGCTGGCCAACACCGCGCGCGCCGCTTTCTCCGGTAAGCTCGACTGGCCGCGCGAGGTGAGTGGGGCTTTTGCTCTCGATCAGATCAACCAACAAGGATTGAAAAGATGGCTGCCGCCGACGGTGACTCTGCCCGGCGAGATCGACCAGACCACCCTGAAAGCCAACCTGACCCTCGCCCTGACCACGATGCAACTGACACTGCACAGCGCCTCGCTCGCCGTGCCGCAGGGTCCGCAACTCGAGGCCAAGGGCACGGCCACCCTCGATGCCACGCGACCGGTCGTCAATCTCAACGGCAAACTCGCCCCGATGTCGGCCACGCGGTTGCGCGCACTGGCGGGTCCCTACCTGCCGGCCACCGCCAAAGGCGTATCGTTCCCGGCCGGTCAGATCGGCGGTGACTTCGTCGTCTCGCTGCCGGCGGGTGGCGAGCTGCAATACGAAAGCAATATCAAGGTCACTGGTCTCGACATCAACGAGTCGCGCTTGCCGGCGCCGATCAAGGGGCTCAGCGGCGCCGCCGAGATCCGCAACGGCCAGATCAAGCTCTCCGGGCTGTCGGCTGCCATCCCCGGCGTCAAGCTGGCAATCCGCAGCTTTGCCGTGACGTTGGCGCCGGCGGTCAGCGGTGGTGGCGAGGTCGATTGCACGGTCGATCTGCGCACCTTCTTCCCCGTCATCAAAGGATTCCTGCCCGAGATCGCGGTGCCGACCAGTCCCGAGGGGCAGGTGCGGTTTGCCGGCCCGATCGGTATCGATGCCGGCGGTCCACGCCTCGGCGGGTCGCTCGAGTTGTCAAACGTTTCATTGACACCGATGCCCTCGCAGCCTCGCCTGCAAGATGTCCAGGGGCGACTGAGCCTGCATGAGGTGACCGCGAAATCGGGGCGGATCGTCGTCGATTCGCTCGCCGGCTCGCTCGCGGGCGTGCGCCTGTCGGTGGGGGGTTCGCTCGCCCCAACGGCAACAGGTATGCAGTTTGCCCTCAACGCCACCGGTGTCGCCGATCTGGCCGACCTGCATCGGCAGATGCCGTTGCCCAACATCGCCTTTCAGAAAAAGACCCAACTGGGCGGCGCGCTGACTGTGCATGCCCGCTTGGGGGGTGCGTTACCGAAACCCACCTTGTCGGCCGAAGCCGCGCTCGACAAGGGCCGGTTTGCCTGGCCCGAGAAAGGCCTGGCCATCGAGAACATCAAGGCCACGGTTCTGGGCGACCTCGACTCGGTGGTGGTCAAGACCCTCGTGGCGTCGGCCGCAAACGGGCGCCTGGTGCTGGCCGGCTCGGTGAAGCAGTTCGCGCAACCGGTGCTGGCGGCTTCGGGCACCCTGGCCGGCGTCGAACTGCGCGACGTGCGGCGCCTGGTGCAGATGAATGTCGCGAGTTTCCCCGGCGAGCTCGAGATCGAGGGCCGCACCGATCTGGTGGTGCAGATCTCGGGACCCGCCTTGTCGCCGAGCGTGCACGGCACCGTGCAATGGCGCAACGGCCGGTTCTTCCACCCCGGCGTTTTGCGACCGTTGACTGGCGTCGAGGGGACGTTCACCTTCGACAATCAGACCCTGAGCACGCGAGGCCTCAAGTTCGCGTGGGGAACCACGGCCGCGGCCATCACCGGATCGGTGCGCGACCTGAGCCGGTTCGATTGTGCGCTCGACTACAAGCTCGACCCACTCGATGCCGGTGACGCGGCCGGGTTCTTCCTGACCGGCACCGGCTACACCTTCACCGGCAAGGGCACCGGGCAAGGCAAGGTGCTGGGGCCGGTTTCCGCGATCCGCGTTGAGGGTCAGGCGACACTGCCGAGTGCCGAGTTCAAGGCCCCGGTCGACCAAGCCGCCAAGAGCCATTTTCGCTTCCCGCTCACCGGCGTGAGCGCGGCGATGAAGTTCCATGCCGGCGTTTTGACCGTGCCGTCGCTCAAAGCCCAGTTGTTCGGCGGCCCGATCACCGGGTCGGGCAAGGTCGACACCAATCCGCAGCCGCTGCAGTTCTCGTTCGACGTCAAAGGTGACCAGGTGCGTCTCGAACAGATGATGGCTGTAAATACAAAGTATCCCAATGCCGCCAAGGGCGGCGCCAACCTGGCCCTCGCCTGCTCGGGTAACACCACCGGGCTGGCATCGATGCAGGGCAGCGGCAGCTTCAGTCTGCCCGATGGTGAGTATCACAGCCCTCCCGTGCTCGTCGATATCCTCAGCACCCTGCAACTGCAGAAGTTTGCCAATGGCCGCCTCACCAACAGCGGCGGACCGTTCCTCGTCGAGAACGGCAACATCAAAGTGCAGAACCTCGTGCTCACCTCTCCCGAGGGCAAGCTCACCTACACCGGCCTGCTCGGACTCGACACGTCGCTGTCGGGCGATGCCGAGTTCTGGGTCAACGCCGCGACGGCCAAAACGAGTCCGGTTCTCGCCCGCGCCGCCGGTCCCGACGGGGTGACAGTGCCGGTGCGCGTGCGAGGGAGTGTAACTTCACCGCAACTCGATGTGAAGCTCGACAAACTCCTGCAGAAGGCCGCCGAGAACCAAGTGCAGAACCTGCTTGAAAAAGCCCTGCGCGACAAACTGGGCGGCGGCGCGGGGTCGGGGGCGCCGGCGCCGGGCGGAACAGTGGCCTCGGGAGCGGCGCCAGTGCCGGCCGGCACCACTGCGAGCCAACCGGTGCCGGCCCCGCCGCCGGCCCAGCCGACCAACCCGGTCAAGCAGATCGAAAAACAGATCGAGCAGAAAATCGATACCGAGATCGGCAACGCGCTCGACAAGCTGTTCGGCGGGAAGAAAAAGAAGAAGTAGGATTCACCACTGGACCAATAGCCCCCACGCGCGCATCGCTCGTGATCGGTCGTGCGCGCGATGGTCGATGACAACCGGCCGAGAGCCAGTTGGTAACAATACATCATACATATACCAGCCGCCTTTCCGATAATCGAGACCTGCTTGCATCGCAAATAAGACTTGAGCGCTACGAATACCGTGCTACCATGTGTGTTCAGCGTCCTGTCGCACGGCGGGGACGACACATCGTGATCGGGGAGGGTTTGTATGTCATCCATACACCTATGGTTCCGTTCTCTCGCCAACCGGGCCATTGTCGCTGCGGTGGTTCTGCTGCCGCTCATGGTGGGTTGCCAGCATCGCAGCGAATCCCCCGTCATCCCCATTCCCGAAGGGATTGCGGCACCGGCGCCAACGAGCACTGGCAACGCCAGCCTGAACTTCAAGATCAGTCTCGACGGCACCGACCAGACCGCCGAGCTGCTGGGGGCATTGCGCGCGGCGAGCGATACTGCCAGCAACACGACCGCAGCCACAGTGACGATCACGCTGGTGACGCTCAACGTCGGGGTCACCACCGGAGCCTCGACCGCGACCCAGACCCGCGAAGTCAGCGTGGTCAACGGCGAGGCCAGTGCGACATTCACAGGTCTGCCCGCGCAACCGGTGTTTGCGACGGTCGAGATCGCTTCCGGTTCGTATCGCGGTTGCGATCGTTTCCGCGGCGCACTCGATCTAGCGACCGGCACCAATGCGCTTGTCGCCGTTCCGCGCGGGTCACGCTTCGCACGCGATGTCACCGCCCACGTGATCGAACGCATGATCAGTGACGGCACCTCGATTCGTCGCGCCAATCGCACACTGGTGGCCACCGTTGACGCCGCCGTCGCCCAACTCACGCGCGACAATGATTACGTTTACACGACGGCCTACGAGGCCATGCGACGCCGCCTCAACTCGAGCCTGGCAAACAACACGCCGCCCGGGGCCCCGGCAATCACCGACGTGGTCGCGGCCACCGACGTCGGCACCGGTTCCGATTCTCAGGTTCTGCACGCGAATCCCATGGTTGGGGTATATCAGTACCGCAGCGTCGATCCCGATTCCGGCGACCAACCCAGTTGGGCCGATTTCGAGATTTATGACGTCGCGACACCGACGGCAGGCCATCTCGTGTGGGTCAACTCGACCTGCACAGTCAGCCTCTATTCACCCATGTCAGTGACCTGCGAAGTCTCGACCGCGAGCGGATCCTTCCGCAATGCCTGGACCGGACGCAGCAAGATCCCCGGTTACCGCACCCCATTCTGGTTGCGCGCCCGCTTCCATGACAACAACGGCGGCATCGGCTCCTGGTCGGAGATGCGTGCTCTGACCTCTGATTACGGCCCAACGTTCGCCTGGCAGGTTCTGCTTGGGGGTTCCGAAAATGACTACGGCACCGGCATCCTGCCCGCTGCCGACGGCAACGGTGTCGTCGTGTCCGCCTACGGCATGAGCCTGCCCGGTGGCACTGGCTACATGCGCGATTTCAGCGCTATTTACCAACTCGATGCCAATGGCAACAAACTCTGGCAGCGCTTCTACGGGGGCAACAGTTACAGCAACGGCGGCGGCGGCACCTCCGATGTCACCGTCAGCGACATCATCCGCTATGGCAGCGGCTACGGCGTTCTCTGCCACTCGACGGCCGACACCGTCGACTTCGTCGGCAACGATTGGCGCACCGGCTACTCCTGGTTCCTGAAGGTCGGCGCAGGCGGTGAAGACCTGGGCAAGATCAAGTTCCCCGGCAACCCGCAACAGACTTACGACATGACGCTTGCCGCCAACGGCACGGTGTTCGGCGTGGGCGTCGCCATCAACGGCAGCTCTCAGTTCATGACCATTCCCCAGACGGGTTCCGGTTCGGCCGAACCGGTCTCCCCAACCAGCGGCGGCGGAACCTTCACACCGCGGTCCGTCGTGGCCGGACATGGCGACACCGTTGATCTGCGGAAACTGTACATGGCCGGCAGCCAGCGTCCCACCGGCCAGACCCACGATCGCATGTTCTTCCGGGAATTGACCACTACCCTCGCGAACTGGGAAGAAGACTGGGATTCCGACGAGTTTGCTCTTCGCGTGGTCAAGGCCCCCGACAACTGTTACCTCGTTCTGAGCGAAACCAACAGCGGCAACGTGCCTGGGTGGCATGGCGGCGGCGAGATCGTGGTCACCAAGCTGCGGGTCACCGACACGACCGTCGACAAGGTCTGGCAAGTTACCCTCGGGGGTGACGGCGCCGAGACTGCGCGTCGCATCAGGGTCACCAGTGACGGCGGTTGCATCATTCTGGGCACCACCGAGTCGAATCCGAGCAGTTCATCAACGGGGCCCAAGGGCGGCCTTCTGGGCGCCAGTAGCCAGGGTCTGAAACGCCAACTGTGGCTGGTCAAGCTCGATTCGTCCGGCAACGTGCAATGGCAGAAGGTTCTCGGCGGGGGCTGGGGCTCGAGCGGGTGGGGCGCCCAGGCCGGTGATGTCGCGCAATTGCCGGATGGCGGCTACGCCGTGACCGGCGCCAACAATGCGGGGCTGCTCCGTCCCAACGGCACCTCGGCCGACAGTCGGCTCTTCGATGTGTGGGTGGTCCGGCTTGATCCCTGATCGACAGCGATCTCTGGCGGCATGCACCAAGGGCCGAGGGACCCACTGTCCGCCCAGCGCAGCACGACGCCAACGACGAAGTTGCTGCAACATGACGCCGGACACGATATAATAGACCCGATTGAAACCATACTGTGAAGGTGAGCCGACGATGTCCGACGAAAAGGTGAAGGTCGAAGTCAAGGGCGGGGTGGTCGACATCCTGCTATTGGCGCCTGTCGATGTCGACAGCGCCGACGGTATCCGCAAAGCGGTCGATGGCCAACTGCAAGCCGGTCAGACCCGCTTTGCCTTTGATTTCAGCCGCACGCGCCTCATTCCGAGTCCGGTGGTGGCCAGCATCCTCGAGGCCGCCGAAAAAATCGTCGATGACCACCACGGCAAGATCGTGGTCTGCGGTCTTTCCGAACTCAATCAACGGGTCTTCGAAATGGTCGGCGTATTTCTTTTTGCCGAACAGTGCAATACACTGGCCGAGGCCGAGGTCAAGGCCCTGCTCTGAAGCAGCTCTCCCTCGAAACAAACACCCCGGGTCCCCGTGACTCGGGGTGTTTGCTTTTTGGCCGCACGGGGCACCGATTTACGACGACACCATCAAATTGTTGTACATGACCGACACTGGGTGTACAATAATCTCACCGGATCGCGCCGGGGTACCCACCCACACACCGTTGCTGTCACAAAGGGCGGCACTTCCAGTGCGGCATTTCGAGGCCACCGCCGCCCTTGATGCGCCCAGGGGTCGTTGACCAAGGTCGACGCCACCCAACGACCTGACTTCACCGAGACCGAGGGGAATCATGCACAACGAGAATTCCACCGGAAACACCTGCATCGAGCGCTTTGCCCCCACTTCGTTCGTTCTTGCCCTGTTCGCCTGCGTTGTCGCGCTGGGCATCTTCGTCGGCTGCGGCGGCGGGGGTGGCGGCGGCGGCAGCGCCGGTCCCGCCAATGCCGGCGCCGAATCGGCCCGCATCAGCACCCAACTCAACGGGTTTCTCGACGCCTGGCGCCCGGGCAGCGCCCGTCCCTGGCAGGGCTATCTCAGTCGCCGCCTCGCCGCGGTCACCAACCAGGGCAGCACGCTCGTGCCGTTCACGGTCTTCGACCTCGGCGACGACGTCAACGATCCGCACGACAACACCGCCTACACCTTCTCGCTCGACACCAATGCCATCGTCTATCTGTCGGCCGAGATCGCGATCGTACCGATCTTCCTGCAGTTCGCCGATGGACAACGTATTGACGTTCACTTTCACATGCTCCACGAAAACGGCAACTGGCAGATCGATGACATCGAGATCAATCTGCATGCCGGCTCGACCGGCCCAACCACGATCACCAGCGCCGAGATGTGGCCCATTGCCCGCGGCAACCGTTGGCGCTTCGTCGATGTGCCGGTGAGTGGGCCGTCCGTTGGCGGCGTGGCCAGTTTTCAGATTCTGCTCGCCAATCGCGACGCCGTGCCCAACAGCGACAACCTCGCCATCTGGACCCTCGATCGCGCCGAGGTCACGGGGCCCCTCAGCCTCGACCGCTCAACGTGGGGATTGGCGACCTCGACCCTCATCTTCGGCACGCCCGCCTCGCGCCGCCCGACCTTGCGCGCCGCGCCGACCAGCACCGGCCTGCTCGACGGCCCGGTCTCGCCGTCCGGGTTGCGACTCGCCGATATCATCGATGGCACGCAACAGAACCAGTGGCGCGTCGCCAACACCCTCGGCCTGTTCTTCTTCGGCGCCGACAACCGGTTCAACGCCGGGAACCCCTGGCGCCTGACCCCGTGGCTCGCCGCAACCGGCGCCACCCTGTCGCAAAACCTCTCCTGGTCTGACGCGCGCGGCAACACCCTCGCCGCCGTCGCGCGCACCCGCATGGCCGGCACCGCCCGCATCAAGCTGCCGTGGCGCGAGGTCGACGCGGTGCGCGTCGATGTCGGCGTGCGCCTGAGCGATACACGCGCCATCGTCGAAAGCTGGTTCTTTGCCCCCGGCCTCGGCCCCGTCGCAATCGCAGGCTACGACCCGGTTACCGGCAACGTCACGAGCCTCGGCGTCCTGCTCGATGCGATTGTCGGCGGGCTCAGCCAGGGCCCATCCAGCGGCGCCCCGACCTTTGCCGCGCTGCAATTGACCAATCCGACGCCGACGGCGTCGCTGACCATCGACGCCGATGTGGCCCACACCTTCGTCGCCACGGGCGGCGCGGCGCCCTACGCCTGGACCCTGATCGGCGGGCCGGCGTGGCTGGCCCTCGACGCGTCGACCGGGGCCTTGAGCGGCAAACCGGCCGCCACCGGGTCGTTCTCGTTCACCGTCGAGGTTCGCGACGCCAACGGCGCGACGACTCGCCGCCTGCTGACCTGGACGGTGGCCGATGCGCCGATCACCGGCACAGGCACCGGCACAGGGTCCGGCACGGGAACGGGGTCCAGCACCGGGACTGGCACCGGCACGTCGCCGCTGCCCATCACCGTGACCCTGACTTCGATCAGCCCCGATCCGACCAACGCCGAGCCGATACCGGTCGAGGTGACGTTCTCAGAAGATGTCGCCGGTCTGGCAGTAGGTAGCTTTACAGTGTATGGCGGCACGGCCGGCGGTCTCCAGGTCGTGACGGCCGGGCGCAGCTATACCCTCGAGATCACGCCGACGCAGCAAGGCCAAATCACCGTCGGCATCGCCACCGCGACGCTCATCGGCGCGACCGGCGGCACCAATGCCTCCGCGGCGTGGCTGGTGCGTACCTTCGACAGCATACCGCCGGTGTTCACGGTGACGTCGACAGCCCCGGAACCCACCGGCGCGTCACCGATCCCGGTCGAGATCCTGTGCAACGAGCCCGTTTCCGGGTTCAGCGCTGCCGACCTGCGGGTGGGCAACGCCATCGCCGGCCCGCTGCAGGTCATCGTTCCGAATCTGCGCTGGTCGGTCGACCTGACGCCGTCGGCCGTCGGTGCCGTGACGCTCGACGTGGCCACGGCCGCGGCTCTCGATGCCGCCGGCAACACGAACGCTGCCGCCACCCGCCTGACCCGGACCTTCTCGAGCAACGCGCCGACGGTCGTGCTGTCGACGACCGCCAACGACCCGACCAATGTCGCGCCGCTCGTGGTCGTCGCCTCGTTCAGCAAAGCGGTGAGCGAGTTGACGCTCACCGGGATCACCGTCACCAATGGCTCGGCCACCAGCATCACGCCGCTGACAGCCAGTCGGTCCTGGAGCATTTCCGTCGTTCCGGCCGGCCCCGGCACAGTCACCGTCGCGCTCGCCGCGGGCGTCGTCGCCGACGCATTCGGCAACGGCAACCTCGCGGCCGCGCCACTGACGCGGGTTTTCGACAACACCGCGCCGTCGGTCAGCCTGAGCACCGGCGCCGGCAACCCGACCGCGGTGTCGCCGATCCCGGTGACGATTGCCTTCGGCGAACCCGTATCGCCGCTGGCATTGGCAGCCGTTCGCGTCACCAACGGCACTCCGACGAATCTGCGGGTCACCACCCCCGGGCGCATCTGGATGGTCGACGTGACCCCATCGGGCGTCGGCTCGGTAACCATCGAAATCGCGGCCAACAGCGTGCTCGACGCCGCCGGCAACGGCAACGCGCCGTCGGCGCCCCTGGTGCGCGTCTTTGACAGTGTCGCCCCGATCGCTCTGCTGGGCACCACGGCCTCGGAACCGACCAACGTCTCGCCGCTGCCGGTCACGCTCTCGTTCAGCAAAGACGTGTCGGCCCCGACAATAGGTAATATTACCGTAGTAGGCGGCACCGCCGCCGGCTTGACGATGACGACAGCCAACCGTGCGTGGTCGATCCAGGTGACACCTGCCGGCCCGGGCACGATCACGGTCAACGCGGCCGCGGGTGTGGTTCAGGACGCCGGGGGCAACGGCAACCTGGCCGCGACCCCACTGGTGCGCCACTTCGACAACATCGCCCCGACGGTGTCGCTGACCACCAACGCGTCGGAACCGACGAACAGTTCGCCGATTCCGGTGACCCTGACCTTCAGCAAGACCGTCAGCGCACCGTCACTGGCGGCCATCACCGTCGGCAACGGCACTCCGACCAACCTGCGCGAGATCAGCGCCGGCCGCGTCTGGATGGTCGACGTGACGCCCACGACGATCGGCCTGGTGACCGTTGACCTGGCCACCGGCAGCGTGCACGACGTTGCCGGCAACGGCAACAACGCCGCGCCGCGCCTGTCCCGCACCTTCGATAGTCAGCAACCTGTTGTATTGCTCAGTTCGACCGCGAGCCCGACCACCAATGTGTCGCCGATCCCGGTGACGATCACGTTCAGCAAAGACGTGACCGGCCTTGCCCTCGCAAACCTGACCGTCGGCAACGGCACCGCCGGCAACCTGCAGGTCGTCACTGCCAATCGCGCCTGGCGCGCAGATGTTACGCCGAGCGGGCAGGGGGCTGTCACCGTCGGCGTCGCGGCCAGTGTCACCACCGATCTGTCGGGCAACGGCAACCTGGCGGCGGCGCAGTTGTCGCGCGTGTATGACAGTGTGGCACCGACAGCCAATCTTGCACCCAGTATCACTGGATTGACCAATCTGACGGTTGCGTCGGCCACGGTAAGCGGCCTCGACGTCGCCGCCTATCGGTATCGACTCGATTTGGGCGCATGGAGCGCGGAGGCTTCCGCAACTACACCAATCAGTCTCTCGGGTGTCCTTGACGGAATACATACGTTATATGTCATTGGCCGCGACGACGCCGACAACTGGCAGGCCCAAGGGAGCGCAGCCATGGCCACCTGGACCGTCGACGCCACGCCACCGACACCGCCGACCGGTATCACTCTGACCCCGGAAAGTGGAACGATCGTCGTCAACACAATTAACACGACCAATAGCAATCTGACAGTGGCTGCCACGATCGTTGCCAACGAAGCCATCGGTGGGCGAGCCGAACTGCTTCTCAACGGAAGTCCGTTCACGCCGGGACGAGTGGATGCAGCCATCGCGACCGGCGACGTACAAGTAACGTTCAACTTCGGCGCCGCCAACAATACGCAGCTCCGAACGGCCGTTCCGGCGGGCGGAGTCATCAGCGTCCGGTTGACTGACATCGCATCGAACAGTGTGTTGAGTGTGGCGAATCCGACGCTGACGGTGGATTATCTTGCCGCAACCGCAACTCTGGCAAACCTGCCCGCCAGTTTCTCGCTCGACACTACCACCAGTATTGTGGTTGGTGGCGCAGACATCGCTGAATATCAGTACAAAATCGATGCCAGCGCCTACTCGGCGGCGATCTCTGTCGCTACGCCTATTGCGTTGTCCGGACTGGCCTTCGGCACCCACACACTGCGGGTTGTCGGCAAAGACAACGCGGGCAACTGGCAAACCGACGCCAATGCGACGGTCGTCAGTTGGGCCGTGATCTCTCCTCCACATACTTTTTCCGCCCACCTCGGGGGCGATTCGTCGGGTTTCTGGCAAGGCAACCGCGTGGCGCTTGCGCGGCCTTACTCCGTTGCTGTCGACACGGTCGGGAACGTCTACACCATTGACCAGGGGTTGAACTTCCTCACAAAACTTGACGTGAACGGGAATTATCTTATGCGCTGGGGCGCGGCGGGCTTCATGCCTGGAGGTGGTTACCCATTCGGGTCGCCTTACGGTGTGTCGGTCGATTCATCGAACAATGTGTGGGTCGCGGATACAAGCTATGGTCGCATTCAGAAATACGACAACAATGGCAACTTCCTTGGTACATTCAATGTCAGTTCGACAAGAGGTGTCGCAGCAACAAACAGCGGCCACGCCGTCGTTTCGAGCGTCTCGGGAAATCGGATCTTCGATTTCGATTCTGGATTCAACATGGTGGCATCGTATGGCGGAACAGGCACAGGCAACGGTCAGTTCAATAGCCCGAGAGGCATTGCCATTGATCACAGTAGTGGGAATTACTTCGTCCTCGATGCCGGCAACAATCGAATTCAGAAGTTTAGCGCCGCACACACTTTCTTAACCAAGTGGGGTTCATCTGGCGCCGCGGATGGGCAGTTTAGCTTGAGCAGTTATGCGCATGGCGTTGCCGTGGATGGTGCGGGCAACGTGTTTGTCGCAGACGCTGGCAACAATCGAATTCAGAAATTCGATGCATCTGGAACATTCCTGACGAAGTTCGCAACCCAGAGTCCCGGTGGAGTGGCCGTGGATGGACTTGGAAATGTCCTGGTCTCTGACTATTTCGGCTCGATCCGCAAACACGATTCCTCAGGGATTGTTTTGTGGGAGAAAGGCACTGGTGCTCACGGTGCCGATGGCAAATTCTTCCTGCCTAGCGCAGTGGCTGTGAGCGGGGGCAACATCTACGTTGCAGATGGCTCGAACTCCAGGATTCAGAGATTCGACGCGACCGGAAACTACGTTTCCAAATGGGGAAGCAACGGTTCTGGGGACGGCCAATTCAGTGCGCTGGCTGACATCGCAGCCGACGGTTCCGGAAACCTATTTGTTGTAGAGATCAATGGTGATCGCGTCCAGAAGTTCGACTCAGCCGGGAACTTTTTGATGAAGTGGGGAAGCAGTGGTTCTGGCACGGGCCAACTCGATGGACCCAGGGGGGTCATGGTCGACAGTCTCGGTAACATTTACGTCGCCGACACGCAGAACAACCGCATTCAGAAATTTGACCCGGCAGGAGTTTTCGTTCTGGAGTGGGGTTCTGCCGGTTCAGCGGATGGGCAGTTCAACAACCCACAAAGCGTGGCTCACGACGCATCAGACCAAATCTATGTTGCGGATACGAACAACCGTCGCATCCAGGTGTTTTCAAACAGCGGCACTTTTGTGAGAAAATGGGGCTCATCCGGCACGGCATTGGGCCAATTCAGCTCCCCTGAAGGCGTCGCCGTCGACTCCACTGGAAACGTCTACGTGTCCGACTCATCGAACCGCCGGATCCAGAAGTTCTCGTCCACAGGCGTGTTCTTATCGGTATGGGGCACGCCTGGCTCAGGAGACGGACAGTTCTGGGGTCCAGGCAAACTGGCGTTTGATGCAGCAGAGAATCTCTTCGTTGCCGACGTTACGAATCACACAATCGAAAAATACACCCACCCATGAAACCTGCATCATACCCGGTTCAGACGACGTGGAACCAGACACATCACAGGCCAGGTCCAACACGACTCGCAGTGCCAGGGCCACCAAATCGGCTCACCTGCGAACGTATTGACAATGTAACGCACCCAATCAACCGCCCTGGCCGAACCCTGCAAAACCTCTTGCGTATCTGCCGATAGGCAGTAAGATTACGCCGTTGTGCTTCTATTGACTGAACTCGCGAACTAATCGCGAACCCCACCCAATAATCGGAGCCCCCCATGCCAACATCGACCCACCCATTGACCACGCGACTCCTGGGCGTCTCCCGCCCGTTGGCCTGGTTCGCCGCCGCGACCACCCTGCTCACCCTGGCGATCTTGGCCGGATGCGGCGGCGGCGGTGGCGCCACCATGAGCCCGGCGAATGCCGGCGCTGAATCGGCGCGCATCGGCACCCAGCTCGACGGCTTTTTTGCGGCGTGGCGGCCCGGCGGCGACACGGCGTGGCAGGGGTATCTCAGCCGGCGACTCGCCGCGGTGACCCACCAGGGCACCACCCTGGTGCCCATCACCTTCCGCGGTCTCGGCGATGACCTGGGCACCAGCGACGCCAACGCCTCCTACACGTTCCTGCTCGACCCGGGCGCGATCGTCTACCTGTCTGATGTCATCGCCATTGTCCCGGTGTTTCTGCAAACAACCGATGGACAACGTATTGACATTCGCTTTCGCATGGTCAAAGAGGTCGGCACCTGGCAGATCGACGACATCGAGGTCTCGATCCAAGCCGGAACCGGCACCCCAACCACGATCACCAGCGCCGAACTGTGGCCCCTCGCGCGCGGCAACCGGTGGCGCCTCGTCGACGTGCCGGTCGATGGGTCGACCGCTGCCGGCGTGGCCAGTTTTCAGATTTTGATCGCCAATGGCGATCCCGTGTCCACCAGCGACAACCTCGCCGTCTGGACCCTCGATCGCGCCGCGGTGTCGGGGCCGTTGAGCCTCGATCGCACCGACTGGGGATTGGCGACCACGACGCTCGCGTTTGGCACCCCCGCCTCGCGCCGCCCTGCCCTGCGCGCCGCGCCGACCGACACCGGACTGCTCGACAGCCCGGTCGCAGCCTCGGGACTGACCTGTGCCGACCTGCTCGACAACTCCGACCAGAAACAATGGCGCGTCTCAAATGCCCTCGGCATCTTCATTTCGGGCGCCGACAACCGGTTCAACGCCGGCAACCCCTGGCGCCTTACCCCGTGGCTGGCCGCCACCGGCGCCACCCTGTCGCAGACGCTCACCTGGTCTGATGCTCGCGGCACGACACTGAGTGCCATCGCCCGCACCCGCATGGCCGGCACCACCCGCGTCAAATTGCCCTGGCGCGAGGTCGATGCCGTGCGCGTCGACATCGGCGTGCGCCTCACCGATTCCCGCGCGATCGTCGAGAGTTGGTTCTTCGCACCCGGCCTCGGACCGGTCGCCATCCTCGGCTACGACCCGCTCACCGGGGCGGTCGTAACCATGAGCGTTTTGCTCGATGCAATCGTCGGCGGCACCAGCCACGGACCTGCGGGCACGGCGCCGGCCATCGCCACGCCGCAACTGGCCAATCCAAGTCCGGTCGCTTCGCCGACCATCGACGCCGATGTATCCCACACGTTTGTCGCCACCGGCGGCGCCTCGCCCTATACCTTCGCCCTCATTGGCGGCCCATCGTGGCTGGCCCTCGAGGAAGCCACCGGCGCACTGAGCGGCAAACCGGCCGCCACCGGCCCGTTCTCGTTCACCGTCGAGGTTCGCGATGCCAACGGCGTCACGGCCCGCCAGACCCTGACCTGGTCGGTCGCCGACGCGCCGACAACGAGTACAGGCACCGGTACGACGACGGGCACGGGTTCGGGAACCGGCTCGAGCAGCGGAACCGGAACCGACACCGACACCGACACCGACACAGGAACGGGATCTGGAACCGGGACGGCAACCGAAACCAACACCGGTACAGGAACCGGTTCAGGAACCGGGACAAGTTCGGGAACCGGCACTGCAACCGGAACCGACACCGGCACAGGAACCAGTTCAGGTACCGGGACAAGCTCGGGAACCGGCACTGCAACCAGCACCGCCCCGGCAACCGTTTCGGTGTCGCTCATCTCGACGAGCCCTGCACTCACCAACATCTCGCCCATCCCGGTCACACTCGACTTCTCGCCCGATGTCGCCAGTTTCGTCATTGCGAGCATTACCGTGTATGGCGGAAGTATTGCCAACATGCAGACGCTGACACCAAACCGCTCTTTCGCGGTTTCTGTCGTTCCCACCGGCCCGGGAACCATCACCGTGGGCATCGCCACCGCCGCCGTGCACGGCCTCGCCGGCGGCACCAACGCCACCGCGGCATCGCTGGTGCGCACCTACGACAACGTGCCCCCGGCGCTGTCATTGTCTTCGACCGCGAGTGACCCCACCAATCTCTCGCAGATCCCGGTGACCGTTTCATTCAGCGAAGACGTCGCGACGTTCAGTCTCGCAAACCTGTCGGTCACCAACGCGACCGCGACGAACCTCGCCGTCGTGTCGGCAGCAACGTTCACCTTTACGCTCGTCCCGACGGCAGACGGGGCAGTGACAGCGCGGGTCAACGCCGGCGTGGTGCTCGACGCCACCGGCAATACCAACACCGCTTCGAACCAGCTCATCCGCACGGTTGACCGGGCACTGCCCTCGGTCGTCGTTGCGTTGACGGCATCGAACCCCACCAACATCTCGCCGGTCGCCGGCACCATCGTATTCAGCGAAGACGTCACCGGCCTCACCGCCGCCAAAATCGCGATTGGCAACGGCGGCGTCACCAGTTTCGCCGCCAGCGATGCCCGCAACTACACCTTCAGTGTGACTCCGACTGCCCAGGGACCGGTGACCATCGACCTTGGCGCCGACTCCGCCTGGGATGCCGCGATGAACGGCAACACCGCGGCCGCGCAAGTCACCCGCGTGTTCGACACCGTCGTGCCCGCCACTCCCACCATCAATGCCGTCACCACCCCGACCAATGTCACCCCGCAGGTGATTTCCGGCACCAAGGCCGCCGACGCTGCCACGGTGTGGGTGAACGGCACCACTGCGGGAGTCACGTATCCGACCGGCACGACCTGGTCTTACCCACTGCCGCTGACCCCAGGTGTAAATACAATCAGCGTCAAGGCTCGCGACGCGGCCGACAATGAGAGCAGCGCCGTGACCAGTTCGATCACGCTCGATGCGACCGCGCCAACGGTGATCGTGGCCTCGACCCGGCTGAGTCCCACCACCGATCTGACGCCGATTCCGGTGACCGTCGTCTTCAGCGAACCGGTGACGGGATTCACGGCCGCCGATATCACCGTCAAAAATGGCATTCTCAGCGACTTCATCGCCACGTCGGCGACCGATTACGGATTCAACCTGACCATCACCGGCAGCGGGTCCCCGCAGGTCGATATCGTGGCCAGTATGGCGCAGGATGGGGTCGGCAACGGCAATGCCACGGCAACGTCATACACTTGCGTGGTCGATGGCGCCAACGGGGCCGATGTGACGATCGATGGCTCGGACTACGTCCTGGTGCCCCGATCGACGCTCCCTGACGGGGTCACCGTGGTACCGGCGTTCTATTGCGGCAAGTATCCGGCCACTGCCGGCCCGATCAACGCCGCGGGCCCCATGTACACCAACGATGGCGTCAAGAACTTCCCTCTGAGTTCCGGCAATCGGCAGGCGGCAACCACAGCCACCGGACGTCCGTGGGTCTTCATCACCCAGAACGACGCCCGCTCGGCGTGTTCCGCGGCCGGTTGCACACTGATCGGCGAGAACCAATGGTTGTCGATCGCCCACCAGGCCCTGGGATTGGCCGTCAACTGGCGCGACGGCATCATCGGCAGCACCGAAGCCGGCCTGGGCGGGTTCTATCGCGGTTTGTATATTGGCACCGTGACCCGGGCCCAACCCGCTTCCGGCGGCGACATCACCTTCCCCGGCATTGGCTCGATCACCTACCGCATCAAGAAGCTGCCCAATAACGCCGAGGTTTGGGACATCGGCGGCAACATCATGCAATGGGTCGATCTGACGACCAGCGCGTCGGCCTACACCGGCACCGCGATCACGGCGTCCTGGTTCGAGACCACGAGCGGAAGTCTCACCAACGTCAACATCAAAACGCCTTACACGAATGCCAACGGCGTCGGCGCGATCTATATCAACAGCACCACCGACAACTGCGGTTTCATGCGCGGCCATGCCTGGCATTTCAGTGAGGCCGGTGCTTTCGGCCTGTATCTTGGCCTGCCCGGCACCAACACCAACCACGACATCGGGTTCCGCTGCGCGCGCCCCTGATCGCTCCTTGCGGACATCGGCATGGTTGACGTTTCATGGCCCAGGTTATTAGACTGGGTGCATTGTGTGCTCTGGCGGAACGCTGGTTGTATTCTTTCCGGATCCGCCTCGGAATGCTTGCTCAAACGGAGGATTCTACGAATGCGAACGGT
>CAZADH010000045.1:0-17055 GCA_964483805.1 uncultured bacterium
AGGGTTTGCCCGGCCGAAGGTACCGAGATGTTGTAGGCCCGCGCCAGGCGCGTGATTGAATCGAGCAGAATAACGACATCGCGCCCCATTTCGACGTGACGTTTGGCCTTCTCGAGAAGCAGTTCACTCACCTTGATGTGGTTGGAGATGGGCTCGTCGAAGGTGCTGGCGAGGACTTCGGCATTGACCGAGCGGCGCATGTCGGTGACCTCTTCGGGGCGCTCGTCGATCAGGAGAATCAGCAGAAGAATCTCAGGGTGGTTCTCGAGGATCGCGTTGGCGACATGCTTCAGAAGTACGGTCTTTCCGGCCTTTGGCGGCGCGACAATCAAACCGCGCTGCCCCTTGCCGATCGGGCTGATCAGATCGACGAGGCGCGTGGAAATGTTGCCAGCCGCATCTTCGAGCTTGAACCGTTCGGTCGGGAACAGCGGGATGAGGTCTTCGTAGTTCGGCCGGTTGGCTGCACGCGCCGGCTCGAGCCCGTTGATAGCCTCGATGCGCACGAGGGCGTGGTAGCTCTCGTTGTCGCGTGGGGTGCGGACGCTGCAAATCACAGTGTCGCCGTTCATGAGGTTGAAGCGGCGGATTTGCGACGGCGACACATAGACATCATCGTTGTTCTGCACGTAGCTGCGGGTGCGCAGGAACCCATACCCGTCGGGCATGGTCTCGAGAACACCTTCGGACAGGGCCAGATTCTCGCGGGCCAGGTGCGCGCGCATGATATCGCGCACGAGTTGCTCTTTGGCATGCTTCTCGACGCCGGTCAAACCCAGATGTTTGGCGATGGCGCGCAGGTTCTTGACCGGCTCGCGGGTCAATTGCAGCCAGGTGATCTGCGGTTGGGCATCGATGATCGCGCCCAGATCGGCCGGGGTGGTGGAGGCCGAATCGTCGGCGGTTGGGGCTGCCGCCGCTGCTGCTGCTGCTGCGCGAGCCGCTGAACGAGAAGACGAGGAACGAGGTGTTGCTGAGGAACTCATGCTGTTTCGAATCCTTCACCCGGCGGGAGATTGCCCACTGGTCCCGTGCCCCCGGCGGTCGTGCATTGCCGGAAAGCGCTGCTAGAGCCTTGGTCGCCGTTGCGCTCCTCGAAAGGTACGCAAAGGAATAACCAAATGTACCACGATGTATGTCCAGGGCGGAAGTCGGTCGGGCGAAAAATTCACCGCTACGCGTCAACCGGACCGCGAACCCCAAAACCCCAATGTCTCTCAGCGACGCGATGCTCCAGGAACGACGGCGCGCGACAACTGGGAGAACAACAACTCGGCCATGCCCATACCCTTCTTTTGTGAGACCTCTTTCGAACGTTCCTGGTCGAGCATGTCGGCGAAAATCTCTTCGGCCTGCCCACCCCCGACCAGATTCGTCTTGTGCACGGTCTTGCGCATGGTTTTCAACATTTGATAGACGAACAGTGACTCGAAATCACGACAGGTCTTGTCGAGTTTCTCGAGTTCTTTGCGTTGCGCGTCGGAAATCTCTGGCGTTTTTACGCGCCGCGGCACGCTCATGCGTGGCGTCAGAGCGAGGCGCAACGGATCCATGATTTCGGTGTACCTTTCAGCCGATGCGGGATTGAAAACTCAAAAACCGCTCATTCTGCGGCTCGAGCTCGAGTGCTTTCGTGAGAAACTCACGTGCCCTCCGTTGCTCACCGGTGGCGTGATAGGCCTCGGCCACGGCGAAGAAGGCGTCGGCGTCACTATACAACAAGCCAAAACTGAAGTGGTAATCGATTTCGTCGGTGTCGAATTCGACGGCCTTGAGCAGGAACGGCAGCGCTTTTTCGGGTTTGCCCATGAAGAAGTGGCACCGGCCGATGTAGTAATGACCCTCGGCGTACCGGTCTTTGATGCGAACCAGCGACTCGTAATGCTCGACGACCTTTTCGAATTGCTGGTGCGCGTCGACGGCACGGTCTTTCTTGAGCAGAGCCCGACCCAGCGTGAAGCGTGCCATCAGGTCGCTTGGGTCTTTGACCAGGGCCAGTTTCAAATCGCTGATCGCTTCATCGTAGAGCGACAGCTCGAGCTTGACGTAGCCGCGTCGCGCATAGATCTCGTAGTGTTCGGGATCCATTTGCAGAGCCCGGTCGAGTTCGGCGAGCGCTTCATCGTAGCGTCCGACGTGACCGTAGGCCGACCCCAGGTCGAAATGCGAATTCTCGACATCCGGTTTCAGTTCGATCGATTTTTGGTACATTTCGATCGCTTTCTTCATCTGGCCCTTTTTTTGGTAGTAATCACCGAGCTTGTTGTACGCCTCGGCGAAGCACGGGTCGCACTTGACGGCCTCGAGCATCTCGGTGATGGCCTGATCGATCTTGCCGCGGATGTCGAACGACAAGCCGCGATCGAAGTGCTGGTTGGCCAGGTCGCGGTCTTCAATGGAAACGAATGACGCCATGGCGAATCTACCTCCGGGGGCGGGGGGAATTGCACGGGCGCGCAAAAGGCGATGGCACGTCGAACATAACATCACCCCCAGAGTTTGTAAAGACGTCGCGTTACATTTTTGTCGCCAGGGGGTACCGACTCAGATCAACTTGATCTCACCGTGAAGGGCGCCGGCCGCGGCAATGGCCTGCAGAATCGCGATCATGTCACGCGGATTGGCGCCGATGACATTGAGCAGCTTGACCAGTTCCTCGACCGTCGTGTCGCCCGGCAAGGTGACCATCCCGCCGCTGCTTGCCGCTGCGCCCGCGGCCTGTCCGGCAGCGGGCGAGCCCGTGCCGGCGCCCTGACCGGCGGCGCGCCCATTGCCCGCGCCTCCCACATCGATCTTGAGACCACCCTGGGCGATCGATACCGTGCTGATGCGCACATTGTTGCCGATGACAATCGTGCCCGTCTTCTCGTTGATGACCACCTGATTCGATTCCTCGATGGTGAGAGGCAGATCCTGAATCGTCGCCGCGAACGCGACGGGATCGTCGGTGAAGCTGGTGGGTACGGTGACGCGAACGGTGCCCGGATCGATCGTCTTGGCCCATCCCTCACCGAACTTGCGGTCCACCGCTTCTTTCACGCGCCGCGCCAGATTGCAGTCTTTGCGCTCGAGACACAGACAGAAGGTGCCGTCTGCCGCAAAACGACCGCCAACCTCGCGCTCGAGGATCGCGCCGCCAGGCACGCGACCGACGGTCAAATGGTTCTGCTGCCGGCCGCCTTGATTCTGGCCGCCGCCGGCGCCCTGGCCGGCCGGCATGCCGCCGACGGTCACCTGGCCCTGGGCCACGGCATAGACCTCGCCGTTGCCACCCTTCAACTGTGTGGGCAGCAGCACGCCGCCCTGCAGACTCTTGGCGTCGCCGATGGAACTCATGGTGATGTCGATGCGGTCGCCGGCGTTCGAGAACGGCGGAATCATCGCGGTCACCATCACGGCGGCGATGTTATTGGTCTTCACCGAGTTGGTGTCCACTTCCATGCCCATGTTGCGCAGCATGCCGCGCGCCATGTCCTGGCTCAGTGCCGATTTGTCGCCGGTCCCGGAAAGGCCGGTTCCGAGGCCATCCCCAAGCAACTGATACTCCCGGACGTCTTTGACCCGGGCGATGTTCTTGAGGCGAACGCTGGTCTGGGCCGCGATGGGTGCGGTGAGGGCCAGGGTGAGCAGAAACGAGACGACCAGCAGGCGTGAGCGGCATACGACCATCGGGGGTGCCTCCGGGAATCGAATACTATTTATTTATAATGTATGTATTAATCGGCGAGTCGGATTTAGGCGTTGGTGCGATCAGAACAGGAACGAAGTCACCTTGGTGAACAGGCCGGGGCGTTGGGTCGCGCCGACGGCGCCCTTGCCTTCGTACTTGATCTCGGCATCGGCGAGCGCGGTCGAATTGATGTTGTTCTTGGCGTCGATGTCGCGGGGACGGGCCACGCCCCGCACGTGGATGATCTGGGCCTCTTTGTTGACCCGCACGCGGCGGTGCCCTTCGATGAGCAGATTGCCGTTGGGCAAAACCTCGAGCACCTGGGCGCTGACAGTGGCGCTGACGTTGCCCGACCGCGAGGTGGTACCGTTGCCGTTCCAGGTGTTCTTCACTTCGTGTTTGCCCGTGAACTTCTGCAGCAACTTCGGAATGGCAGGAATCTGCGGGGTCGCCTTGACCTCGACCGAAGAGTCGTCGGCGGTGGCCGAGGATGCTTTCTGCTGCGCGCTCGCCTGTTCTGCAACGTTGACGGTGATGATGTCTCCTGGCCTGAACTCACGGGTGCCGCCCGGCGTGTACAGATCGTTACCGCCCAGCCACAACGGCGCGGCCATGGTCATGCCGGCCACGCTGATGAGCACGAGTGCCGTCAAGGCGGCATTGCGTGTGTGGCGCTTATTCCGTTTCATGTTCGACCTTGCCTTTCCCGACCACGGTACCGGTGATCGGCCGATTGTTGGCCAGATTCGTGAGGCGTATGGTTTCGCCCAATTGACCGGTCTGCAGGGCCCGGGCCCGGACCTTGAGCGCCAGCGACCCGGATTTCACGGTGAACTCCACCGTCTCGCCCTGCCGAACGAGCGGTGATCCCGCCTTGCCGGCCGGGGCGGTGGTTCCCCGCCTGACGGCTGCCATGGCTGATGTCGCGCCATTGTCGGCCGAGAGCGGCCGGCCGGTCTGAACCATCGACGGCGCGAACTCGTCGCGGGTCTGGGCGCGGGCAGCCGACCACGCTGGCGCAGTGTGCCCAGTGGTGGGCGCCGCAGCGGCCACCGGTGCAGGATTCTGGTTGATCAGGGTGCCGAGCGCGTCAACTCCCGCAACCGCAGGGACGCCGGCGTGCGCGCCCGCCTCGGGGTCGACCGGGCCGGCAACCGCGTCAGCGCTGGTCGGTTGCGACCCCTGCGAGAGCGCGGCATGGTTGGGGGTGTCGGGCGGATTTTCGAGATCGTCCCGCCGCAACAGGGTTCCCGGAGATTTGTAATGGGTTAACGTTCGGCCGATGGCGTCAGCCGCCGGGACGAAGGCCAGGTTGTCGCGGTTGCGCACCTTGATGAGCGATGGCTCGATGTCGCTCTCGGCAATGATCTCGCCGCGTTTCATGAGCCGACGCAACTTGCCGGCCGGAATCTCGAGCCAGACGTCAGTTTGCACGACCTGTTGGATGCGCTCGCCACCCTGGCACCTGACTTCGACCTGATGCAGCACCAGGCCGAGGTTCGCGGTCGACATGGGGGTGACGCTGACCTGGCCGGCGGGCGACGGCAACCGCAGACTGCGCGGCAAGCGATTCAGGTCGATGCGGATCTGGTCGTCCGGAATGCCGATCAGGCGGCTTTTGCAGGCGGCCACGACCCGCTCACGCAAGGCCTCGCCTTCGAGGACATCGCCCTTGCGACGAACGACCACACGTGCGGGGATGGCAAGCCACTGCGCGGTCGCACCGAGCCGGGGCAGGAGTTGGTCACGGGTGAAGGTGATCTCGTCGAGCGGGTTGATGAGACTACCCAGAACGCGCTCCGCCAACTGGTCGCGCAGCCACGCTGGTGCGCCGGGCAACAACAGGCTCGACGCATCGACGCGCGCGGTGCCGACCGTCACCTCGGGATTGACGGCCCAGACCGAGGGTTGTTCGGTCGCTTGTTCGCCGGCCGGCGTCCGCTCGGGAGTGCTGCCCTGCAATAACTCGAGTTTCGGCGAGATGTCGATGGCATCGGTGAGCGCAAATGGGTTGGTGGCTGGGATGATCCCGATGCGCGTCATCGCCGTCGCCGGTCCGGCCGTGACCGGAAGCGGGACTGCGGCAGAGAGCGCCAAGAGGCCAATGCCGAGGGCAGAACAGCGCCAGAGCGAAAAGGGCCGGTTGTGGAGACTCATGGGATATTACCTGTTACCTGTAATGAGATTACCTACTAGCGCTTCAGACCGTTGGCGATCTGCAGCATCTGATCGGAGGTCTGGATTGTCTTGGAGTTCGCTTCGTAAGCGCGTTGGGCCACGATCATGTTGACCATCTCCTCGACGACCTTCACATTCGACATTTCGATGAAACCCTGGTTGATGTTGCCCAGTTCGTTGGTGCCGGGCAGGCCGTTGATCGGTTCACCGGAGCTGCCGGTAGGGATGAACAGGTTGCGGCCGATCGCTTTGAGACCGGCCGGGTTCACGAAGTCGGTCAGTTCGAGTTGCGCGATGACCTGCAGTTCGATCTGGTTGGGCATCTTGACGGCGACGATGCCGCTCGGTGTGATGTTGATGCCGATGGCATCCTGGGGAATGTTGAAGTTGGGAATGACCGCGTAGCCGTCGCTGTTGACGACCTGGCCGGTCTCGGTCAGCTTCCAGGCGCCGTCGCGGGTGTAGGCGATCTCGCCCGAGGGCAACTGGATCTGAAAGAACCCCTTGCCTTCGATGACGACGTCGAGTGGATGCTCGGTCTGCTGATACTCGCCCTGGCTGTGGATCTTCTGGACGGCGACCGGGCGGACGCCGTGACCGACCTGGATACCGACAGGGTAGTGCGTGCCATTGTTGATGGGCGTGCCGGGTTCCTTGATGGTTTGATAGAGCAGATCCTGGAAGTCGACGCGGCTCTTTTTGAAGCCGGTGGTGGTCACGTTGGCCAGGTTGTTCGAAATCACGTCGATGTTCAGTTCCTGGCCCTTCATGCCCGTGGCCGCCGAGTAGAGACAGCGCATCATAGCTCAGGACCTCCTTTGCCTAGCGTCGGGTCGGCCCGACGCTGTTGATGCAGCGATCCAACAGCGAATCGTGGGTCTGGACACATTTGGCGTTGGCCTCATAGGCACGCGCCACCTCGATCATCTTCACCATTTCCTGCACGACACTGAAATTCGGTTTCTCGACGAAGCCGATCTTGACCTTGCCCGAACGCTCCAGATCGACGACGCCGTGATCCCATTTGAAAAGATTGCTGCCTTCGCTTTGGAAAGCGGTGCGATCGGCCATGGCGCCGCGCAACAGGCGGAAGCGCGGTTGGTCGTTGATGACCACCCGGCCCTCGGTGTCGACGGTGATGCGGTCGCTGGGCAGGTTCGTCTTCACGCGCACGAAGTTGCCGGCGTACTCACCGTCTTCATTGAGCACGCGGGCGACCGGTTTCTCGTTGGGAACCGGTTCGGCCATGACGAACTCGCCGTTGCCATTGACCAGGTAACCCTCGCTGTTGAGCATGAACACGCCATCGCGGGTGAAGCGCGGTCCGCGGTCGGTCTCGACGACGAAGAACTCGTTCTTGTTGTCGAGCGCGAGGTCGAGCGGATTGTCGGTGTTCTCGAATTTGCCCTGATCGAAATCGGTGAAGGTTTCGTCGAGGATGACCCCTGTGCCGAGCCGACCGATCTTGGGAAACTTCTGCAGAGGGCGCGGCGGATAGAGCTGACCGTCGTTGACCTTGCGCAATTCGGTGGTGGGCAGTTCCTTGAAAATGCCCTCCTTGCGCTTGTAGCCGGGGGTGTCGACGTTGGCCAGGTTGTTGGCGACCATGTCCTGGCGGATGGTCTCGCACAACATCGAGGCCGAACTGGTGTAGATGCCACGGATCATGCGTGGGCCTCCTTGGCAGGGGTGAGCCAGTGACGGCACGGGTTCGCCGCCGTGCATTCGCCGATCTGGTCGAGTACCGCTGCACCGACGGGATTGCGACCAACGGCCAGATGTTGCGCGACATGGGCATGCAGGCATTTGATCGCCAGCAGTTCACGGCAACCGGCAATATTGGTGTGATCGAGGCGAGCGAGGACACGTGCCGGCAGCGATTCGACGTCGATACCGCCCGGGATCTGCGCGCGACGATGGGTGATCAGCCAACGCTGACCGATGAGAAACGCCTCAGCCAATGCCGTATCGGCCGCGATTTGATCGGTATAGCGGTGGACCCACCCGTTACTCTCGAGTCGCGACACTTCGTGGTGGAGCCTGGGGCACGAGAGCCAATAGATGGTTGGGAAGGGGCGCCACCGACTGTCTGCCCGAGCGACCGGTGGTACCGCCAGGACCCGGGGAGTCGTGTCCGGGCAGCGGTCGACGACCGTGAACGGCAACAGCGGTGGCCGGCCCAGCAGGGCCGTCACCAGACGCAGTTCCGCCGATGATTGGTGGTCGGTGGTCATGAATTTCGCCTTCTCCTGTAATCACCATCGGCATTTTGCGGCGAATTCATGAGGCCCCGTTGCGGTGGCGCGACTATCGTCGCTTGCCGCCCTCGTGGCGGCAACGGCTGCAGGCGGCCCCGTTACGCTTCGCCAGACCGGCATCTTGTGTCGGCGGCATGGGGGCAGCGGCTGTTGTAGAATGTGGGCGCCGCCTTGTGGCGGCGCGATCTGCCGATGCCGCTCTTCAATTCATCGGCATGACTCAGGAGGTCGGCCATGGCCGAAGTCGGAATCGTTGTGCGCAAACCCAAGACGGGTGAACTCGACGAAATGGGCGTTCGCTCGTGGGGGATCTGGACCTGTGAACCCTCGACTTTTGATTGGGAATATAGTGACCGTGAGACCTGCTACCTTCTCGAGGGCGACGTGACCGTCAAGACGGCCACGGGAGAAGTGACCTTTGGCGCGGGTGACCTTGTCGTGTTTCCCAAGGGTTTGCAGTGTGTCTGGACGGTGCGGAAGGCGGTGCGCAAGCATTACCAGTTCGGGTGAAACCACGGCCGACGCGTCGGAAAACCAGCCGGCTGTGACTGCGGCCGGATCTGCAGGGTTGGGGACATCGGGCGCCGATGGCCGCTCGTCGGTGCCGCTTGCGGCACCGTCCGCAGCGGCGCCCGCGTGCCGTTGGGGACTGGTCGTCCTCTCGGTTGCGGCCGCCTGTGGGACGCTGTGTTGGGATTCGCTGATGCTCGTTGCGCCCGACGAGTGGGTCTGGTTCTGTCGCACACCCCTGGTCGGGGAGCCGCGGTTGTACATTGTCGGTTCGTTTGGGCTCGTGTATTTGCTTGCCCGGGCCGGTTCCCGGATTCTTGCTGCCGGCCTGGTCGCCGGTAGTGCAATATGGTGTATTGCTGGCCTTGTCCTGGTTGGCGGGGGTGGCGAACTCACCCGGTGGGTGCTGGTCATGGCCGGGGCCGCGCTCACGACCGTGGCGGCAATCCAGTGGTGGGTGAGTTGCCGGTGCCCGAAAATCGCCTGGTTGCTGGTGATTGTCCAGGTTCTCGTTCTCGCCTACCTGTGGGTTGACGGTTTCTACTTCCGGTTGACCAAGGGGCATGTGAGCCTGTTGCACCTGTGGTTCATGGCGACGATTCCCGAGCAGATCGTGCAGGCGGTGCGGATTCCCGCGTCGCTCATGCAGCAGATGGTGGGCGAAGCCCTGGTGTTCGCCGCGCTGTTGCTGGTGACCCCGTGGTCGCTGCGTCGCGATGACCGGCCGCTGGTTGCCTGGCGGGCCGTCGGGGCCATGGCGGTGGTGAGCGTGGTGGTGGTCGGGCTGCTCTGGGTTCGCCTGCCGGCCGCAGCATGGCCCGGCCGCTTTGCGTCGTATCTCAATCTGCGCATGCACCTGCTGACGCCGGTGCCGCCGATTGCCCCGTTCACGACGGCGGCGGTGCGGCAGGTGGCCGTCTCGGCGGCGCCTCTCGATCTGGCAAGCGCCCATCGCCAGGGCTCGTTTCGCGACGTGTGGCCGGCCGGCGTGCCGCGCCGGAACCTGGTCGTTCTCTGGTGTGAGAGTCTGCGCGCCGACGTGTTTTCGTCGTGCATGCCGCAGATGGCGGCGTTGGCCAGCCATAACGTGTATTTACGTCAGCACCTCGCTTCGACGAACTTCACGGTGACCAGCATGGTGGCGTTGCGCTACGGCTTCGTGCCGATCGAACCGACGACGTTGTTCGCCGCCCGGCAGCCGACCGAGTGGTACCGGTTTCTGCGTGACCGGGGCTATCGGCTCAAACGGTACGAGGCGTTTCGTGACTGGGTCACCGAGCCGAGTCTGCAGGACATGACGCTGGTGACCCACGAACTGGATGCCGACGGCTATGGCACGACAGAAAAGGTGCTCGAACAGATCGCCGACGAATTGCAGGCGAGCGGCCCGTGCGTGGTCGAGGGCTACCTGTTCAACACACACTGGGATTACTACTTTCCGCACGATGTTGCGCCTTTTCAGCCGGTCCTCGAGCGCGAGCAGGCCGATATGTATAAAGTATTGACGCAGGAGCCGACGCCCGAGGTGATTCTCGGCTTGCGCAATCGCTACCGCAATGCGGTCTTCTACCTCGACATGTTGCTGGGGCGGTTCTTTGCCCGGATGGCAGCAGCCGGCCGCCTCAACGACACCGTGTTCGTGATTCTCGGCGACCACGGCGAGTCGCTGGGTGAGAACGGCTTTGTCAGCCACAGCACCGGGCCGATGCCGGAGCAGTTCCGCACGCCTTGTCTCATCGTGGCCCCGGGCGAGCCGGCGCGTGCCGTCGAGACGCCCACCGACAACACCGACATCCTGCCGACATTGCAGCGGTTGCTGGGATACGAGGTCGCCGGGCTCGCGGGAATCGACGTGTTGACGGCCACACGCACTGCCACCGTTTTGCTCGACACCTCGACGATGGGCCGCGTGCTTGTGCGCGAGGGGCCGACGATGAGCATTTTCACAGTCTCGGGTGGGTATCTGCGCTGGCAGATCACCACGACGGCCGATTACGCGCTGGACGCCCGCCCTGACGGTTTGTATTCGCTGGCCCGCAACGATGAACTGGCGGCGCTGGTGCGTCGCGACATGCACACGGCGGGGCGCGCCTTGCGCCAGGACTGGCCATGAGCGACGAACGCCCGGGAACGCCGGTTTCTCCGGCGACGAGTCCGGTTGCGGTCGCGCCAGCCGCGGTGCCGGGGTCCGCGACGCCGGATGCCGCGGTGACCGCGGGGCCGACGTTGCCCTCGACCCCCGAGATCCAGGCGGCGTTGTTCGCGGCGGTGGCAACGCAACTCGACGAGCGGGAGGAGAGATCGCGGATCAGGGTGCTGCGCGCGCGCATGCTCATTGTGTTGCAGGGGTGGCTTGCTCTTGTATTGCTCTGGGATCAACAGATTATTGCGGCTCCGGCCGATTGGGACTGGGCCTTTGCCTGGCCCGTGCTCGGCATGCCATCGTTCTGGGTGACCGTGGCCGTGCTCGTCCTGTTCGTCGCTTCTCGGTACGGGGAATACCCGGTTCACGCGGTGCATTTGGGGGCCGGCCTGGTGCTCACGCTGGGCGTCGCGTTGGTGTTGTTGAGCGTCGTGAGCAGTCTTGCCTGGGTGTTCGTGCTGTTTTTGGCGGTGGTGATCTGGGTGGTTGTCGACTGCGAGTGGCGTCGCATCGGTCTGCACCCGCGGGTCGCTGCGCTGTGGCCGGCGTTGAACTTCGTGGTTCTTGCCGGTTTGTGGGCCGACGGGGTGTTCTTTCGCTTCACCATGGGCCATCTGAATTTCGTGCACGTCTGGTATCTGAGCATGGAACCGTGGCGGATCGTCGAAGACATTGCCATCACCTCGCGACAACTGGTGAAGCTGGTGGTGCCCGCGGGGGGCGCCGTCGTGCTCTTGTTGCTCGTCGCGTTCAGTGCGCGCTTCGTTGGCGTGCGGCGGCCCCGGGCGACCCCCTGGCCGTTGCCCTTGTTGTTGGCGTTCTTTGCCGTGACCCTGTGGGCGGTGATGCCACGTCTGGCCTATCCGCACCAGATTCCCCGCTATCTGGGGTTGCGTTTGCAGTCGTTGGTGCCGGTGCCCGATATCGCGCCATTCAAGACGCCAGCCATGCGGGCTGCCGGGCAATCATCGGCCGCACTCGATCTGGAACGGTGTTGGCAGCAGGGCGAGTTCGCCACGGCCAGCCCGACGCAACCGCGGCGCCACCTGGTCATGCTGTGGTGTGAGAGTCTGCGCGCCGACATGTTCGCCGCGGAGATGCCGGCCATGTGCGCGCTGGCCAGCCATCATTTGTATTTACGCCAGCATTGCGCGACCAACAACAACACGATCAATGCCATGGCGGCCCTGCATTACGGTTTCCTGCCGGTCCAGTTGCTGCAGTTCTTCGATCGCCATGAGAGCCCGGCCTGGCATCGCTGGTTGCGCCAGTGTGGGTATCGGCTGGTCCACTTCGAGGCGATCGATGCCTGGGGTGCCATGCCGACGCACCAGGAGTTCACCATGCGTTATCGACCGCGCGATGCCGGTGGCTATCGGTCGACCGAACTGGTGCTCGACGACATCATCGAGGAATTGCAGAAGGGCGGGCCGTGCGTGCTCGACGGGTACCTGTTCAATACCCACTGGAATTACTACTATCCGCCCGAGTTTACGCGATATCAGCCGACGCTCGATGTCGATGCCGACCTGTTCGGGGCCGACCCGACGCCGGATCTGGCCTTGCGGGTCGGCAACCGGTTTCGCAACGCCTCGCGGTATCTCGATCATCTGCTGGCCCGCTTTTTTGCACGTTTGCACAGCGCGGGGTTGGCGAGCAACACGGTCGTGGTGATTCTGGGCGACCACGGCGAATCGTTGGGCGAGGCGGGATATCTCGGCCACTGCACCGGGCCGATGCCCGAGCAATTCCGCGTGCCGTGCGTCATCGTGACCCCCGATGCCGTGTGCCAGGCGATCGATGTGCCGACGACGCATCTCGACGTGGTGCCGACGCTGGCGCCGTTCCTGGGGTTCACCGTGCATGGGTTGCCGGGCGCTGATGCCCGCACCGCGAGCCGCACGGCGTGGGTCCTGGTCGACAATGCCAACTCGTGGTCGCTGGGCAAGATTCTCGTGCGCCAGGGGAACACGATGTCGATTTTCGCGGCGGGGAACGGGTGGTTGCAGTGGTTCCTGACCACGACGGCCGATTATGCGGTCGATGCCCGGCCCAATGGGCTGTATGCAATGGTCAACAACGATCGGTTGGCGGCCCTGGTGGCGCGGGACCTGCGCACCGCCTGGCAGGCGCTGAGGCAGCCATGAGTGAGAATCCGGTGCGTGCCGAGACCGCCGTTGAGGCCCCCTGGGCGTTACGGTGTCGTTTCCTGGTCTGGGTGCAGGCATTGACATCCATTGTATTGCTATGGGAAGGGCTGGTCCTGGCGGCGCCGATGGTGTGGGAGTGGCGCCTGGCCAATCCGTGGCTCGACCGACCGTCGCCGTATATCCTGGCCGGCGTCGGGGTGGTCTGGTTGGTGGCGCGCCGGGGCACGCAGGCGATGCTGCGGGCCGAGTTGGCCGCCGCCCTCGGTCTCGCTCTGGCCGGCTTTGCGGTCGGTGCCGGTTGGTTGGGTGTCGTCGATCATGCGCAACTGTTGCTCGAGGTGTTGGCCGTTGCCCTGATCGCAGCCGGTGTTGCTCTCGTAGGCCAACAGCGGCCCGCCATCGGGTTGCTCGTGGCGGCCGGAGCGTGGGTGCCGCTCGCCCTCTTGTGGATCGACAACCTCTACTACCGCTTCGGCAAAGGGCATCTGAGCTTGATGCACTTCTGGCTGTTCTCGTTCGATCCCGGGCGCTTCTTTGAGGCGATCCAGGTGCCGACCGCCCTCGTGGTGGAACTGGTGTTGCTGGCTGCAGGTTACGTTGTATTGACGTTGGCAATGATGTTTGCGCTTCGTGGCGACCCGGCGCCGGTGGGGCCACGGGCCTTCCTGCGCGTCGCCGCGCTCTGGTTGGTGTTGTTGCCGGTGGCGTTCGTGCGGTTGCCGGCCTTGGCCTGGCCCGGGCAGTTTGCGGGCTATCTCAACCTGCGCCTGTCGCTGCTCGTGCCGGTGCCGTCGATTCCGCCGTTCACCGCGTCGGGGGTGCGCGAGGTGGCGCAGTCCACCCGGCCGGTCGACCTCGCGTGCGCGCATGCGCCGGCATCGTTTTCGTGGCGGGCGGGGAGCGGTCGGCCGCCGCACATCGTCGTGATCTGGGCCGAGTCGTTGCGGGCCGATCTGTTCGAGACCCTCATGCCGCGCACACTGGCCCGGGCGCGCAGTCACACGTGGTTGCGCCGTCATCACGCCCAGGCCAACGGGACGATCACCAGCCTGATCGGGTGTCATTACGGGATCGTGCCGATCGACTATCGACGGCTCCTGCAGCGGGGTGGGCCGCCGCCGTGGCACTCGTTTCTCGCGGCGCGGGGATACCGCTTCGTGCGCTGCGAGGCCGAAGAGGATCCGATTCGCATCAGCACGACAGCCCACTTCACGTTCAAGACACATCCGCAGGGCCAGGATGGTTACCTGTCGAGCAAGCTGGCGCTCGACGACATCCGCAACGAGTTGCGTACGGCACCGGGCCCGATGTTTGTCGAAGGATACCTCTTCAACACCCACTTCAATTATTACTATCCACCGGCGTTTGAGCGGTTCAAACCCACCATCGACGTGGGTTACAGCATCTTTCTGCTCGAGCCGTCGCCGCCGCTGGTGGCGGGGTTGGCGAACCGGTATCGCAACTCGATGCTCTACCTCGACGAGATCCTCGGCGAGTTTTTTGCCGGGGTCGAAGCCGACGGCCGCCTGGCCGACACGGTTTTCGTGGTGTTGGGCGACCACGGCGAATCGCTGGGCGAGAACAACTACCTGGCCCACTGCACCGGGCCGGTGCCGGAGCAGTTTCGCGTTCCCGGCATCGTCATCGCGCCGGGGGATTCGCCGCAGGTGGTCGAGACGCCGACCGAGCATCTCGATGTGATCCCGACTCTGGCGCCGTGGGTCGGTTACACGGTGACCGGATTGCCGGGCATCGACGCGCTCAGCGCGAGCAAAACCGCGGTGGTGTCACGCGACGACTCCGCCGTCGATCGCCTGCTCGTGCGCGGTTCAGCGCGAATGAGCATCTTCACTCTGTCGGGCGATCACCTGCGCTGGTTGATCACCACGACGCCCGATTACGCTCTCGATGCCCGTCCTGACGGACTCTACGGGCCGCGCAACACACGTCGCCTGGCGGCGATGATCGGCGAGGATCTCGAGACGGCATGGCAACGGCTGCGGCAACAGGGGCCGGCCGTCGCATCGCCGTAAGGCGGCGCGAGAAAACGCGACCCTCGTCGCTGCCTGCGAAAAATCGGCCTGCTGCGGAACCGAGCGGGAACGTCAGCGGAGCCAGATGTCCGGGTGACGTAAATACATCATGCGTCAATAACGGCCGGCGGTCAGCGATCGCCCATGCAGGTGCCGCAAAGCCGCGCCGCGGTGATCCACTCGTGATCGACCGGGACCTGTTTGCGCCGGCCCGCGACCTTCTCGAGTGGCACGGGCACGCACAGGTTGCCCTTGACGGCGACCATCACGTTGTAATGACCTTCGGCCAGCAGTTGTGCGGCCTTGGTGCCGAGTCGCGTGCAGAGCAACCGGTCGGTCGCCGACGGCGAGCCGCCGCGCACGACGTGGCCCAGTGAGGTCACCCGGGCATCGCTGCCGGTCATCTGTTGCAACTGTCGGGCGATGCGGCTGGCCGTCGACTCCTGCACCAGATGGACCATTCCTTGCGGCGTTTCGAGGACCCGCTCGCGGTCCGGCGAAGCCGGGGTTTCCGGGTTCGCCTTCTTGTTCTTGTCTTTCTTCTTGCCGCCCGAATTCTCGTCGGCTTCCTTCTTGTCTTTGGCTTTCGCCTTGTCGACTTCCTTGGTCCGCGCCGCTTCGGCGGCCCGGTGTTTCGCTTCTTCGCGAGAAATGGCGCCCTCGGCGACGGCTATGATCGAGAACCGCTTGCCGCGCCGGCGGCGTTCGATCAGGTGGTGGGCGACAATGTCGAGGTCGTACGGGATCTCGGGGATGAGAATGACATCGGCGCCGCCGGCGATGCCGGCCGCGAGCGGTAACCAGCCGGCATTGTGACCCATGATTTCGCATACGATGATGCGGTGGTGGCTGGTGGCGGTGCTGTGCAGCCGGTCGATGGCTTCGGCGGCGACGTGAATGGCGGTGTCGAACCCGAAGGTGGCCTCGGTCTCGGCCACATCGTTGTCGATGGTCTTGGGCAACGTCAGGACGTTGAGGCCGTGTTCGTGCAGGTGCAGCGCGTTTTTCTGGGTGCCGCCGCCGCCGAGGCAGACCAGGCAGTCGAGTTGCATGCGCCGCGCGTTTTCGACCGCGGTGGCGGTCATGTCGAGGATCTGCCCACCCATCGGCATTTTGTGGGGTTTATCGCGGCTGGTGCCGAGAATGGTGCCACCGAGCGTGAGAATGCCGCTGACCGCCGCGCCATCGAGCGCAATGGTGCGATTCTCGACGAGGCCGCGGAAACCGTCGAGAATGCCGACGATCTTGATGCCGTACTCGTCCATGGCCGCCTTGGCGACCCCGCGGATGGCCGCGTTCAGGCCCGGGCTGTCGCCTCCCGAGGTGATGAGTCCGATGCACCGGGTTTTCGATTTCGCCATGGTTGAACCTCCTGAGGCCGCGTGCGGCATTCCCTTCAAGGTCACGCGCACCGCTCAGAATGTCAACAAATTCAGAAAGTGGGGACCCCGGCCGGACGATAGGGAGCCACGGAGAAACGGTCGCGGTAACGGCTCACGATCAGAGGGCGATGGTTGGGGAGATGGGCGCGCAGCGCGTCGTTGGCGGCATCGCCGAGGTCGAGCGCGACCACGACCTGTTGGTTGAGCGGATCGGCGCTGTTGGCGTGGATGACCTCGAGTTCGTTGATGTCGAACAGTTCGGCCTTCTCGCGCTGCGCAAGATCGGCGTAGCGGTCGAGGATGGCGGCGATGCGGGTCGGATCGGCGGCCGGGACGGTCTGCAGTTCGGCGAGGGCGGCGTCGTAATCGAGCGAGTCGATGCCGACCAGCGCCATGATGCGTTCGGTGGGCACGCCGCGACTTCGCAACAGGCGCGCCAGTTCGAGTCGGGGCCGTGCCGGGTTGCGGCGGAAGAGTAGGGTGGGTCCCTGGGGTGCGAACTGGCTGTTGACGAAACGGGAAAACGCCGGACTCATGTGGAAGAAATGGTTGCCGAGCACCGACCAGGATTGGTGGGCAATCGTCAGGATTGCGATGGCCAGACCGATCCGGCACCAGTTTGCCACCACGCGGGCACCCAGCGAAGCGCGCAGCATCTGCAATACACGAGCCATACCCAGTGCCGCTGCAGGCAAGAGCGTGAAGTAGTAGCGCGGTCCGTAGCAAAAGTC
>CAZADH010000045.1:17065-27683 GCA_964483805.1 uncultured bacterium
TGCCGACAGCCTGCACGGCGAGAAACCGCTCGGCGGTTACGGCCGCGCAGGTTTCGGTCGATGCCGCTGTCGGCACACGCCAGCGCAGCCCGAAGAAGCCCAGCCAACCCACGACAACGCCGCCAAACGCATAGACGCCAAAGCCAAGAACATTATCGGTGATATTGCTCAGCAGTTGGCCGACGAGGGTGAACATGTCGGCGCCACTGAACAGCTTGAGGGCCTGATGGCGCAGCAACCCGGCAAACGGGTCGCCGGTTCGGTGCAGGCTCAGCGTGAGTTGCACCATCATGACGGCAGCACAGGCCAAGGCGAAGACCCCGACGAAGAACGCGCGTCGGCGCCAGGGCAATTGTATGCACAACAGCAATACGCCAAAGGCAGCCATGGTCACCAGACCTTCGAGTTGGCGGGTCATGACGGCGAGTCCACACGCCAAGCCCCCCATCACCGGGCCGAAAGCGAGCGCCCCCTGGGCGGCGCGAACCGCCGCGCGGGTGGCCGCGACGACGAAAACCAGCAACAACAGGTGGTTCATGCGGCCGGCCGCCATCATGACCATGAAGGGTGACACGGCCAGCAATAGACCGGTGTCGCGGGCGATGACGGCGCCGTGCGTTTGCTTCAGCAGATCGACGAGGAGAAAGATGGCGAGGCAGGCCAGAACTGGATTGACGATGTCAATGCGACCGAACGGAAGGACCAGCGCCCACAGCAGTGACAGGCCCATCTGGTAGATCGAGTAGAGCCACTGGCCGTTGTCCTCGAGGCGGTCGAGAAAGAACGAAGCGCGCAACGGATAACTCGGGGAGTGCAATGCTCCGGTTGCCAGCAGGCGCGCATCCCAGTCTTGGGCAATCTCGTCGGCGACATGGGGCATGTTGCCCAGTGCCCCATGCTGCAACCCCAGCGCCATGATGAAAAGCAATGCCAGAGCGAGATACAGACGGGATCTACGGCGGTCGGCTGTGTCGGGGTCGTGGCTGGGTGGCGCGGCGGGGGTGGAAGCCCCGAGGTCTGCGGCGGTCGACGGACTCTGCGCCGGGGTGGCCCGCGAGGCGAGCAACCCAAGCAACAGCAACAACGAAGCAATACCACGTATGACATCAAACAACCCGAGCAGCCAGGCCAGGGGCGCGTTGCCGTCGATGGTGTTGTAGCCGCTGGTGAGATCGACGAGGCGTTGAGGCAGGCCGACGGCGAGCAGGGCGGCCGGGCCGGCCACCGGTCCGAAGCAGCGGCAGAACGTCGTGCCCGCCGCGAACAAATGGGGTCCGGCCCCGAGCCAGGGACCGATCAGGGCGATGGTGAGGGCCACCAGGGTGGCCGCCGCCAGAACCGTTCCCCCCAGGTCGTCGGCCAGTGATGCGAGCACCACCGCGGCCACGGGGGGATGCGCCTGGATCAGCGCCGTGAGCACATGGGCTGTCACCAGGGCGACAGCCGGACCGAGCACCCGCCAGTGTGCGCACGACGCATTCATCGTGCGCATCATACCGGAAGCGGCCCTGTCCTGTCTCGACATTGGCTTCGCGAGATGTGATCCGGGGCGACGGCTACGGTTCCCAGCGGTAACCCGCTCCGTGCACGGTCTTGATGAGTGTCGGGTTGCGCGGGTCGTCTTCGAGGCGTTTGCGCAACTGGGCCACGTGTTGGTCGAGCGTGCGACTGCCGGGCAGGTGTTCTTCGCCCCAGCAGTGATTGAAAATGGTGTTCCGATCGAGGACCTTGCCCGGGTTGCGCGCAAACAGCGCGAGAATCCGCACCTCGCGCAGGCTGAGGTCGATGGCGCTTTCGCCGCGGCTGGCGCGCAATTGATGTGGGTTTACGTGCCACGGGCCGAGCGTGAAAGGTTCGCCGGGCAGTGGGTCGGGGCCGCCGGGGGCCGCCGTTGCCGCCACCCTGGCCAGGCACCGGCGGGTGACGGCACGCACGCGGGCGACCACCTCACGCACCCCGAACGGTTTCACGATGAAATCGTCGGCGCCGAGTTCCAGGCCGAGAACCTTGTCGATTTCCGTCCCTTTCGCCGAGATGAAGATGACCGGTGTCGTCGCCCCAGAGGCGCGGATCTTCTTGCACAGTTCGTAGCCATCGCGTCCCGGCATCATGATGTCGAGGCAGACGAGGTCGGGGTGGGTGTTCTCGAAAACCGACCAGGCCTGCAGGCCATCGGCAGCGGTCACCACCTGGTATCCCTCGTTGGTGAGGATTTCGGTCAGACCGGCGCGGGTGGCCGGATCGTCTTCGGCAATCAGGACTTTCATGAATGCTTCTCCTCGGTGGTCGGCGGGGCGCTGACGATCACGGTGAACGCGGCTCCGGCGGTCGACGATTGGGCATCGTCGGCGGTCGCGGCCCTGGCCGTGGCGGCCGTGGGGCCGTTGCTCCAGGTCAAGAGAAGATCGCCGCCATGCAGCCGGGCCAGTTCGCGGGCGATGGTCAGGCCGATGCCGGTGCCGGCAACGCCGTCGGTCAGGCGGTCCGACAGGCGGACGAAGGGGGCGAAGACGTCGTCGTGCCGGTCGGCCGGAATCCCCGGCCCCAGGTCGCGTACGGTGATCAGCAGTTGCTCGCCCTGTTGTCGGGCGGTGACGAAGACCTGCCCGCCGCCGGCCGCGTATTTCTCGACGTTGCCCACGAGGTTGCCGACCATCTGTTCGAGGGCATCGGCATCGACGAGGACCGGGTGCGGGGCGTGGAGGCGCAGGATCACCTGCACGTTTCTTGCCTGCAATGCCGGGCGAAAACGTTCGATGGTTTCGCGCACGATGTCGTCCGGGACGGCCGGCCGAGGATACACGGTCAACTGGCCACGCTGGTGACGGGCAAACGTCAATACATTGTGAATAAGACGCGTTAGCCGCTGGCTCTCGGCGATGATGATGCCGAGGCGGTTGTTCGCGTCATTGGCGGGGGTTGCCGACGGGGTGTCGTCATTACCGATCTGTTCGGCGAGCAACTCGGCGTGCAGGCGGATGTTGGTCAGCGGCGTGCGCAACTCGTGCGACACCTGGTTGACGAAACTGACGCGTTGCGCGGCATCGCGCAGTTCGCGCGTGCTCTCGAGGTAGAGCCAGAGGGCGAGCCCTCCCAGCACCAGACCGACGGCAACGAGGCTGGCAATCAGAGTGAACGTGGTCTGGCCGCCGGTCGCGTGTGGGAGGCCTGCCGGTCCGGCGTGGTATTGCAGGTGCCAACTCGCCAAAGGGGCGGCGAGCATCTGCCGCAGGAGGGGTGTCGCCGTTGCCGCCGCGGTGAGCGCACCCCACCGATACAGGCACTTGCCGTTGCCATCGACGAGCAGCAGCGCGCCGTCGGCGAGCGTGCGGTCGTTGATCGATGCATCGGGCAGACGGGCGATGAGATCGGCCAGCAACCGGGTGCGGGCCAGTTCGACACCGACCGCGCCGCCGTCGGGTCGTGGTTGCCAGAAGAGCAGATGCAGGCCGTGATCCCAATGCCAGGTGAACCAGGGGCCTTGCGGGTCCGTGGTGTCGCTGGTTGGCACCGTTTGGACACGCATCGCCTGGGTGCGTGGGTCGGCCGGGGCCACGCCTGTGCCCGTGGCGGCGGTTCGCGAGAACAGGTCGATTGACGGTACCGTTGTCTGGCGCGTGTCTGATGCGGCCGGCAACTCCGGATCTTCGGGTGCCGGTCCCGTCCCGTGGGTGCGGCGCAACAGCAGGCGGTTGTCGAAGACTTCCTGCCAGCGGGTCAGAAACGCCTTCTCGTCGGGTCCCATGGCCTTGTTGATCGGCGGGAAGACAAGCTTTCCGGTGCCATCCTGGACGAACCCATGCGTCACTTCGGGGGTGCGCCGCAGTTGGTCGTCGATGGCGGTCGCATCGGTGGCGAACCCGGTGACCAGACGGCGCAGTTCGCGTTGCCGATCGATCAGCAGTTGTTGGATCTGCGTGTCGAGATCGCGCATTCTGCCGCCGATGACCTCGAGAAATGCGCGCTGCAGGCGCGTCTCCTCATCGGCCGCCACGCGCCACCCCAAGAGGGCGAGCAGCGCGAGCGGCACGATGACGAGGGACAGCAGTGCCGGCACCAGGCGACGGTTCATCGGGGGGTCACCTCACACGCAATGGATGGGGGCACCGTGAGGGTGAAGGCGATACACGAGTTCTCACCAGGCTTGCTGTTGGTCGCGGACGTTTTGCAGGTTGCGCATGGTCTTGCGGGCGCGGTTCCAGTCGGCCTCACTGACGTCCTTTTCGGCCTTGGTGTTCTGCTCGGCGAACGTGCTCAACGACGGCGCTTGGTACTTGCTGGCGCTGCTCTCGAGGTAGGCGCGGTTCTCGCGCAGGGCCTTCTTCGCTTCTTCGATCTTTCCTTCGTCGCGAAGGCGCGTGGCCAGCTTGAAACGCTCGTTGGCGAGCTGGTCGACGGCCGAGACCATGACCTTGCTGTTTTCGTTGGCCGCCACCTCGGCCGGACTCGCCGTGAACCGCGCCGATGCCTGCCCGGTCAGCTTCTCGACGGCATTGGTCAGCAGATTGGCGTAGGTCACGGTCACTTCGGCGACGGAGAGGGTGGCGTTGGCTTCGCCGGCGGGCATCTCGACTTCGAGCAGCACGTATTTCTCTTGATTGCTGTAGAGCTGGTTGATCACGGCCGTGACCTCGCGATCGCGAATGTCGGCCTCGCGCCCGAGCACGCGGACCGGGCGGCCGTTGTCGACGCGGATCTTGATGGTCACCTCTTTGGCGACGACGCTGAGAACGTCGCCAAACTCACGGTCGAACACGCGAGCCAAGTCTTCGGGATTCTCGATGAAGGCATTGTTGCCGTCGCTGCGGTTGGCGAGTTGCGACATCAGGTCTTCGTTGTAGCCCAGGCCGAGACCGAGGGTGGTGACCGAGATGCCTTCCTTCTTGAGCGACGCGCCCAGTTCGCCCAGTTCGTTGGGTGTGCTCGGTCCTTCGTTGGCCAGGCCGTCCGACAACAGGATAATGCGGTTCACCCGTTCGCGGTCGAGGAACTTGCGCACCTCGGCGGCGCCCTTGCTCACGCCGGCGAACAACGCGGTATTGCTCCCGGCCTCGAGTTGCTCGATGGCGCGACATATTGCGTATTTCTCCCGGGCCTTGGTCGCGGGGACGATCACCTTGACGTGGCTGTCATACGCGATCACCGAGACGATGTCTGCCTTGTCGAGGCGCTCGACGGCCATGATGGCGGCTCGCCGGGCGTGGGCCAGCTTTTCGCCCTGCATCGAACCCGAGCGGTCGAGGACGATGGCGACATTGACCGGGGTGCGGCGCCAGCGGTTGCCGTCGGCCTGGCCGGTCAGGCCGATCTTGAGGTAATTGAGATGCTTGGCACCCTGCAATACAACAGGTTGCCCGAGCGCCACCATCATATCGACGGTGCCGGCGCAGGCCGTGCCGGCACCGAGGGCGAACAGGACGACGACGATCAGGGGCATCAGGAAACTCTTGGTGTTGGTCAACATGGTGCGGGTCCTCCTTAACGATGATTCGTTTGCGGGGGCAGGTCGGTGGTTTGCCACTTTCCATTTCCCATCACCATTCTAGAAAACCGCGGGGTCCGCTTTGGTGAGATCGCCGTAAACAACTGGTAAAACAAATGTAAAAACGGGGCGGTCTTTCACCCCGGCGGTCACGAGTTCAGAGCGCGCAACCGGTGTTCGAGGCAACGGTGCGCGGTGGTCAATGCCGCGCCGATTTCCGGGGCGGCGCCCATGAACGGGACGATGCGGTCGAACAGGCCTTCACCGCGGAGTCGCTGCAGGGTCGGCGCAAAATTGAAGTCGTGAACCCAGCTCAAGGTCAGCACGAAGAAGTCGCTCAGCGTGCGCACGTCGGCGTAGCTGGCCGAGACCCCGCGATCGAGAGCGGCCACCAGGGCGGGGTTGGGCGTGCCGGTCTGGTGTGGATCCCAGGACAGGTCGGGGAAATCGTCGAGCTTGTCGGTGCGCAGGGCATCGAACAATACGTAGAGAATGTCGAGTTTGTCTGCATCGCGAACGAGTCGCAGCCACAAACCGTCGGCGGGGGCGAGATTGAGCGGCAGGTCACGCCGGTTGTGCAGACGCACGGCGACCTTGATGCGGCGGGCTTCGTCCGGGGAGAGTTGATCGAGCGGCGCGTCCTCGCGCAGTGCGACCAAGCCGAGGTGCCCGTGATCGGCGTTGGGCCGGTCGTGGAAGCTGTTGAACCGCGCGAACTGGGTGAACCGACCCACGTCATGAACGAGACCCACGGCGGTGGCGCCGCAGATCGCCGCTGCCGACCAACCCAGGTCCCGGGCCAGTTCAGTACAGCAGCGCTCGACCCGGCGGGAGTGGTCGTATTTCAGTTGGTGCATGGCGGCCAGGGAGCCGTCGGCCTGGCGAAACTGCTCGACACGGCCCACGAACCACTCGTCAAAGAGGCGGAGTTGCGAGGTTTCCATACGTTGTATGTCTTTCTCCGGGTCGGCCTTGGCGGCCGGTCAGACCCAATGCCATGCGCCGGCGTGGCTTCCGTCTCACCTGGAGACGCGCAGACCCCGGTGATGACTCATCTCTTCTTCGACGCGGTCGGCGTCGTCGGCGTTGTAGAGAATTAACGCGCGCAGGTGTTCGTAGCTCTCGATGCCGAGAATTTCGGTGAAACGGATGGCGATACCGCCGCCGGAGAGCCGCACGACCTCGCCTGCCGTCTCGATGCGGATTTCGTCGAGCCCTTCGTGCAGGCGCAACACTACCTGGCAGGGTTGCCCCGGCAGAAGGCCCGGCGCGACGCCACCGAGCAATACACCAGCCATACTGATATCGTGGGTTTCACCGCGAAAACGGCCGGCCTCTCCGGCGTCGATGCGCACCGCAATGTGCGGTTTTACCCGGGTAAACTCACGTCGTTCGAGGGCTGTGCTCATGGTCGATACTCTCCCGGTCGCTAGCGTTACTGCGGTCCGCCGGCCGCCGGTGCGGTCGTGCGCAGTTCGTTGAGCAGGTGGCGCCAGTCGTGCACCGCCACGCCTTTGTTGGCGGCGAGTTTCTCTTCGCTGTGCAGCAGATCGCGGATCAGTGGACCCCAACCCAATTCACAGACGGCCTCATGCCGGCAGAAACGGCCGGGGTACCGCTTGTCGAGCCGCTCGCAGGCAAGTTCGCAAAACAGGGGCCAGTGACCCCACAGGCCGCCAAGGCCCACCCAGGGCAGCGGCTCGGCGTTGCGCAACTCTTGATCCAGGCGGCCCATCTGGGCGACCCAGGCGTTGAGCGAATACTCGAGACGTTGGGCTGCCCAGGTGCTGCCGCGCCGATGCGCCTCGACGAACAGGGGAGCCAGTTCGCCCAGGGTGCGTTGCGGCGAGGCCGCCGAGTAGACGAGCCGGAGGAACCCCTCGCGGGTGCGCGGATGTTCGGGAAAACGCTCGGTGTAGACCTCGCCGAAGTGGTGGAAGTCGTGCTCGCCTTCCCAGAAGGCCAGCAGTGCCTGGCCGGCCATGCGGCCGAGTGCGGCCGCGCTCGGGACGGAGTCGAACAGGAAACCCCAGCCGCCGACCCGTACCTCGCGATTGGCGTTTCTGCCGTACATGACCGAGCCGGTGCCGTTGACCGAAATGGCGCCCCAACGGCCACCCAGAGCGGCAGCCCAGTTGGACTCATAGTCGGTGGAGACGACGACGCGGGCGGCCGTGATACCGGCGGCTGCCAATGCCTGACCGACGCGGGCGCCATCGAGCAGGGGTTCCGCCCCGGCCGCGCCCAGGAGCCATGCCACCGGAGCGCCCTTGCCGAACTCTGCCGGCAGTTGGGCGTTGAGATCGCGCAGCCAGCTCTTCAATGCCTCATCGGTAAGGCTGCGGAAGTTCTGCGATGGCAGCGAGACACGACCCCAGGGGCCGCCGGGCCAGGCACACCACATGCCGCGGGCACTGGTACCCCCGATATCGACCGACACGATCCACCGTTCACACAGTACCGCCATCGCAACCTCCTGCGCTGCCGCGTTGCGGGTTCGACAAGCTCATCTTTTGTTGCGCAAAGAATGCGGCATCGGCTAGAATGCTGGCATCATATCACATCCATGAGGTGCATCATGTCCGATAATGGGCGGGACGGTTTCGAGTCCCTTACGGAACAGGAACGCAAGGAACTCGAGGCCTGGTTGAAAAAACGCCAGGATCGCGATGCCGCTTCAGAGCGAGATCGCCAGTATTTCTCGGGGTTGTTCGACAAGCGTCGGGGCGAGTTGCAGGCGAAGATCGCCGCCGAACCCGGCGTGGCAGAACACCTGAAGGAACTGGGCAACCTTTTTTTTGGTGCGCAACGGTTCACCGAGGCGATCGAGCAATACGTTAAGGCACTCGAAGTCGATCCCAAGCACCACAAGTCACTCTACAATATGGGCAACGCCTGGTACAAGCTCAACGAGTTCGAAAAGGCGATTCATTACTGGCACAAAGCCATCGAGGTTAAGCCCGATTTCGAGCACGCCTATTTCAATCTCGGCTACCACTATTACAACAAGGGGTTCTATCAAGAAGCGATCCAGAGCCTACTGGATGCCGCCAAGATCAACCCCAACGCTGCCGACACCCAATACTATCTGGCGATGAGCTACCAGCAGACGAAGCGCGATCAGATCGCGGTCGAGACGTTCCGCCGGGCCATTGTGCTGTCCCCCGAAGAGGCCGATTACCACTACGGTCTGGGCAACAGTTGCTACGAACTCGACGACTTCGTTGGGGCCGCATCGGCGTGGCGGGCTTGTCTCAACCTCCGGCCGAAAGACTCCAAAACCCGCAACAATCTTGCCGACGCCCTGTTGTGTCTCAACCGTCTTGACGAGGCGCTTACTGAAATCGAGCAGGTGCTGATCGAAGATGGCGAGTATGCGCCCGCCTTGTGTACCAAGGCCGAGATCCTGGCGAAGATGGGCCGGCGCGATGACGCGAAAGAACTGTTCGGCCGGGTCATCACCAAGGTGCAGGGTGAGCCCACCCAGATTCTCTTGTTCAAACACGCCAACGAGCAGTTGGCGCTGCTCGAGAATCCACAAGCCGACCTCGGCGACAAACCGACCCGCCCGGGGTCCGAGCCGCCGCCTACCGTCAACTGATGCATTGGCCCCTATTGGGGCTTGACGACGAGACCCCACCGTCGCCTCTGGTCGAGGCCGGTGGGGTCTCTCGTTATCGGGCCGCGCAATGGGGGGCCCGCCGGTTTACGCGGCCTTGGTGGCCGGTTTCATCTGGATGTTGTCGCCGGAAAGGTAGGCCTTGAGCACCTTCTCCGGTGCCTGATTGCCCTTCAGTTGTCGCCCGTCAACGAAGATCTTGCCATCGGTCGTAATCTCGATCAGCATGCTACCTCCTGATGTCCATGAATGGCCCCCGCATCGTGGCGAGGGTCGGAAACGATCCGCCGATCGGCTGCGGTTGCCGGGGCGTGGATCTCGGGCGAGGTGTCCACGCGCATTCCGGCAGAGGCACCGATCGCAGTGCCGTCGCGACGTGAATAGAATACGATGTATTTATCCATGTGACGCGGGCGGCTGCGCCGATGCGTGCGCAGGTCGAGGCGCCGAATATGTCAATACACGGTGAATCTCAGGTGTTGTGCCCGGTTGCCTGCCTCCTGCTCTGTTCGCATTGGGATGGGGTTCGGGTCTGCCGACCATGCTGGCAGGGTCGGCCGCGTTGTCCGGTCGTGATCATCAGGAACCTCCGGACCCGGAAGACGAGCCACTGCCGGAGCCTGGGTCTGCAGTGGCGGTCGTGCCGGTTCCCGTGCCGGTGTCGGTGTCGGCCATGCTGATCGTCGCTTCGAGACGCAGCAGGCGCTGTTTCAGGCGTCGCCGGCCGAGTTCCGGGATCTGGGGTGACTCGAGATTGGCCAACAGCAGATCCTTGCCGTCTTTGAGCTTGTCGCGGCGTTCGAGGACGTCAACCATCAGCATGAGGGCGTCGACCTGGTTGGGATGCGCCGCAAAGATTTCGTGGGCGGTCTTCATCACGTCATCGAGCCGCTCGTCGAGGTAATACATGCGGGCCAGGGCCAGGCGCAGCTCGATGTCATGATTGCGTTGATTGACCGCACTCTCGAGCAAAGGAATCCCGATGTCGCGCAGATTGGCGAGATTGAGCTGATTGGCAAGGCGAACCAGCATTGGCGAGGTCGTGTCGTCGATCTGTCGCGTTGTCGCTTGCTCGATCAGCGCTCTCGATGTGGCCCCGGTGCCCATATACAAGCCGAGATAGGCGGCCTGCAACAACATCGGGGTCGGCGCCGCCGCGGGCGTTTTCCCAATGCGCTTGATCTCGTCGTTTGTCCAGGCTTTCAGATTGGCGTCTTTGAGTTCTTCCTCGGTGGGGAAGTGATCGAGGCGCTCGGTCCAGTGGCAGAGGGCGTCGAGCAGGGCCTGCTTCAGTTCGTCGTCGCTCCCGTAACTCGGCATCAGGATGCGTGCGGTCCGCACGGCCCGCTCTTCCTGGCCGCTGGCCGACAGCAGTTCGATGTAAAGCACGTTTTCTGCCAGCGACTGGATGTTGCCGGCCGCCAGAACCTCGATGCCTTTCTGATATTGCCCCGTGATCAGGTGCAGCCGGCCCAGTTCGATGCCCGAGGGTCCCACGCCGTCCAGGGGCGCCAGCA
>CAZADH010000046.1:0-17141 GCA_964483805.1 uncultured bacterium
GGAACCTCGGGCAGCGTTGTCTGGGCCGGGTTGGCGGGTGGTTCCGGCAGTTGGTCGATAACCGCATCGGTCACGATTGCCGGGAATGGAAGGAGTGCCGGTTCATACGTAGAGTGACCGGTGCTTTCCTGCTCACGTGGCCACAGCTTCAGGGCTGTTGCCCCGATGCCCGCGAAGAACGTGAACGTGGCGCGAAACGCGTCGATGAGCATCGACAAAAGGTAGAGCGAGAATTCCCACACCCACAGAGAACCTGCGACCGCAACGCGGCAGATTCCGAGCGTGGCCAGCAGCAGTTCCTGATAGAGAATGTCGAGCGCGAAGATCAACGAACTGAGCGTCAGAAAGGCAAACAGCACCCGGGTCGGCCATGGGCCAAAGGTCCCGGAGAAGAGCAGAAACATGTTGGTGCCCAGCTTGCCGCCTTCGAGTCCGAGCAACCCGAGACCAAACAGGAGCGTTCCGACAGTGCCGGCGATGCGGGCGGCGACATGACTGAACGGTCGGTCGAGAAACTGCTGAACGCCCATGAGCCCGAGGATGGCAGGCAGAACATAGACGCCGAGGCCGATCTGGACCATGAGCCAGTTGACGGCGCCACTCACCTTGCTCGTCGCGAGGAAGTGCAAGAGTGTCAGCATAAACGAAGCAATGCCGATGAGCATGAGCCCGACGGCTTCTTGTCTCTGTTGATGTCGGATTGCGAAGGGCAGCAGGCGGGGGCCGGTGCCCCGGTCCTTGTTAGTGCGGTCTTGGCGCGACGTTCGCTGGCCCCGTCGGATTGGCCGAGCGTTTCCAAGGAGGATCTTTTTGCCGCTCATTCCTGTGTCTCCGGCAGGCCATTGCATGCGTGACCGCGGGTGCGATCAAGGTGCATGCAAGAGTTTGCTCTTTCCATTTGATTGTCTCCCCATCCCATGTACCTGTGGATTGCGCGGTGGTCAGGTTAACATCGTCATCGGTGGCAACGACGTCCATATATCCAATTACAAATAATACCTCCTTTGTTCTATTGAAATCAATATTTGCGCAGCATATGAATTCTAAATTCATTCTACATTATCATTATTAAAACGATGTTATGCATTCTTGTATTTATCTGGATGCAATAGTCGCACTTTGGATCTCGTGGACATCGTTGTTGCGCTGTGGTATAATCCCCAACTACTCATCTTGGACCTGATTTCATAGGAGATCGCATATGACGGCGAATGATCTGCGCAAGGGGATGGTTATTCTTTTCAACAACGAGTTGCATCGGGTTGTTGATATCGAGTTTGTCCGACCTGGCAACTGGCGCGCGATGGCCCAGGCCAAGTTGTGTAACATCAAGACTGGCGCGATCTTTCCGCAGCGCTTCCAGACGACCGAGAAGGTCGAAGAGGCGATCGTCGAGACCCGAACAATGCAGTTTCTCTATGCGTCCGAGCACCTGCACAGCTTCATGGATGTCCAGAGCTACGAACAGGTCGAGATGAATGACGAGGTTCTTGGAGACGACAAGAAGTTCTTGAAGGAACAAATGGAAGTTACGGTCAAGCTGTACGAGGGCAAGCCCATCGGGATCGAGTTGCCGACGGCGGTTGTCCTGAAGGTCGTCGACTGCCCGCCAAACATCAAGGGCAACACCGCCAGCGGGGGCACCAAGCCCGCCACTTGCGAAGGTGGCCATGTTGCCAACGTGCCCCTCTTCATCGAGATCGGTGAGCAGATTCGCGTCGACACTCGCACCGGCGCCTATCTCGAGCGGGCGAAGTGAGTCGTTGCGTGGCCGGGTGTCAATAAACATTTCTCGAGTTTTTCCTTGACGATCTGCCCTTCATTGGGCAGATTTTCGTTATTTGGGACACGACTTCATACTGGCCATTTGTTTTATCTGATTATGTAATCAGTATATTGTGAATTATTGCTTTTGAGTGTTCAATTGATCCGGCGTGAGCTCTTTTTCCGTTCTGCTTCTTTTTTTGGTTAACAAAACGCCGGTTTTCACCGAACGTTGGGTTACAAGATCCGACAAGGAGACGCGATTGCCTGTAAAGGTTCTCTGGCGAGTCGCCGGGGCGCTTCGCAAAGTGGTGCGAAGCGACCGTTTCTTCCTGCTATCTATGGCGGGTCTCCTCGTCTTGTCCACGGGGTTTTTCTTCTCTCAGTGGCCTGAGGTGTCGTATGATCCTGCCGCTGCGCTCTCGGTGCCGGAGGAACCTCCGGTCATCCAGGGTGCAGGTTCTGGCCCGCCCGACGATGCCGACGAGGGTTCCGGCGCCGGCTCTGGAACGAAACCGCAGGATGGCGGCGAAGCACAAGAGAACGAACCGGGTTCCGATGAAGGCTCGTCCGGGGCAGGTTCGGATCCCAAGGTTGTGGCTGAGCCTCTGCAGGAGAGCGGTTCCGAGGGAAGTTCTGGCTCGGGTTCGCACCACGGTGCGGGTTCCGCACCTGTGTCGGCCCCTCCGGTGAAGAAGACCGCTCCTGTTGTTTTGACAGACCCGGCAAAAGTGGCCGTGCGGACTCCGGTGGCTACCCCGCCCGTTGCCTCGGCACCAAAAGATATCAAGGCCCCGCGCCCGGCCAAGACACCCAAAGTCAAGACACAGGCCGCCCCTGTCGTGGCGACGACGACCCGCTCACTGAAGAGCCCGGCGGAATCGTCCAAGCGTCGCGTGCGCCGACCGCGTGCAATCAAGCAGGTCGCCCCGGTCGATGAATCGAATTCGTCCGTCTGTCCGCCAGAGCTGAACTGGTTTTCGGCGCCATTGGTAGTGCGGGTTCGCGATGGGAAATACTCGATCGAGTCGTCGGAGCCCGTCGTGTTGACCAGCAGTTCCGACCGGGTTGTGGTCCCGGGGGCCCTTCAACATTCCCCAGAACCCGCACCCAGTTTCGCAACCCTGGACCCGTCGGTGTCCTCTCGTCAGGCTTTTGTCACGACCCTCGCCCGCATGACCGAGCGCCGTGAAGGCCGAATGGCTCAGGCCATGAAGACCCGAACAGTGCTCCCGAGCCAGGGTGGCGACTTGGTGAGATTCCCCGCACTGGGCAAGATCATCGCTCATCTGCGAGACCTGGTGCCGGCCAATGCGCGAATAGAAGCTGCCGCAGTGCCGGCAATGGGTGTAGCCGGTGGTTCTCAGTCGATGAGTCTTTCCAGTCCTGACACGTCGGCCCAGGCCGCGGACAAAGCGCTTGTGGCAGAACCTTCGGCCCATGTGACGGGTGGCAATGACGCGTCGGTTGCCCCGATCGCCGCCCACGCCGAAGACAAAACCTCGACGAACGCGCTTTCGTCCTGGCAATAACGCCGATATTCAAGCGCTCGACGGCCATCTCGCCGCCCTGAACCGGGGTTTGCCAGAGGATAAACCCAACGCCCCGCGTGCACATGTGTGTACGCGGGGCGTTGGGTTTCTGCTGAGATGGTGCAATAACCAGGTTTCGAGCGACTTCGGGGAAAAACGAGACCCGCGTGCGGGTAAAATTATAAATAAAGATTGGTTGGTGCTTGAAATTGGGCAAATAAAAGAAAAATGATTTATCACCTTGATAAGCGCTATTACTCTATCTGCTTCTCTTTGCGATGTATTGCTTGGTTGATCGGCCGTAAGGCAAAAACAAGAAATCTTTATTTTGTCGACATGGCCCGTTGCTGTTGACGTGCTCTTTGTCCGGTTGTGTTACGCCGACTGCGATTTTCGGCGCTTGGTCATGACGATTGTGCGGCCGCCGTTCTCGTGATGGACCTCATCCATCATGGATCGGATCAGAAACAGTCCTCGTCCGCCCTCTCTCCACACATTGTCGGGATCTGTCGGGTCTGGGATTCCCGATGGAGAAAACCCCGGCCCCTCATCGGAAACGCGTATTGTGAAATCATTGCCGGAAGCTCGGTACTCGATGGTGACCCGCTTCTCCCTGTTGCGGTTGTTGCCGTGTTCGATTGCGTTGACGACTGCCTCGTGAACCGCCAATTTGACCTGATACATCTGGTCTCCGGTAAGGCCGACCTGATCGGCGCCGCGAAGAAGTCGAGACGTTGCCTGCGGGATGAAGTCGACTGCGCTCGGAATGCCAAAGGAATATTCGGCGGCCTGATCGAACGTCATCGTGAGGCAGATTCCTTGGCGGCCACTCCAGCGAGTGATCTCGTCCGCTGGGCCACGTCGTTCTCGTCCAGCCTCTTGATTCTGCCGGCTCAGACCAATCGATGCGAGGGATGGACATCCTTCTGCACGCATGAAAAGCTCGTCTCGCATGGGGTCGCTCATGACCACCAGATGGTCTCCCTTTTCGAGAACTATGGTGGCGGTGTGAAAGCTTGGGTTGGCTTCGATTCCAAGGGGTGGGCCGGAGGGCGCAGAAGCCAGAGGCGAGACCAGTTGCCGTGCTCTGGCGATCTTGACAGGTGGTGTGCCGGCGCACGCGCTCAGGATTGCCCGATTGCCTGGGGTCACCGATACCACTGTTGCCGTGGCTAGATCAGGACCCGTTGCCGGGATCAACCTCAGGATTTCGCTGTTGAGGGCGCGCAAAACCTGGCCAGGGTCTGTGGTGTTGCGCGCATGTTCTTTGAACCGACGCATCAGAAGTGTCTTCAGGATAGATGCCTCAATGGCATATGCGGACACGTCGGCAACCAGAACGACAAAGGTATCGAGAGCCGTGCTTTGTGCCCATTCCAACAGTGAGGGGCCTTCGTTGTTGCCGGGTTGTGACAACACCTCGATGAGGAGTCCTGGGATCTCAGGAAGTGAGTCGTCCGCGGGGGTGACCGAGGTGGGCATTTCGCTGATCAATCGCCCCATTTGTTCGATTGAGTCCGGGGGAGTTGCCGGGAATCTCGAGAACAGGAGCGAGATCTCGGTGTCTGCTCCAGATTCCCGCAGATTGAGTTCGTGACCCAGTGCTTTCATAAGTGATTCGAGTCGTGGCCAGTTCATGGCTGAGCTCGAATCGGATGGATGTGCGACCGCCCAGAAAAACCTGGTGGAGGTCAGTCTGGACAATGGTATCTTCCGCAGCCTGATTGTCAGTCTTACCCTGGTCTCCCGATTTGACTCGGTTGCCACAACCAAGTGTATGGTCGGGACTGGAATCGATGCAATGCTCGAAAAAACAAGTGAGAGGATCGAATCGAGGGTCGAGCAGAACATCGGCACGCGGTCAATCGTCGGAAGAAATTCACACTGAAATGATAGTTCCGGGGAGTTCTTTGCAGATGATATCTTTGATATCCATGTAGTCAAAAAAGAATTGAGATTATCAATGTGGTGATTGATCGTCGTTCCGTTTTGTCGTTGCCCAAAATCAGGCGTCTCTGTGTCATGCCGGGATGTCCCTGTTACTGAGGGAGGTTGGCCTCGTTGTTGTCGAGTCAATAGGCCCGTTGCGTCGTTGAGTTGCCGGTAGAGTGCTGGGCTTGCGAGGTGGGCAAGAAGATGGGTTGCGGTTTCGAGGCGCAACGAGTTCCAATGTGCTTTTTCGAGGGTGGTTTGTGCCGTGAGCCGCTCAGAGGAGTTGTTGTGGGCTGGCGTAATGCGGATCGGAAAGCGATTCTCGGTTGTGCCTAGGCACGAGAACGAGAAGAGTTGTTCGCGCCATGCGAAAAGGACGTTCTCGTCGGTCTCGAAAAGCAGGTTTGGCAACACGCGAGCCAGGAAATCGCGAAAATCCGAGAGTTCCTGGGGGTTGGCGAATAGGGTTGTCGCCGCATCGTTGAGATATACCTGCTCGGGATCTTGGCTCAGGACGAGCAGTTCGGGGTGAGCCTGTGCCCTGGCGAATTTGACCAGTTCGGGCATTGTCGTGATCCGTGGCGGCATGTCGGGAAGTGTAACACACCGTCGACCAGACTGTCAGCGGTTCGCGCGCAGTCTGACCGGCGGTCGATTTGCAGTGATGTTCGAGATCCGGTGCGCCTGTTGGAGGCAGGTTGTTTGGGGCGTGGATGTCTGATTCTCTCGTGCTTTCGGTGGCGTCGCTACCCATATTGCCCTGGGTCGGTCAACTGTCGATGGGTATAATTGGCGTGCGAGCGCAAATCGAAAGCGAACGAGGTTGTCGTGTGAGTGTGTCGTGTTCAACGGGACCTGACGCATTGGAAAATGGTGCCGGACCGTGTTTCTGGGTGGTGCTGATGCACCCGGATATCCCTCAGAATGCGGGCAACATCGGACGCACATGTGTTGCAGCCGGAGGCGGTCTGGTCTTGGTTCGCCCCCTCGGTTTTCGGCTTACGGACGCTCTGTTGAAGCGGGCCGGCATGGATTACTGGGAGAAGTTGCAGCCGATCATTCTCGACAGTGACGCCGATTTCTCGGCGTGGTGTTGCCGACGGCGGGTGTGGTGGTTGTCTGCACGCGGTGCGGTCGACTACGACCGCATCGAATACCAGCGGGGCGACGTGTTTGTCTTGGGGTCGGAGACCCAGGGCCTGCCAGAGCAGATGCGGGTAGAAGCCGAATCTGCGGGGCGTCTTCTGCGCATTCCGATGGCCGGGGAAGCGCGTTGTCTCAATCAGGCAAGCGCGGCGGCAGTTGTCGTTTTCGAGGCATGTCGACAACTTCGTGCCGCCCGTCGGTAGGCGACTGAACAACGCTGGGCCGACTTGTCTGCGCCGGATGTGCGTGGGATCGGCATCTGTGACCGCGCCGACTCGCGCCGATGCGTTCAGTCGTCGAGGCCGCCAGAGCCTGCTGCCGGCGGCAGGCCAGTGCTGCACGTGTCGGTCCCGCTGGGGCACGCCGTAGACTCGCCTTCGTCTGACGGCTCACCCCTTTCCGCTTTGCGGATCTCTTCCTCGGCCATGCTCTCGATCTCATCGCCGATGTCTTCGCCCATCTCTTTGGCCATCTTCTTGGCCCATCGGGCGATAGTGCGGGGGTCATTTTCGTCGAGTCCGGACAACGCCGAGGGGTCGGCGAGTCCTTCCATGATGGCTTCCTCGCTGCGGACGGTCTTCACACGCGAGACTAGGCGCAGGGTGTCGGTCTTGCCGCAGTGTTCGCAGGGTGGGTTTTCGACCCGCGCTGAGAGTGAACACAGAACCGAGAACTTGCGCTTGCAGGTGCGACATGAATACTCATAGATAGGCATAGAACTGACCTCACAGTGGAAATCACACGGCACGCTGGATTATAGCGTGCCCGTGTTGTAAGATCAACGGTGAGTTTTCTTTGTCGAGAGCCATTCGCTGATGACAACTGCTACGCCATATACGCTGGTCAAGAGCTTTGACGAGAACCTCTGGCGTCTGGGCCTGGAGGGGCTGGCGCGCGAGCAGACTCCCGATGCTTTTCGCGCCCTTCTCGATCTGCTGGGTGACAAACTCTGGCGCAAACGCGAGGCGGCAGCAAAGGTTCTGATCGCCATGGGCGATCAGGTGGTTCCGCAAACCGCCGCCGAAATCACGCCGGATCACCTCGATCAGTATTACTGGGGCTTGTTTGTGCTCGGGCACTTCGACCATCCGCAGAGTATGCTGCGGTTGAAAGAGGCGCTACAATCGAACTCCCCGGAAATTCGCGGGTATGGTGTGCGCGCTGTCGCCATGAACCACAGTCTGGCGCGGGCGAAGCTGCTGTATGCGTTTCTGCAGGATTCGAACTGGGCTGTGCGCAAGCTCGCGTTCGAGCAGTTGCTGAGATTTGGCGAAACAATACTTGACGATCTGCGCACGATTCTGTTGGCGGCCAAGGACGAAGCAAATCACTCTGTTGTCGCCCTGTTTGCGGTCATTGGCGGCGAAAAAGTCATGCCGGAATTGCGAACGCTGTACGCGAATTTCGGATTCTCGATGAGATACTCGATTGTTACGGCCTTGACTGAGGTGCGAACGAATCAGGCAATGGACTTCATCATTTCTTGCCTGTCGGATGGTTCGTGGGTAATTCGCAAGAAGTCAGCCGAGGCCTTGATGTCGATGGGGAACCGCGTCTACGATCGTCTGCTCGCGGCATTCAGCAAGGGCGACAGCCTGAGTCGGTATCAGATCGTCGACATCCTGGTTCGTCAACTGCGGGAGCGTTCTTTGGCACTGGTGCAACGCCTGCTGGCCAGTCCCGATCAAGAATACCGGATTTTGGCCATCGAGAGTCTGACCAAGATTCCCGGCGACGAAGCCTCGCGCATGTTGATCAAAGCATTGCGTGACCCCCACCGAATCGTCTCAGATTATGCGAGCGAGTGCCTGGCCCAGAAGGCCAACCTGAATCTCGATCTCCTGCTCGAGAACCTCAACAGCGAAGACGAAAACCTGCGCTTCATGATCATGAAGACGATCGGCATGATTGGTGGCGTTGCGTTGAACCCGATTCTCCGCATTCTCGAGACCGGGTCGAAAGAAGAGCGGTCATTTCTGTTGGGTGTCCTGAGTCGCATCCAGCCCAATGAGCAGATGCTCGACACGTTGTTGGTGCTATTGGGTGACCCGAGTTGGCCGATCCGCAATGCGACGGCAAACTGTTTGATCGCCTATGGTGAGGTTGCGGTGCCCCATGTGGTCCGCCTGCTGAATGCGCCCAACGAAGACGTGCGCTTCTGGTCGAAACGGGTGCTTCTGGCCCTGGGCGGCAAAGCCGTGGCCTCACTGACGGCCTTCCTCGAAGATGGTTCTGACCCATCGCTCGCGCCTCACATTGTCGCCGCGCTGCTCTCGATGGACCACGCCGATGCAGTGCCTGCCGTGGTCAAATACATCGGCGAGAACGACGACAGTCGGGTCCTGTCGGTGTTTGAGAGCATCGCCGAGATCAGTTCTCGCGAGATTGTCGACACACTGATGAATCTGTTGGTGCACCCCGATAAGCGGGTGGTCCAGTGGGTTGCTTACCTGCTGCGGAAGGTGAACTCCCCCAACCTGCGTAAGATCGTGCTGCTTGGCCTCGGGCATCCCAAGGAAGATCTGCGCTTGTTGATCATCCAGGCCATGTCGTATTGGGCGCAGCTTGCCGAGAGCGAGTTGAAGACACTGGTTCGTCAGTTGTCGGTCGAGCAGCGGCGCGAACTCGTGCTCGGTCTCTTTGGCATTGTCGGTGGGTACCCAGTGCCGCTGGTCATCGAAGCCACCAAGCAGTTCCTCGAGAAGTGTGAGGCGCGTCTGATGCTCGATACCATGCTGGTGGTGGCGGCACATGAGCGCAGCGAATTCGAGCCGATCCTGCTCGATATCCTGAGCCGACGTTCGGCTGCCATCGGGCAAGGCGAAGAGGAGCGACTGGGCCGTCTGCTCGGACTCCTGCACAAGAAGAAACCGGAGAAGATCATCGAGGGCCTGGCCAGCGAATCCAAGACGTTTCGTCTCTGCTCTCTCGTGGCACTCGAGGCGATCGATGACAAGCGTATCGTTTTTCCGCTCATGGACAATCTCAACGTGCTCGACGACGTTGCCATCGTGCATCGCGCCGTTAAGGTGCTGGCGCGGTTCTTCTTCTCGGAAGATTTCCGAGTCAAGGGTGCCGTCACCGATTACCTGCTTGGCCTCAACCAGGTCATCGTCGAACCGTTGATCGAGGTTATCGAGAGCCTCGAGAACGACCTCGATCGGAAAGCGCTGGCCGATTTGATCGAGAGCGTTGGTGGCAAGGTCGATCTCTCGAAAGTGCGTCGCAAGGGAGATCAGAAAATCATCTTGTCGGACGAGCATCTCGAAAACGTGCTCGAACGCCGGCGCAAGGCGCTGGAAGACCTCGAAAAATACGACGAAATCATCAAGACGAGTCACACGCAAGAAGTCACGATCATGTTCACTGACGTGAAGGGCTACACCGCCTTTTCGTCGAAGGCATCGTTGTCGGACGTCATGACCATGCTCAAAGACCACGACGACATCCTGGTTCCGGTGATCCAGAAGCATGCCGGGCAGGTCATGAAAAAGATCGGCGATGCATTCCTCGTGATTTTCGAAGAGGCGCAGCGGGCGGTGCTGGCAGGCATCGAGATTCAGCGTGCGCTCAAGGAGCACAACCTCACGGTTCCCGAGGAGCGGCAGTTGGCGGTTCGGGTGGCAATCAACACCGGGCCGGTCATCCGCAAGGAAGCCGACGTGTTCGGTGACGCGGTCAATCTCTGTTCACGGCTCGAGGGTGTTGCCGATGCCGGAGAAATCGTGGTTTCCGAATCGACTGCCGCGAAAATCAACCGGCAGGTTTTCGAGTTGGCGTCGCACGGCACCCATCAACTCAAGGGGATCGAGCGGCCAGTCCAGGCGTTTCTCGTGCGCTGGTAGACGCCTGGTGTCTCGCGGCCCCAGAGCCTCGGGGCCAGCGCGGGATGAGCGGGGTCTGCACCATGATGCACGCGGGCGAGACCCGATTGCGCGCTGCTCGCCGCGTTGGCGCGGACCGTTGCCCTTTACGGTTTTGGGGGCGCTTTCGCGGAACCTGCTGGTTTCTCGCTGCCCTGGGCGGACGGGGTCGCCGGACGCGGTTCTTTCGGCTTGCCGCCCCCGAGCCGCTCGAGCACACGTTTTTCGAACTCTTTTTTGTCGTCGGCGTTCTTGAGACCGTCGTCGAACGAGATCTTCTTCTGGACGACCAGGTCCTCGAGGCACATGTCCATGGTGATCATGCCGTCGTTGCGACTGGTCTGCATGACCGAGATGATCTGGTCGATCTTGTCTTCTTTGATGCAGCGGCGAACCGGCGTGGTGCCGATGAGGATCTCGTAGGCCAGGCAGCGACCGGATGCGAGATACGAGGGCACGAGTTTTTGCGAGATGATGGCGCGGAAGGTGCCGGCGAGCTGCATCTGCACGAGCCGTTGTTGATCGCCCGGGAAAGAGCCGACAATACGATGTATTGATTCGTAGGCGTTGATCGTGTGCAGCGTCGAAAACACCAGATGGCCTGTTTCGGCAGCGGCAATCGCGAGTTTCATCGTCTCGAGATCGCGCATTTCGCCGACGAGGATGACGTCGGGGTCTTCGCGAAGGGCGCCCCTGAGGGCGTTCGAAAACGACAAGGTGTTGGTGCCCAACTCGCGCTGCGACACGACCGAGCGCTTGTGGGGGTGGACGAATTCGATCGGGTCTTCAATGGTGATGATGTGATCGTAGCGGGTGCGATTGATGTGATCGATCATCGCGGCGAGCGTCGTCGATTTGCCCGAGCCGGTGGCGCCCGTGACCAGGATCAGGCCCGATCTCTGATTGCAGATCTTCTCCATGGCCTGACGATCGAGAGACAGCGCTTCAAAAGTCGGGATCGTGTTCGGAATGATACGAAAGACGGCGCTGACGCCGTTTTTCTGCATGAATACATTGACGCGAAAGCGTGCGCAATCAGAAATCTCGATCGAGAAATCGAGCTCCATGACCTTGCTGAAGGTTTCTTTTTGCGCGTCGTTCATCAACGAGAAAATCAGGTAACGACTTTTTTCAGGAGTAATATTCTCGAACGTCGTGCGGACCAGTTCGCCGTGGATGCGAATGCTGGGTGGCAGCCCGATGTTCAGATGTAGATCGGAACCGCCTTCTTCTTGCAAGTAATAGAGAAGCTCTTTGATGTCGGTGACGTTCTCTTTGTTGTATTTCCGTTTGAGAACCTTGGTCTCGACATTCTCTGGTTGCAACGATTCGAAAGTGATCTTCTCGTGCTTCAACACGGCATCGATCTGGTCGTTGCTCAGCTTGCTGACCATCGACATCATCTTGTCTTTTTCGAAATCGGTGCAGGCTTCGTGGAACTGCAGGAAGGACGGGATTCCCGGGTAGTTGCGGCGGCGCAGAATTTCGCGAGCCCACCACGATACGTTGGCGCTCCGGTCCATGCAGGCAAGGATCAGGTCTTTGAGAAATGCCTCGCGCGGGTGCTTCGAGAGATTCTCGACGATCGTGTGCCGGATCGACATATCGGGATCGTCGAGCTTGAGCAGCAGCAAGCCGGCGATCAGGTCGAATTTCTGCAACTTCGTGATCGCCTCGATGGCGCAGGTGCGGATCAGGGTGTTCTTGTTGTTGTCGATCAGGAACAACAGCGGGCGCAGGCCATCTTTCGAGCCAATTTCGCCGATGACCTTGAGAATGGGCAGAATGACGCCCTCGTCTTCGGCGTCGAGATACGTGAGCAGGTGATCGAGGGCGTGGACACCGAGGCTCGACATGATCTTGATGGTCAGGTCTTGGATGAAGACCGACTCGTCTTTCAGATAGTTGATCATGTAGGGGACGATGGCCGGATCCTGGACCTGGGACATGGCGGTCAACATGAAGTATTTCGCTTCAGCATTGAGCTGCTGGAAGAAGTGGGCCACCTGGTCGTGGGTCTTGATGCCCAGCACCCGACCGATCAAATGCATCAGAGAAATGCGGGTTTCCTGCGTTGCCGTCGGGAATATCGCCCATGCCTGGCGAACTGCTTCTTCGCCCCAGTTGGCCAGCGACTTGATTGCTTCCTCGCGGGTCAACCAGGAGGGGTCTTGCAGGAGTTGCAGAAGAATGGCCAACGCCTGTTCGTTGCGGATCTCACCCAGGCCGGCGGCAATGTACGGCTTGATGGCGCCGGCGCGGTCCATTTCGAGCATCTTCTGGAACAGCACGAGCGCTTTCTCTTTGAGGATCAGCGGAATGAGCTTGATACAGTCGTATTTCTGGCGACTCGGGCACGTCATGAAGAACTCTTTGATGTGCTCGTAAATCGAGTTGCCCTGGTCGATCAGGAGCCGCTTGGCCTGCTTGCGGATGATCCAGCTCGGGTCGGAAATCTTGTTGAGCAGGAGCGTGACGATGTCTTTGTCTGCCGTTTTGGCCAAGACTTCGAGGACGTATTTGCGGATCTCGTCGGGTTCCTTGCTGTTGACAAGATCGACCAGAGCTGGCTTTTCGAGGAACTTCAACTCGACCATCATGAAGATGGCCCAGAAGCGCACCTGATTATGGGTCGACAGCCGCAACGCCGGCAGGATGTCTTTGAGAACGGTGGGGTAGTTCGAGGCGACCTGCACGGTCTTCTTCTGAATCGACTCGAACTTCGATGACAGCGCCATTGGCAAGATGGTGCTGATGATCTTGCGCTGTTTCTCGGTGTTCTGCGATTGCAGCAGGGCGGCAAACTTGTCGATCGCCGTCTCGTTGTCGAGATAGTCGGTCGACCGCAGCTTGTCCTGCAGGCTAATGATGATTTCTTCGATCATGGCAACATGTTGGCGATCAGGCTGTCTTTCACGAAATCGCAGCAGACTCGCGAAAAAGTATAGCGAATCGAGGGAATGAAGTCCAACGAAACCGGCGAACGGCCCGCGAAGCTGCCCAGCGCGCCGATGGCACGCAACGCGCAGAGCCTCGGGCGACCGCGCGAGCGAAGGTATTGGCACGGGGTACATTGTTTTTCGTTTGCCCCCTTACGGGGGTGCCACTTCGTTCGCTATAATCGTGTCCAGATTGGTATGCGGTAACGCTCGGTTCGCGTCCACAGTGGTTCTCTTGACGGTCTCGCGAACGGTTGTTAGAATTAAATCAAATTTGGCGAGTGTACCGGCCAACACCCGATGAGATAAGGAGTGGAGCCATGTTCAAGCGGAATAAACTGTTGATGTCCCCGGTGTGTCTGCTGCTGGCGCTGGCGCTGGTGTGCGACTTCACGATCTTCAACCCAGCTCCGGCGCGCGCGCTCGATAAGAAGAGCGTTCTGGTTGGTGCCGGCATTGGCGCCGCCGCTGGTGCGGGCATCGTTCTGGCCGCCCCTGCCGTGGCCAGCGCTATCGGTGCCGCCGGTGGTATTGCCGGTATCGGTACCGCCATCGTGGGTGGTCTTGCGGCCGCCGGCGGTGCGATCGTTGGTGTCCTGGGCGCGATCGGTGGCGCAATTGCCGCCGGCGTGGGTGCCGTGGCCGGCTGGATCGCCGGTATCGTCTGCAGCCCGTTGTTCATCCCCGCCTTGATCATCGTGGCCGCGGTGGCCATCGGTTACTACCTGTATCGCAAGCACAAGAAGAACAATCCGAAACCCGGTCAGCCTGGCAAGCCTGGTGATTACACGGTCATGCCCGAAGACGGCATCGTCATCACCCCCGGTGAATACGACATGAACCCGGTTCTGCCGCCGAACAGCGATGGTCCGATCACCATCGGCGACGACGACGGTATCACGTTGCCGGGTAGCCAGGTTGCGGTCAGTGGTGCCGCTCCGGTCGGGACGACTCCCGCGGTGGGTGCACCTGCGGCAACCACGCCGACCACCGGTGCCGGTGCGATCGATTTGCAGGCTGCTGAGGCCCGGTTCCAGCGTGCCTACGAAGCCTACACCAAGTATGTTACGAGTGGTGTGGGTGACCGCGACGGTGTGATGCGCGAATACAAAGAGGCGATGGAACTGCGCAATCGTGCCCGCCAGTCGATGACCAAGTAACTTCCGCTCGAACAGTTCGTATACCGAGCGCCCGGGGTTCTTGCCCGGGCGCTCGGGCATTTAACGACCAGAGCAGGTCGTGGGTTGTTGTGATAGATTTGCACTCTGGAAAATGTCCGGTCGCCACAGGCGCGACGGAAACCTCATAGGAGCAACTCACTCATGGCGAAAGAGCATGTGGTTATCGTGGGTCATGGCATTGCCGGTTCGACGGCCGCGTTCAGCCTGCGCGATGCGGGGTACGGCGGCGAGATCACGCTGGTTGGCGACGAGCCTGTGGGCGCCTATTACCGCACGCGTTTGCCCGAGGTCGTTTCCGGGGCGATCGTTCCCGAGAAGCTGGCGGTGGTCGATCCGGCGAAGTATGTCGAAAAACAGATCGGGGTGAAGACCCATGTTCGCGTCGAGACGGTTGATGCCAACGCCGCAACGGTGGGGTTGAGTGATGGGTCCCGATTGTCGTACAGCTCGCTCATCCTGGCGACCGGCGCTCAGAGCTGCATCCCGCCTTTGCCTGGGGCTCGCGATCTGAGAGGGATCTTCTGCCTGCGCACGACGCAAGACGCCATGGCAATACGCGATATTGCTCTGCGGTCGAAGCGTGCCGTCTGTCTGGGGGGGGGCTTGCTCGGTCTCGAAGCGGCCTGGCACCTGGCCAAGCTGGGGTTGGCCGTCGAGGTGGCCGAGGGGTTTCCGCGCCTGTTGCCACGCCAGTTGGACGCACAGGCGGCCGCAACTCTTCAGCGTGCGCTCGAAAAACAGGGTTTGCGTTTCCAGCTCGGCATCAAGGGACAGCGCTTCGTTGGCGAGGGACAGGCGCGTGGCCTGGAAGTCGCCGGTGCGGGGGTGCTCGAGGGCGACCTGTTTGTGATCTCAGCGGGAATCGCCGCGCGAACCGAGTTGGCGAAACAGGCCGGCGCCGCCTGCGAGCGCGGCGTCACCATCGATGACGGCGGCAGAACCTCGGTGGCGCAGATTTTTGCGGCCGGCGACCTGGTGCAATACAAAGGCAAGATGTGGGGAACGTGGTTGGCGGCCCGCCATTGGGGCAAACGTGTGGGCGAGGTCGTGGCCGGCAAAGGGGGCGCTTTCAGCGAACCCCCCGAGAGTTTTCGTCTCAAGGTTTCGGGCATCGATCTGCTGACCATGGGCAACGCCGACCCGGACGGTCGTTTTGGGCAGTCCGCTGGCGATGCCGGTTGGGTGGCGGTGCTGGCCAATCGGCCCGAAGACTGCATTTACCACAAGGTCGTGGTCGAAGACAGCCGGGTGACCGGAGCCATGTTGCTCGGGCCTTGTCAATTCACCAAATTGATCGAGAACGCGGTGAAGACCCGGCAACCCTGGGTCGAGATCGCGGCGCAGCTCGGCTGCGAGCCGTGAGCGTACGGATTGCTTGCGCTGCCCAAAGCACCGCCATTCTTGGCGGCAGCCCGGGGTTGGGGGATGAGGCGCCGCGGCAATCTTGATGGCAAGGCTGATGCGGTGGCGACCTTGCGCGACCGCCGGGTGTAATGCCGGCAGATTCGTGGGGTCTGCCGGTGTCGATCAATCCGCAGCGGGCTTGTTCTTGAACAACCAGTTGCGGGCCCAGTCGAGGGCGGTGGTCCGGTCGGTCACTTCGCCCAGAAACTGGGCCTCTTTCAGCGCTGCCAGCAGGTGTTTGAACAACGGGCTAGGCTCGAGGCGCAGGACGTGAATCAGATCATCGCCCGACAGCAACGGTCGGGCTTCGCGCCGCCGGCTTTGCCCGTAAAATGAGTTGATCAGTTCGATGATGCCGGCCCGGAATTTTTCGAGCTCATCGGCTGTGATGTTTGGTCCCTGGGCCGCCAATCGGTCGGCCAGCGAGAGGACGGCGAAGCCGACGCCGTCGCGACCGGTCTCGGTGTAATACTTGAAGAGCCGTCGTTCGGTGAGGCCTTCCTGCACCAGAACACCGGGGCGCATGTGATTCTTGACCAGACCACAAAGGAAGCGAGACTCATCGACGGAGAGTTTGAGGCGCAGTGCGGCTTGCTGTGTTTGCTGGCTTCCGGTCATTTCGTGACCGTGGAAGACCACTTTGCCGGTGCCCGGATCTACCCGCCGACACGCAGGTTTGCCGACGTCGTGTAGCAGGCAGCCCAATTTGAGCAGGGTGGCGAAACTGCGGTCGGCAGCGATCGGCTGGGCGAGATACTCGACGAACTGTGGCCAACCGGTGACAGGTATGGCCGCCTGGATCAAGTGCTCGAGCTGTGTGAGCGTCTCGAGAATGTGGTCGAAGACGTCGAGGTGATGCCACTCGTTCTGCTCGACGCCATGACAGGCGACCAGTTCGGGCAAGACATGGACGAGGGCGCCGGAGGCATCGAGTTGCCGAACCCAGTGAGCACTGGCCGGCAGGGCGAGCACCTTGAGGAACTCGTCGCGGATGCGTTCGCCGCTGACCGTGGCCAGACGGGCACAATCGCGCTGCATGAGTTGTTGCAGTACGGGTGACAACGTGGCCTCGAGTTGGGCGCCGAAGCGGAATGCCCGCATAATGCGCACCGGGTCATCGACGAACAGCAGGTCGGAACATGGGTGCAGTTCCCGCCGGAGCAAATGCTCGCGGCCTCCGAGCGGGTCGATGAGCGGCAGGGCGGTCGTGTCGTGCGGCGTCAGACCCGCGAGCGGTACCGCCATGGCGTTGCAGGTGAAGTCGCGCCCGCGCAGGTCGCCCTCGAGATCGGCGGCTCGTAACTGGGCGAGGTCGAAGTTGAAGTGGCGGCCATCGATGGTGCGAATGATACGGGCCACCCGCCGCTCCTCATCGAGGGC
>CAZADH010000046.1:17151-27658 GCA_964483805.1 uncultured bacterium
GAGGGCGACAAACCCGGAACCCTGGCGTTTCGAGCAGATCCTGGCCGCCGGAATCGGATCGATGGGCACGGCGAGATCGAGATCGATGACCTGGGTCCGGCCCAGCAGGATGTCGCGCACGGCACCCCCGACGAGCCATACGGGAGTTCCCGTCGGCAAATGCAGATCGTGAAGCAGGTCGGCCAGTAGCTGGCGGACGTGGCTGGGCAGGTCGATCGGTGTCGTCGGGTGGTCGGACATGGTCGGGTGGCTCACTTGTTTTTCGCTGTGGTCGTCGAGGGGGCGTTTGACTCGAAACCTCGGGGGCACGAGGGCCCCCGATGTTTAATGGTGTTCACGATGTAATACAACTTATTTAGGGCAGGAACGCCGTGGCGATCGCGGCCGCCCCAAAACACCTAACGATACACGCGACCCTTGAAGTAGTTCACATCGGGTTTGCGGGCGGCCAGAGCCTCGTCGAGCCGGCCCACCGGCGTCGTGGTCGGCGCCGCCTTGAACTTCGCCGGGTCTTTCTCGGCCTCATCGGCGATCGAGAGCATGACCCGAACGAACGCGTCGAGGGTTTTCTTGCTCTCGGTCTCGGTCGGCTCGATCATCATCGCCTCTTCGACGATCAAGGGGAAATACACCGTGGGTGCGTGCATGCCGTGATCGAGGATGCGTTTGGCCATATCGAGGGTCTTGACGCCCTTGGCCGCCTGCCATTTGCCCGACAGCACGAACTCGTGTTTGCAGGTGCGGTCGAATGGCAGCAGGAACTGTTTCTTGAGCTGCTGCATCAGGTAATTGGCGTTGAGAACGGCCATGGTCGAGGCCTCGCGCAACCCAGGGCCACCCAGCGAGACGATGTAGGTCATGGCGCGCACCAGAACCAGGAAGCTGCCGGCAAAGCTGCGCACCCGGCCGATCGAACTCTTGCACTTGTGCAACATTTTGTATTTCTTGCCGTCGAAGACGACCCGCGGTACCGGCAGGAAATCGATGAGGTGTTTCTTGACGCCGACCGGGCCGGCGCCGGGGCCGCCGCCGCCGTGCGGCGTCGAGAAGGTCTTGTGCAGGTTGACGTGCATGACGTCGAACCCGGTGTCACCGGGCCGGCACCACCCCATGATGGCGTTCAGGTTGGCGCCGTCGTAATACAGCAGGCCATCGACTTCGTGCACCAAACGCGCAATCTCGGTGATGTTGACATCGAACAGGCCCACCGTGTTGGGGTTCGTCAGCATCAGGCCCGCGACGTCGGGAGAGATCGCCGCCTTCAGCTTCTCGAGGTCGACGCATCCTTGGGCGTCGGAAGGGATGGTCACGACCTCGTAACCGCAGAGGGCCGCGGAAGCCGGATTGGTGCCGTGTCCCGAATCCGGAATGAGAATCTTGGTCTTCTTGCTTTTTTTCTTGTCGTGGTAGGCCTTGATGATCATCAGGCCGGTCAGTTCGCCGTGCGCGCCCGCAGCGGGTGCAAGCGAGAACGCGTCCATGCCGGTGATCGCCGACAACGCCTGCTCGAGATGATGGTGCAGCGCGAGGGTGCCCTGAATCGTCTCTTCGGGTTGATACGGATGCACGGCGGTGAAGCCGGGCAGCGCTGCGCAGTCTTCATTGACCTTGGGGTTGTATTTCATCGTGCAACTGCCGAGCGGATAGAACCCGACATCGACCGAGTGGTTCAGCCGCGACAGGCGGGTGAAATGGCGGACGACATCAACTTCGGCCAGCGTCGGCAGCGGCAGCTCGGTGCGCAGAAAACGGGCCGGGATGAGGTCGGCAACGTCTTTGGCGGGCACGTCAACGGCTGGGGGCAGCCAGCCCTGGCAACCTTCGGTGGCAAGTTCGAACAGCAGGGGTTCGGTGGTCATGCAAGCAGTCCTTTCAGCAACTCCGCGAACAGATGCATCTCTTCGGCCGTGCGCTTTTCGGTGACGGCGACGAGGACGCAGTCTTTCAATTCGGGATAGCGGTCCTCGAGCGGCAGTCCGCCGAGAACGCCCTGATCGGCAAGCTTCTTGATGACCTTCTTTGCCCCAGGGATTTTGACCACGAACTCGTTGAAGAAGGAGGCGGTGAACGGAATCGACACGCCCGGCACCTCAGCCAGCAGGGTCTTGAGATGGTGGGCCTTTTGCAGACACTGCTGGCTGACCGCACGAAGCCCCGCGGCACCGAGCGTGGCAAGGTGTACGGTCGCGGTCAGGGCAAGCAGCGCCTCATTCGAGCAGATGTTGCTGGTGGCCTTTTCGCGGCGGATGTGCTGTTCGCGTGTCTGGAGCGTGAGGACAAACCCGTTCTGGCCGCGGCAATCGAGGGTGCGGCCGGCGATGCGACCGGGCATCTTGCGGATGTAACACTCACGGGCCGCGAGGAAGCCGAGATACGGCCCGCCGAACGCTAACGGCGATCCGAGGCACTGGCCTTCGCCAGCGACGACATCGGCTCCGAACGCGCCCGGTGGTTTGAGCAAACCGAGGGCCACCGGGTAACTGGCGACGACCGAGAGGGCACCGACTTCGCGGCATTTGGCGCAGATCAGTTCGAGGTCTTCAATGCAGCCGAAGAAGTTGGGATACTGCACGACCACGCCGGCCACCGTCTGGTCGAGCGCGGCGGCCAGGGCGGCGCCATCGGTCACGCCGTCTTCGACCCCGATGGTGACGCACTTGATGCCGAGGTGTTGCACCAGCGTTGCGAGAACCTCGCGGTACTCGGGGTGCACGGCGCGGCTGATCAAGAGCTTGTGACGCTGGGTCTGCGACACGGCGATCAGGGCGCCTTCCGCGAGCGCGGTGGCGCCCTCGTACATGGATGCGTTGGCTTGATCCATGCCGGTGAGCGCGCACATGAGGCTCTGAAACTCGTAGATCGCCTGCAGCGTGCCTTGCGACACCTCGGGCTGATACGGGGTGTACGAGGTCAGAAACTCACCGCGGCTGACGAGATGGTGGACGGCGGTCGGGATGTAGTGGTCGTAAGCGCCAGCGCCGAGGAAGCAGATGAGATCGGCGGTGGTGTCGTTCATGCCCGCGAGGTCGTGCATGTGGCGCACGACTTCGGGTTCGCTCAAGCCTGCGGGCAGGTTGATGGGATCGGTTTGCTTGACCGCCGCCGGGATGTCGGCGAACAGATCATCGACGCTTTTGACCCCGATGGTGGCCAACATCTGGCTGATTTCGCCTGGGGTATGTGGGATGTAACGGGTCATGGGCAGGCCTCAGTGACCGTGTTCGGCGCAGTGCTTCTCGTAGGCGGCGGCGTCGAGCAGGTTGTTCACATCGGCGGGGGCATCCATCTCGATCTCGACGATCCAGCCATCGCCATACGGGTCTTGGTTGACCAGAGCCGGATCGCTGGCGAGTTTGCCATTGGTGGCGGTAACAGTGCCGCCGACCGGGCTGTAGACGTCGGAAACCGTCTTGACCGACTCGACGACGCCGATCTGGCCTTTCGGACTCAGCTTGGCGCCGACACTGGGCAACTCGACGTAAACGATGTCACCCAACTGTTGTTGGGCGTACTGCGAAATGCCGATGCGGGCGATCTTGCCCGTGACCTTCACCCACTCGTGCGACTCGGTGTATTTGAGATCCTTCGGATTCATGTGCTTGCGGCTCCTTTCGAGACCTGGCGAAGCGTGCAACCGCTCCGTCTTGGATCGGCACCGATTGGTGTCGAAGAAAACAATACTAAGTATTTATGAAGTATGCTGCCTTCAGAGTCCGTAGAACGGGAAGCGGTCGCAGATGCGCCCCACGGCCGCGCGCACTTCGGCAATCACCGACTCGCTCTCGGGATTGGTGACGACGCGGTCGATCAGTCCTGCCACCTCGGTCATCGCTTCCGGCGTGAAGCCACGGGTCGTGACCGCGGGGGCACCCAGGCGCAGACCCGAGGTGACGAAAGGGGATTCCGGATCGCCGGGAATGGTGTTCTTGTTGGCCGTGATACCGGCGCGATCGAGGGCCTTCTCGGCCACCTTGCCGGTGATCTTCTTGCTGCGCAGATCGACGAGCATCAGATGGTTGTCGGTGCCGCCGGAAACCAGGCGGAAGCCATGTTTCATCAGGCCCTCGGCGAGGGCTTGGGCGTTTTGCAGCACCCGCTGCTGGTACTCATTGAAACTCGGGTCGAGGGCTTCTTTGAAGGCCACGGCCTTGGCGGCGATGACGTGCATCAACGGACCGCCCTGGATCCCGGGGAAGATCGTCTTGTCGATGATCTTGGCGTACTCCTCGCGGCAGAGAATCAGGCCACCGCGGGGCCCGCGCAGCGTCTTGTGGGTGGTCGAAGTGACGAAATCGGCGTAGGGCACCGGGCTCGGATGAAGCTTGGCGGCGACCAGGCCGGCGATGTGGGCCATGTCGACACAGAGCTTGGCCTGCACCTTGTCGGCGATGGCGCGGAGTCGCGGGAAATCGATGATGCGCGGATAAGCCGAGGCGCCGGCGACGATCATCTTGGGCTTGTGCTCGAGCGCGAGTTTCTCGACCATGTCGTAATCGATGCGCTCGCTCTTCTCGTCGACGCCGTACGGTACCACTTTGTAAAGCAGGCCCGAGAAGTTGACCGGGCTGCCGTGGGTGAGGTGGCCGCCATGCGACAGATTCATGCCCAGGAAGGTATCGCCGGGTTTCATCACGGCCATGTAGACAGCCAGGTTGGCCTGGCTGCCCGAGTGGGGTTGCACGTTGGCGTGCTCGGCGCCGAACAACTGCTTGGCGCGATCGCGTGCGAGATTCTCGGCGGTGTCGACGACTTCGCAACCACCGTAGTAACGCTTCTCGGGATACCCCTCGGCGTATTTGTTGGTGAGCACCGAGCCCAGTGCGGTGAGCACCGCCTCCGAGACAAAATTCTCAGAAGCGATGAGCTCGATCTGGCTCATCTGTCGGCGCCGTTCGCGTTCGAGAATCGTCGCGATGTCGGGGTCGACGCGATTGAGGGGCAGTTGCGTGGTCATGCCTTCGTCTCCCTTTTGTAGAACGGTGTTTCGACGACAACCGCGGGGTAGTTCTTGCCGCGGATCTCGATCTCGAACGTCGAGCCGATGGCCTTCAGTTCAGGGGGAACATACCCCAGCCCAAGGTTCTTCTGCAAGGTTGGCGACATGGTGCCCGAGGTGACTTCGCCGACCTGTTTGCCGTCTTTCATGATTTTGTAGCCGTGGCGCGGGGCCGGGCCCTTGCCGGGCATCTCGAAGCCGACCAGCGTCTTCTTCACGCCTTCCTGTTGCTGCTTACGCAGGACGTCGCTGCCGTTGAACGGACCCTTGGCGAACTTGACCGTCCAATCGAGATTCGCCTCGATCGGGTTGGTCTGGTCGTGGATGTCGTTGCCGTAGAGCATCAGACGCGCCTCGAAGCGCAGGGTGTCGCGGGCGCCCAGGCCGATGGGGGCAATGCCCGCGTCTTTGCCGGCCGCCATGAGGGCGTCCCAGATCTTTACGCAGTATTGCGCATCGAAATACAGTTCGAAACCATCTTCGCCGGTGTAGCCGGTGCGACTGATAATGCAGTCGACGCCGTCGACGAACCCGGTCGTGAACCAATAGAACTTGATGGCCTTGAGGTTCTGGCGGGTGAGTTTCTGGAGAATGACCTGTGCCTGCGGACCCTGGATCGCGATCAGGCCGGTCTGGTCGGCCTTGTCGACGAACTCGACCTTGCCGGCGAGCTGGCTCTTGATCCAGGCAAAGTCTTTGGCGGCGTTGGCCGCATTCACCACCAACAGGAAACGATCGCGATTGAAGCGGTAGACGAGCAGATCGTCGACGATCGTGCCGTCGGGGCGACACATCGGGGTGTAGGCGATCTGGCGATCGGACAGGGCTTCGGCGTCCTGACATACGATCTTCTGCACGTTTTTGAGGGCGTCCGGCCCGGTCAACCAGAACTCGGCCATGTGGAACAGATCGAACAGTCCGGCCTTGGTGCGGACGGCCTTGTGTTCCTCGATGATCGAGGTGTACTGAACCGGCATCATCCAACCACCGAACTCGATGATGCGGCCCTCGAGCCGTTCGTGCACGTCATAAAGCGGGGTCTTCTTCATTCTTGGCACTCTCCTTGTCGCGATGATGATTGTATGCGCTGGTCAGGGCCACTCACGGCGACCGGAGCTCGGTCGGCATGGCGGTCATCGCACCAAAAGTATTTACATGTTTGGCATCTCAGAACAGCCCGGTGATGTGACCGTCGTCGTCGACGTCGATGCGTGAGGCCGCCGGTTCTTTGGGCAACCCCGGCATGGTCATGATGTCGCCGGCTTCGGCCACGAGAAAGCCGGCGCCGGCGCAGAGTCGCACGTTCTTGATGGTGATCTTGAATCCGTGGGGACGGCCGAGCAACCCGGCGTTGTCCGACAGCGAATGCTGGGTCTTGGCCATACAGATGGGCAGGTTCTTGAAGCCGAGGGCCTCGAACTGTTCGATTTGCTGCCGGGCCGATTTGAGCAGATCGACACCGTCGGCGCCATACATACAACGTGCAACAACGTTCATTTTCTCGATCAACGGCATCTCGAGCGGATAGAGGTAATCGAAGCGGGTGTCTTCGCGACCGAGCAGGCCGAGCACGCAGCGGGCCAGATCGGCGCCGCCCTCGGCCCCTTTTTCGTGCACGGTCGACAGCTCGGTGGGTACCCCTTTTTGTCGGACAGCATCGAGAACCCAGTCGATTTCGGCCTGGGTGTCGGAGGCAAACCGGTTGACCGCGACCACCAGCGGCAACCCGAAGGCGCGGATGTTCTCGATGTGCTTTTCGACGTTGTGGAACCCGGCCGCCAGAGCGTGTGGCGCCGGGTTGGCCAGGTCGGCCTTGGGCACGCCGCCATGGTACTTGAGGGCGCGCACCGTGGCCACGAGAACCACCGCCCCGGGTTTGAGGCCGCCCACGCGGCACTTGATGTCGAAGAACTTCTCGGCGCCCAGATCGGTGGCGAAACCGGCTTCGGTGACGACGATATCGGCCAGTTTGAGGGCCAGGCGCGTCGCCAGGAGACTGTTGCAGCCGTGGGCGATGTTGGCGAACGGACCCCCGTGCACGAGGGCCGGTGTGTGGGCCAGCGTCTGCACGAGGTTGGGCTTGATCGCATCTTTCAGGATGGCGGCCATCGCTCCGTGGGCGCCGAGATCACGGGCGTAGATCGGTTTGTTGGCCGTGGTCATGCCGACGAGGATGTTGCCAAGCCGGCGCTTGAGATCGGTCAGGCCGTCGGCCAGGCACAGGCACGCCATCACCTCGGAACTCACCGTGATGTCGAACCCCGACTCGCGCGGAACACCGCTGGCGGGGCCACCCAGGCCGATCACCAGGCTGCGCAGGGCACGGTCGTTCATGTCGAGCACCCGGCGCAAGGTGATCTTGCGGGGGTCGAGCCCCAGCGCGTTGCCCTGGTGCAGATGGTTGTCGAGCAACGCGGCGAGCAGATTGTGCGCGGCCCCGACGGCGTGCAGATCACCGGTGAAATGCAGATTGATGGCGTCCATCGGCACGACCATCGCCCGCCCGCCGCCAGCAGCACCGCCTTTGACGCCGAAGCACGGGCCCATCGAGGGTTCGCGCAGGCAGACCATGGCCTTCTTGCCGAGGGCGGCCAGCGCGTCGCAGAGGCCCACCGTCGTCGTGGTCTTGCCTTCGCCGGCCGGGGTCGGCGTCATCGCCGTGACGAGAACGAGTCGTCCGTCGGGCCGGTGGGCGCGACACTTCAGCGCCGCCAGCGGAATCTTGGCGATGTGCGGCCCGTACGGCTCGTATTCGTCGGCCGTCAGCGCCAGACCGGCGGCGACCTGGTTGATCGGCAACAACTGTGCGGCGTTGGCGATCTCGATGTCGGTGGGCATCAGGCTTGCTTGACGAAGTGTTGCAGCAGGGCCTTGGTTCCGGCGCCCGGCTCGCGGATGACGCCCAACCGGGTCAGGACGACCTCGAGCAAACCGATGGTGGCGATCATTTCGCGTTCACCGATGGCGCCGATCGTGGCAATGCGGAAGACCTTTTCGGCAATCTGCCCCTGGCCGCCGGCAATCAATACGTTGTATTTCTGCCGGATCGGCTGCACGATCTTGCTCGGATGCACACCGGCAGGGGTGTTGATGACGGTGAGCACGTTTGAGCGCGCGTCGGCATCGGTGAAGACGGTCAGGCCGAGGGCATCGAGCGCCGCGCGCAGGCCGTCGGCAAGCATGCGGTAATGTGCGATGAGATTGTCGAGGCCCTGTCGCTCGATGTATTTGAGCGCTTCGTGCAGCGACGTGGTCGCCGTGATGCAGGGGGTCCAGGGATAGGATGGAATGTCGAGGATCTGGTTTTTTTCGTAGTGCTTCAGGTCGAAGTAATAGCCGTGGCAATCGACCTTCTGCATTTTGGCGTAAGCCTTGGCCGAAAGCGCGATGACGCCGACGCCCGGAGGCGCCAGCAGGCCCTTCTGACTGGCCGTGACCGCAACGTCGACGTTCCAGTCGTCCATGGCGAAGGGCAAGGCACCAATGCCCGACACCCCGTCGGTAATGAACAGCACATCGTCGCGTGTTTTCGCGATCGCCGCGCCGATGGCCGCGATGTCGTTGTGGACGCCGGTCGAGGTCTCGTTGAAGGTGACGGTGACGCCTTTGATCTGCGGGTGCTGCTGGAGCAGCTTGACGATGTCGTCGACCCGGGCGCGCTTGCCCCAGGGGTAGGTCAGCGGCATGACCTCGAGCTTGAACGCCTTGGCGATCTGGGTGAACCGCTCGCCAAAAGCACCGGTCTCGACCGTGAGCACCGTCTCGCCGGCGTTGAAGAAGTTGGCGATGGCGGTCTCCATGACCCCCGTGCCGGAACTGTGGGTGAGATAGAGTTTGCCGCTGGTTTTGAGGATCTGTTTGAGCCGCGCCACGCAATCGGAGTAAATCGGGGCGAAGTCGCGCGTGCGGTGGTGCTGCAGTGGTCGGGCGCCCGCGGCGAGCACTTCGGACGACAGGGCCACCGGGCCCGGGGTCATCAGCAACAGATCCTGTTCCATGGTTAACTCCTTCGTGGTGGGGATTTCCGGTCGGGTGCGTTCAGACAAAACGACGACCAGGGCGAGACAGGATCCGTCGAGCCGCTGGTCGTCATGGTGTCGTTGCTCCCGTGGATGCACCCGTGGGTGGGCGCGGCCCCAAGATAACCCTTTTCAACCACACAAGCAACCCCGACGATGGGCGTGCGCAAAGGGCCAACAGAACAGGGGTTTGCGGGGCTGGCTCTTTACTTGGCGATGAACCGCTGCAGCGGACTGGTCGCGGGCAGGGTCTTTGTAAATACGCGGTAAGGCACGCTCACCGCGAACGAGCCTTCGGCGTAGCAACCGACGCAGTAGGGCTCGAAATGGTAGATCAGCGCCGCGCCGGTGAGCGACACACAACACTTTCCCGCCATCAGGTCGGCGGTGAAGCTGCCGATCGAGCCATTAACCACCGAGCTGGCCTCCTGGCGCCGGAGGTCGGCCACGAGATATTGCGAAATCGCTGCGTAGGTTTCGGGGTCGCGACCAAACAGGTCGGTCGCCCGCAAAACGCGAACGGCACGGTCTTCGGGCGGCGTGCCGGCCGGGGCGGGGTTGGCGCCGAGCGTCAGCGCCGCGAAACTTGTCATGCCGTGGGCGCCACCCATGTAGTTCTGCTCGGTGGCGAAGAGGTTCAACAGGGTGGAATCGACATAGACGACGTCGACGGTGCGCTCGCTGTTGATGGCGTTGCGCAGTTCGAGGGTCGCGGTGGCGTCGTCGGGAAAGTCGCGGATGTTGGTGGCCACGTTCTCGGCGATAGTGGGATACGTTTCGTGCGTCGCCGAGCGGATGAGGGGATTGAAATGAACCAGCTCCGGATCGACGAACTGCGGGTAGGTAATGGTCGCGGGCACCTTGCTCTTGATCGTCTTGTACACCGCGGCGCGGTGCATGGTCAGCGCCAGCGTCCGCTTATGGTCGGGCGATTGCCATGACCCGGTGGCGGACGAGCGATCGGGACTGAACTGACCGATCAGGAGGCCGGTGACCCGCTTCTGGTCTGGGTTTTTGCGCGAGTCGGTGACCACGCTTTCGGTGAGTCGGAACTGCCGCTTCTTGTCGCAACCGCCTTCGATCAGCAGTTCGCCGCCGGTCTTAAGATACCGGAGGGTGCCGGCGAGTTTCTTCTCGTCACCGTCGAGGGTCAGCAGGAATCGGGAACTGGTGCCGATGGTGCCGAGGTAGGCGGCGCGGGTGGACGGTATTTCGACAGGGGTGGGATCGAGGTCGAGCGGGGCCACCACCGGTGCCGAAGCCGTAGGCGGGACCGCCGGTACGGCCGGGGCCGTTGCGGTAGAGACCGCCGCCGTGGCTGCCGAAACCGGTGCCGGCAGGTTCGAGGGAGTTGCGCCGGTCGTCGGGCGTGGCTCACCCGCGAAGACGGGCGTGAGGAATAAACACAATATAAACACAAGAATACGGGGTCTCATCGGTTGGGATTCCTTTTCAAGAAAAGCAAGACCCGCCGCACACGCGAGTGCGGCGG
>CAZADH010000047.1:0-7694 GCA_964483805.1 uncultured bacterium
CGGACGCTCAAGTTCATGAAGGAGCAAGGCGTGCTCATGGCGCTGCGTCACGAGCAGGGCGAGGCCGGCACGCTCGCGAAGAAGGCCTTCCACGAGCTGATGAACCCGCGGCTGGCCGAGCACGAGGATCTCGCGAAGCTCAAGAAGGACAAAGACAAGAAGGGCGGCAACTGATCGACGGCCCGAGGTTGAAATCGTGAGCACCTGGCGCGAAGAGCTGCACGAGGTCATCAAGACCAAGGACGAGCGCGAGTCCGAGGAGCTGGCGCGCAAGCGCCAGCGCATCGCTGAAGCGCTCGAGGTGGCCGCCGACGCCCAAGCGCAGGCCGTGGAGGGCCTGCGCTTCGCGGTCGCCGAGCTGGCAGGCAAGGGCCAGCCGGCGGAGCTCGCGGTCCAGGGCGACGAGGCCCCGGCGACCCGCGCGCGCCTCGTCGAACCGCGCCATGTCGGGGCGATGGTCGGGGGTCGGCACCCGGCAGACGCTCACACCCCGCGACGTCAGCAAATCGAAGGGAATGACGTTGGCCGGGAACTCACAGTCGGCAACGAGGACCACGTCGCCGGCCTGCAACGGCAGCAGGTCGGCCGCCAACAAGGCACCATCCGAGGTATTCTTGATGAACGCGACATCGGCGCTGTCGCCGCCGAGCAACCGCGCCACGCCGACCCGCGCCCGCGCCACCACCTCGAGATGCGCGGCAAACTTCACGCCGCCCGAGGTCACATAGTCGTCAAGCAGCGCATCAACCGCAGCCCGCGCCACATCAGACAGCGGCGATTGGGCGCAGTGGGCCAGAAACACCTGGCGGTCGTAAGCGGAAAAATGACGGCGAAACGCGAGCACCGCTGATTTATTCACGTTGTATTGCTCCTACCGCACACAACCCGCCGCCGGAAAAAGCAGGGTCAGGCGGTGGGCGGCGCCGGTGGAACGGCGTCGATGGTCCGGGGCGGCCGCACCCGACGCCACAACGACATGAACATCTGCAAGATCGCGACGAACAGGCCGTAGCAGGCGTAGCCCCACGAGATCAGGAACAGGGCGATCGGCGGCGCAATCACGAGACAGACCAGGAACCCGGCCGCAAGGATGAACCGCTGCCGCCCGGTCTTCTTCGACTTCTTCATGCTCGGATACGGCACCTTGCTCACCATGAGGAAGGCGGTAATCAGCACCACAAAAGGCACAGCCGCATCGGGCATCTTCAAGAACTCGTTGAAGAACTGCATCTCGTAGAGGGTCAGCGAGCACAAGATGGCCGCCCCGGCCGGGATGGGCAGCCCCTCGAAGACATCTTTGTCGGACGGCGGCGTAATGTTGAACCGAGCCAACCGCAGAGCTCCACACAGGACAAAGACGAAACTGATCGCCGCACCCAGCACCGGCCGCTCGCCCATGTAGCGGTAATAGACCAGCATGCCGGGCGCCACACCGAACGCGACCAGATCGGCAAGACTGTCGAGCTCGGCCCCGAACTTCGAGGTGACCGAGGTCAGTCGGGCGATGCGTCCATCGAGGACGTCACACACCCACGACAGGATGATCATCCAACACGCGGCGACGTATTCCTCGCGAGCGGTGAACAAGATGGAGATGTAGCCGCACAGCAGGTTTGCCGAAGTAAAAACACTCGGCAGGATCGACAGTCCTTTGAGACTCACTCGCGAATCCCCATGATGGTGACGCCCCCACAAACCTTGTCGCCCACACTCACGCTGATCTCGGTCGAGACCGGCACGTACAGATCGGTGCGCGAACCGAACCGGATCAACCCAAGGCGATCGCCCTTTGCCAACGGTTCGCCGACGCTGACACTGCAGACGATACGACGCGCGATGATGCCGGCGATCTGGCGCACGACGACGCGATACTCGCCGTCGGCAATGCCGATTGTGTTCTGCTCGTTTTCGATCGCCGCCGCTTCGACGTTGGCCGGCAGAAACTTGCCGGGTTGGTGACGCAACAGCTTGACCTCACCGGCAATTGGCGACCGGTTGATATGCACATCGAAGATCGACAGAAAGATGCTCACCCGCTTCGCCGGACCATCGATGAACTCGCACCGATCGACCCGATCGATCGCCACCACGGTTCCGTCGGCCGGCGAAACCACGCGCTCACGGCCCTGGGGAATCTCGCGTTCGGGATCGCGGAAGAAGTAGAGCACAAATGCAGTCAACGCCCACAACAGCTTGCCGAGCCGACGACTGACGAGCGACACCACGCCAGCGGCGAGGCCCGCCACGGCGGCAAACCGCCAACCTTCACGGTGAATCGGAATGCGCATTCCTGTTCGTTTTCCTTTCAGGATAACCTGCCACCTGCACCGCACGCGGCAGGTGGATCCATTATAGAAACGGCCACCAACCGTGTCAACCGCGACGCTTGCCCACTCAGAGTCTCAAGGTGTGACCGTGCCGTTTCAGCCACACCCGGGCAGACCGCCACTCGACACACAGGGCGGCGACCTGCTCCCAGAACCGCGGCCCGTGGTTCATGTGACGCAGGTGCGCCAGTTCGTGGGCCACCAGATACTCGAGAACATGGGTCGGGGCCATCACGAGGCGCCAACTGAAGTTGAGATTGCCGTTGGCCGAGCAACTGCCCCACCGGCTGCGCGTATCTTTAATGGTCACCCGGGCGACCCGCGCACCGAGGCGTTCGTTGATCGCCTGCACGCGTTCGCCGATGATTTTGCCCGCCTGGGCCACGAACCACTGTTCGAGGATCGAGCGCACGTAGGCGGACCGTTCGGCCGCGGGCGTCGACCCGGGAATCGAGACCCGCAGGGTCGCGTCGACCTGAACGATACGGGAGCGGGCAAACGGGGTGACCTCGACCACGAGGCGCTGCGGCTCACCGAGAAACGGCACGACCGCACCGGTCACGTACGCACGCGGCGCCGTCAACGGCGGTTCGCCGTCGCGCTCGCGCTCGATCAAGAGGCGACCGAGTTGGCGCAAGACCCATCCGCAATGCCGGGTGACGAACGCGGTAATCTCGCCCGCCGACGTCGTTGCGGGGGCTTCGACGACCACCGTTCCTTCGGGGGTCACCCGCAACTGCAACCGGCGGCGACGCGCCGATAGCCGGCGCTCGTAGCGAACGGTCACCGCTCCGCAGACAATCTCGTGTTGTTGCGGTCCGCGTCCTTCGGCCCGGGTATCTTGCCAGACCGGCTCCGGACTTGCCGATCCTTCAGACGACCTCATCGAACCCCTGGCCGCGCCCCCGGTTGACCAGCTTCTTGAACCCATGTTTGCGCAGATTGTCGTCGCTGAGGATTTGCGACGTCGTGCGCATTTCCTGGGAGACCACCGGCGTAATCAGGCGCACCACCGGCCCCCGACAGCGCGGACATTGCTGCAAGACCGGATCGCGCAACGACTGAAACTCCTCGAACGACACGCGGCAGTGCTCGCAACCTGCCGTGCCGTCTGGATTGCGATAGACATAGATCGGCATGGTCAACCTCCGGATTCGTCTGGCTCGTGGACCCGCCGCCCTTTGTGCCGGGCGGTCGCGGCCGTCAACAGTTCGAGCCGCTCGAGTCGCTCGACGGCGACAGGAACATCTGTATTTACATCATATTTATGCATTACCGCCGTCACCTCTTCGACCGACCACCCCAACGCCAGATGGCCGACGATCAGAGCCTCCGCCGCTGATACGCGCAACCACTCGGTCTTCGGGGGCCGCGACAGATCGGTTTCGAAGCGATAGACGACGGGCATCGGGGTCGGCCCCGGTTCGGCATTGGCAGCGTCGTCGAGCAGGGGCGCAATGTCGGTCGAGGCCCAAAACACACGCACCCCCGAGGCCAGCCGGTATGGCGGTTTGGCAGGCAGCGACGCCTCGGCGGCGGGTGCCGGACCGAGCGGCCCCGCGGGCACCTTGGCGGCCAGTCGCTGTTCATGGGCCAGGACGTCGAGCAACGCCCGTCTACGTGCACTTTCGACCGAGACGTCGGCCGTCACCTGGGCCAGCATCCGCGCCCAGCCTTCGGGATTCGTGCCATGCAGCGGGAAACCCCGTCGGCGCCAGGCCTCGGCAAGCCATTCGTACATGCGGGCCGGGCTCCCGGCAAAACCCCAGCGGGCCAGCAGACGCAGAAAACCGCGAAACCGCCCCTGGTTATAGAGGGTCTCAATGAGGCGCCCGGCGTCGCGCAACCGCGACAACTCACGAGGCGTCATACGTTGTGTTGACAGCGTCTGATAGGGCGGAAACGGTTGCACGGCGATGCCGTCACGCTCGGCGCGTGCCCGCAGCGCCGTGCCCTTCAACAGCTTGACGGTACCGACCTGCAAGGTGTGCGGACACAGGGCCAGTGTCTCGTCGACCGAGCGCAGGAACGCCTCGCGGTCTTCGGCGGGCAGTCCGAGCAGCAGATCGAGATGAACGTGGCACCGCGTCCGTTCCAACAGTTGGCGGATGCGCCGGGCCAGCACGGCACTGTCGCCACGGCGGGCGACGTCGGCATTGACCTGTTCGTTCATACTCTGCACGCCGATTTCCAAATGGAACAGGTTGGGCGGGGCAAGCGCAAAGCGGTCGATCAGCGCATCGGTCAGCAACTCGGCCGCCAGTTCGAAATGAAAACCAACGCGACGCACATTGTGCGCGAGAATGTGTTCGACAATCGCAATCGCCCGTTCAGGTTTCAGATTGAAATTGCGATCGGCAAAGCGAACCTGCGAGAACCCCGAGGTCATGAGCCAATCGATATCAGACAACACCCGACGCAGACTGAATTCGCGCACCCCCTGCTGCACAGAACTCAGACAATACTGGCACTGGAAGGGGCAACCCCGCGAACCTTCATAATAGGTGAACCCGTCACCCTTGCCGTAGAGGCCGGTCGTAAAAGGGGACGGCAACTCGTCGAGGGACTCGATGAGCCATTCCCCGGGATTCTGGTGCACGGCGCCGTCGTCACCGCGCCAGACAAGCCCGGCAATGCGGGGGATTTCGGCCCGGGTCCCGGCCTCGATCTGCAGCAACAGAGCTTCGAAGGGACGCTCACCCTCGCCGGTCACGACATAATCGACGTAAGGGTGGGCCACCATCAGTTCATGGGCATCGAAGCTGATCTCTGGACCACCGAGAACGACGGTCAGGTCGGGCAACGCGGCTGCCAATGAACCCACCAGCTTCAACGTCGCTTCGACGTTCCAGATGTGACAGCCCATGGCCAGCAGCGAAGGGTGCATTTCGAGAAGGTCGGCGTAATGGTCTTCGATCGAGCGGTTCATATCGAGGTCGCGCCTGATCAGAGGCCGTCTGCCGGGCACATGTTGCCACCATGCTTGAACGGACGCCGTGCCCAGCGCTTTGTGAGTGTGACGGGTGTTGAGTGCACCCAGAATCCAGGTTTCCGCTGTCATAATGGCTCGAGTTTACGCCTCGAGACGCACCAATGCAAGAGTTCGCGGCAGGATCAGCGGCCGGCAGCGAGGATGGGAAAGACCCGGGTGCCGTTCGCCCAAACCTGGGCGGCGAGTTCGCCGATCCCGCAATCGCGCAACCGGGCCACGGCCGCTCCGATGAAGGGCACCGCCTCCGGCCCATTCACCAATGCCGGCCATCCCACCGGCTTCAGGTCGGGTGCATCGGTCTCGAGGAGAATCCGCTCGGCGGGAAGGGCACGAATCATCTCGTGCAGGCGAACCGCACGCGGAGAACAGACGGGCCCGGCGATGCTCACGAATGCACCGTGGCGAACGAACAACTGAGCGACCTCGCGACTTCCCCCGAATGCGTGCATGATCCAGGGCACATCAGGAGCGTGCAGGCGCAACAGGTCGAGCGCCACCGACCAGTGCCCGCGCAGGTGGATGATCAGCGGCAGGCCGTGACGACGCGCAATCTGCAACTGGACGACAAACAGCGTCGACTGTATTGCCAACGGCGTGTCGAGGTGCCGGTCGAGTCCGCATTCACCCACCGCAACAGGGCGGATCGGCAGTGCGGCAAACTCCTCTTCGAGTATCTCCGGGGCAACGGTGCCCGCTGCGAGCGGATGGTAGCCCCAGGCCATCAGGACCGTAGAATCGATGGCCGGGACACCCGGTTGGCCGCGTACCCCGGGCACGATCATGGCGACAACCCCGGCACGACGTGCATTCTGCACCACTCGAGGGATGGTTGACGCAAGCGGAGGGAGGTCGAGGTGACAATGGGAGTCAAACCAATGTGCGTTTTCCACACCGACGGTCATCGCCGAAGACCGTGCCATTTCTGCACACATCGACAAAAACCTCTATTCAAGCCATTCCGTGGTTGTGCAGCCAACAGTCGCATCGAGTAAACTGCCTATTCATGCATATTTCAGCGGTGCCAATGCCGATTCCAGACTGGTTGCTTCGGCGTGCCAATTTTGCACCCGAGTGTTTTTCGCACGCCCTGAGAAAACAGAGAAATGGCTCAACGAAGCCATTCTCAACTTGGCACGGTCCTTGCGAAACACCTTGGCAGTTCTTTGAAAAAAAGTTTCCGGACCTTGCCAATCTCCATAGTATTCAGTCATACTCGATATCGACCGCGTCGCGAACCGCGAATGCCTGTCACGGTGTTTCTCGGATCTGATTCCCCACCCCACCCACCACCCCACCGATCCCCTCACTCAATCCGAAACTCCCCTTGATTCGGTCGATTTCACAGCAAGCGTCAAACCACTTGACACATCAACGTTGGTATACTTATACTAGCAGGGAACGATAGGTCCGGAAATTTTTCTTTTTATCCTGAGATTCCTCTCAAAAGATCCTCTCACTTTACCCTCGGACTTTTTGATCCGGGGGTCTTTTTTTGCCCGGATTTCCTTGCTCCCACGGCGCGTCAGCATTCTTCGCCGTCGGGTGCCTGCCCGGGACCGACCTGATTCGACACACCGGGCGATACGTCGTTGCGGCACCCATCGGACACCACAGGCATTGTCATTTTCCTCTTCCGCCTGGGCGGAAAGTCCGATCAATTCCAACGACGCTTCCCGTTTGCCCTGCTCTGGTCGCCTTGACATCAGGGGGAGCGGTTGATACAGTCTAGATTCATGACATTTAATGATGCGTCGCTGTCGCCCCCGGGTTCACTGTCCGCATGACCAGTGACATGCGTCCCTTGATCGTTCTGGCCTTGATCCTCTCGATCGTCTTGATCGGCATGATCGTGCGAGACGAGTTCGCGCATCCGGGCAAGAGCCTCGTCATCTTCCATACCTCGAACCTGCGCGGTCAGATTCAACCGTTCATCGCCGACACCGGGGCCATGGCCGGCACCCAGGTGGGCGGAATGTCGTTCGTCAAGGGCGCTATTGACGGTGTATTGCAGCGGCAACGCGTGCGCCGCGACCATTGTTTGTTTCTCGACACCGGCGATGCGATTTTCGGTTCGCCGGAAGCGACGTTGACGGGCGGCGAGGCTCCGCTGCGCTTGATGCGCCTCGCCGGCTACGATGCGATGGCGGTCGGGAACCTCGAGTTCGAGTTCGGTGTCGAGACCTTGCGTCGGCTCGCTTCCCAGGGCCTGCCGATGCTCGCCTGCAACTTGCGCGACCGCGGCAACACCAATGGCACAACCTTCTTGCCCAGCAAGATCTTCAATGTTGCCGGCACCAAGGTCGGCGTGATCGGCCTCGCTCTCGACGACCTCGGCGCCTCGGTTCGCAAAGAGACTCTGACCGAGGTCGAGATTC
>CAZADH010000047.1:7704-9414 GCA_964483805.1 uncultured bacterium
GTCGAGGGCGCCGAACCGATCATTCTGGTGAGCCACGACCCGAACCCACTGGGCACGCCCCGCGGGGCGCCGGGAACGCTCGACGCCGTGCGACAGGCGGCCCCTGAGATCGATGTCGTCATCTGCGACGGCATGCCTTCGGTCGCCGAAGACACGGTCAAGCGACCGATCTACTGCCCGACCCCGGCGGCGCGCGGCGCTGTCGTCGGCATGATCAAGATTCCGTGGGTCGGCGGGCGGTGGGCATACGACCAGGTGTTTCGCTCCACCCTCCCCATCCAACCCCGCTTTTCGCCGGCTGATCCGCGGCTGGTTTCCGAGATCTCGACGATCGAGGGGCGCGTTGACGCGCTGCTCGACACCAAGGTCGCAGAGGCCCGCGGCGACTTCAAGCGCCAGTTCAACAGTGAGTCGACGATGGGTGGCATCGTTGCGGCCAGCATGCGCGCGGCAGCGCAGAGCGAGATCGCCCTGATCAACTCGGGAACGCTCAAATCAGCGTTCATGACCGGACCGATCACATTGCGCGACCTGTTCAGCGTGTTGCCGTTCGAGAACCGGGTCGTCGTCGTCCACTTGCCGGGGTGGGCCCTCGAGAGCCTTCTCGAGACCAGCCTGGTCGGCGATCGCAGTTTTCTGCAAGCGCACGGCATGTCGTGCACGTTCAGCAGTCAGGGGCCGGGCGGTTTCCGCATCATTCAGGTGCTCGTCGGTGAGGAACCGCTGCAATGGGATCGCGATTACACGGTGGCGGTCAGTGATTTCATGCTCGAGAACCAGGACCAGTGGCCGGAATTGAGCATCGCCAAGAACCCGCGCGTCATTGGCTTGCAACGCGAGTGCCTGCAAAAATATCTGGAGATTCGCAGGACGGTCGAACCGGCCACCCAGACCTGCTTTCTCGACATTCTCGACGACCGGACATTGCTGACGCAGGCACTGACGGTCGACATCGCCAGCCTGAGTCAGCCTCTGGCCAATGACGGCACCATCGAATCTCCATATTTACGTTATATTGCTGATGTCATGCGGGTCGAGACCAACTCCGACTTCGCGTTGATCCAGCCGCAACTGGTGCACTTCCGCACCGACCGGCCGGTGGCCGATCCCAGCGATGGGCCGGTGCCGCCACCCCGCGAGATCCCCGTAGCGGCGCCGTTGGTGCCGTTGGGCGGGTCTCCGGTGCCAGGCGCCGCGCCGCCGAGCACGGCTGCCGGCGAGACGACAATCACCGCGGGCGCAGCCGCCATGGTGGCCACTGCGCCCGCGGTGGTGGCTGCGTCGTCTTCGACCGATGGTCTCGACGGTTTGTTCGCCGCGGTTCTTGCCAGTGACGAGGTGTCGCTCGATCCTCCGACCATCGTGCCTCAGCCGGCCGAGATGCTGGTCACCGATGATGAGTGGAGCGGGCCGTTGCGCATCGTTACGCCAATGCGCATCGTGTCTGACATTCCCAGCCGCATTCCGGTCGAGATCGTCAAGGTTCCCGGCGACATTCTGCAGGCGATGATTCGCGACACGCTCAAGCAGGGTGATGCCATGCTGGGCTTCTCGGGGTTCTCGATCGAGCGTGATGAGACCGGCAAGATGCTCAAAATCTACCCCTGGGAAGGCGACTTCAACCCGAACAAGACCTATAAAGTCGCTTTGCCGGCTGATTTCCCGGCCCCCCAGTGGCGACGCTACCGCCCGACCGTCGTCGCCTCGGAC
>CAZADH010000047.1:9424-15053 GCA_964483805.1 uncultured bacterium
GTTTATCAAGGGCATCCGCAGTCGCCGCGGCAAGGTCGACCTTCGCTGTGCCAGCTACTGATACGCCGTTCCACCAGCGCTTGCAGTTTCGCATTATCGTGCTGTTCGTTTTGATCCTCGTGGTGCCATTGGGTCTGTTGCACCGGTTGTTGTCGACCCAACTGACCGAGGCATCGCGACTCGATCGCGACCGCCGGTTGGGCTATGTCAGCCATCTGTTGCGTGAACGACTCGACGACCAGGTCGAGTCATTGCGAATCAAGGCCAAGACGCTGGCCGATTTTGAATTGTATGAGATCGCCCGCGGCACCTGGACCGCCTCGCCCGTGGCGCAACTGCTCGAGCGGGAGGGCGCGAAGGCCGGCCTCGATATCGCCGGCGTCGCTGGTCCGGCCAACGATTTCGTGACCCAGAGCGGCGCGTTGCCGGCAGGTATGGCCGAACGCCTGCTCCCCACCATTCGCCGGTTCCCGTTGTCGTGCAGCGTCTTCGTCTACCGCAACGAACTGTGGATCATTGCCGCGGCCGAGGTCACCAAGATTCGCGAGGGCGGACCGTGGCATCTGGTGCTCGGTCAACAGATCCAACGTGAGTTCTGCGACCGGGTGCGGCGCCTGACCGGAGCCGAGGTGAGCCTGGTCCAGGGCGGCATACGACGTATTACAACCATGATGGATGTCCAGTCGCGGCGCCTCACCGGAACCGCGGTCGACAGCCGGACCGCCGGGGTCGAGACCATGGAGATCGCCGGTGCGCCGTATTTTGTCGTGCGTGAAGAGGCGCTACCCGGGCGGATCAGCGAACCGCTCACCTGCGAGGTGGCCCTGCCGCAGGCCGATTTCACCGATCTGACCCGCACCTTTGCCGGGTATTTCTCGGTGTTCGGCGGCCTGGGCATTGCGCTGGCCCTCTTGACCGGTTCGGTGTTGTCGCTCTCGATCGTGCGTCCGCTCGGGCTCCTCGCCGAGTGGACAACGCGCGTCGCCCGTGGCGATTTCCGCCCCGAGCCGCTGCCCAATCGCAACGACGAGATCGGGCAGTTGCACCGCAATTTCGTGCAGATGGTCGCCGATCTCGATTCGGAGCGCCAACTCAAAGAGACGCGCATGCGCGAACTCAAGACGTTGTTCGAGATCTCGAACGCGGTCAATTTTCTCACCGACAGTGAAGAATTGTTGAAGTTCATCCTGACCCGCGCGGTCGAGATTCTCAAGGCAGAGCGCGGCTCGATCATGTTGCTCGATGACCGCACCGACGAACTGATGGTCAAGGTGGCGATTGGCGGCCGGTATCGACTGCTCAGTTCGACCCCCGTGAAGTTCGGTCAGGGCATCTGCGGCATTGTCGCGCGCGACGGGCAGGGTCGCATTGCCAACGAAGGGTTCAAGAACCCTGATTTCAAGAGTTTCGGCAGCCTCGTGCCGGTCGAAGACATTCGCAACCTCTTGTGTTCGCCGTTGAAGTTCAAAGAAGGCACGATCGGGGTTCTCAATGTGGTCAATCGGCGCGACGGTGGTCTGTTCGACGAGAACGATCTGTCGCTGCTCAACCTGATCGCGTCGCAGGCTGCGGTGACCATCGAGAACAACAAGCTGTATGAGCTGTCGATCACCGATGGCCTGACCCATCTGATGGTGCATCGGTACTTCCAGGCACGACTGGCCGAAGAACTGCTGCGCGCCCGCCGCTATGGCCTGAAGTTGTCGTTGATCATGATCGACATCGACAACTTCAAACGGTTCAACGACACCTACGGGCACCAGGTGGGCGACATTGTCCTGCAACGCGTGGCGCAGACCGTGCGCGACACGATCCGGGCCGGCATCGATATTCCGTGTCGGTACGGTGGCGAGGAGTTGGCGGTGATTCTGCCGGAAACCCGCGCCGAAGAGGCTTTCAAGACCGCCGAGCGCATACGTGAAAACATCGCACTGGTGATCATCCCGCATGCCCTGGGCGATCTTCAGGTGACGTGCAGCCTGGGCGTGTCGGCGTATCCGAGTGGGGCCCACGATCAGGAGTCGCTGGTCGCGGCGGCCGACCGGGCGTTGTATCAATCAAAACACGCCGGCAAGAACCGCTCGACATTGTGGGAACCGGAGAACAGCGCGCCACTCTGATGCCCGGCATCGCCGGGCAAGGTGAGGGGTTTCAGCGGGTGGCGGACGCCGGTCCTTCCTGTGCACGCAGCATCATCTGGTAGGTTTGATACTTGCGTTGGTAGTCGGCGAGGGCCGTCAAGGTTTCGAGGGTCTGCGGACCGCTCTCGCGCAGGAGCTTCACGTACTGTTCATACGCCTGCAGATACGCCTTTTGGGCGCTGTCGAGAGGGTTGGCGAGTTTCGGGGTATGGGGCGTTGGCATGCGTGTCGAGAGCGTTTCGGCCGACGTCGCACCGGTCGGTGCGCGAACCGCCGGTGACCCGGGCGGTAAGCTGGTGCTCTGAGGTTGCGAGCCGCACCCGGTCAGCAGGGTCAACACGATCAGCGCCAAGGCGAACCGATCGGTGCGACCTGCCTCGAAGCTGAACACTGCACGGCCCCGCTTTCGCCCGGCCTGACCAATCAAGCCGGAACCCTTGTTCTTCGGCGGCGCACCGCGTGCCCCGTTCAAGGCGTCGCCGTTCAGTCTGTTACCCGTTCAACGGAATTATAGTAACCGGGGCGCCGGAGTGTCAAGGTTTGGCCGGACGGGGGGTCCGGAGGAACTGCCGGCAACACGGCCACCGCGGGGTGCTCATCCCCGGGTCTATGTTCCGATGGCCCATCTGTCAGCACTCAATAAATACTGCTGCTGCCTGGCCCGCTGGTTCGCGCAAACCCGTTTCTACAGAGCATTACGGCACCTGCTCAACAAATAAACTTGCCCGTACCCCCGCGTTTCGAGTATCCTATGCGCGGCAAAAAATGCCGTCGCCGGATCCGTTTTCCCAGGCAACGGCGATGTACCACCTGGACGGGCCCCGTACTTGTCCTGCATGAGAACGCGAGAGGGCGTCGGGAACCCACCCCGGGTACATCCTGATTGAAGGAGCGATTGAAGCGATGCGAACCATTCTCGAGGGCGGAACCCTTTTCTACCAAGGCTCTTTCCATGAACTGACCCGCATGGTCATCGAAAAAGAGAAGATCACCGAGATCACGGTGGCGGGCGGCAAGGCGAAGAAACCAAAACCGCAGGGCAAGGGCAAGGGCGGCGACACCGAAACGACGGTCCGGTGTGATGGCAAGTACATCATGCCCGGCTTCATCGATGCACACACGCACCTGTCTCTCGAAGAAGAAGGCGTGGGTTGGGCCGACGCCGACCTCAATGAAGAGTTCGGCCTGGCGACGCCGCAAGTGCGCGCCATCGACGCGCTGAAGATGCGCGACATGGGCCTGCGTGATGCGCTGCGCGGCGGCATCACCACCTGCATGGTCACCCCGGGTTCGGCAAATCCGATCGGCGGGCAGGCATGCGTCATCAAGATTCGCGGCAAGGTCGCCGAAGAGGCGGTCATTCGCGAGAATGCCGGCATCAAGTTCGCGTTTGGCGAGAATCCGAAGCGCGTGTACGGCGAACAGAAACAGGTGCCGTCGACCCGCATGGGCACCGCGGCCGTTGTGCGCGAGTGGCTGATGAAGGCGCAAGATTACGGCAAGAAGAAGAAGGTCAAAGATTTCAAAGAGCGCGACATCAAGCTCGAGGCTCTGTTGCCGCTGCTCGAGGGAAAAGTGCCGGTGCGCGCCCACGCCCACCTGGCCGACGACATCATCACGGCATACCGCATTGGTCAAGAGTTCGATCTCGACGTCATCATCGAGCACGGCACCGAAGGCCATCTGATCGCCAAAGAGTTGGGTCGCTGGAAGGCAAAGGTCGTGGTCGGTCCGACGCTGGCGTCGCGCTGCAAGGCCGAACTGCGCAACCAGAGCTTCGACACCGTGCGCACCCTGATGGATGAAGGCTGCCAGGTCGCGATCACCACCGATCATCCGGTGATTCCGATCTATGCGCTGCCGGTCTGCGCGGCGATGTGCGTCCGCTTCGGTCTCGATGAAGAGAAGGCGATCAAGGCGATCACCGAGTATCCGGCTGCCATGCTGGGGTTCGACAAGCGCCTCGGTCGGCTCGAGACCGGCTACGACGCCGATGTGGTCGTCTGGTCGGGGCACCCGTTCGACGTTCGCTCGAAGGTCGAAAAAGTGCTCATCGACGGCAAGGACGTTGCCCTCTGACGCTTCGCCTCCACGTCGCCGTGACGGCGAAGCGGAGATTCACCGGGCGGTCCAGCACCGACGCCCGGTCGCGGTGCAGAGGAAGGGAGCATCCGCATGGCAATACTGTTCGATAACGTCCGAGTCTACATGGGCGGCGCCTTTTTCCCGGGGCAGAAGGTCCTGATCGAAAAAGGCAAGATCGCCGCCGTCGGCTCGAAGATTGTCAAACCGGCCGAGACCACGATCGACGGACAGGGCAAGTACCTGATCCCCGGTCTGATCGACGCCCATTCGCACCTGGCGCTCGCCGACGAGACGCAGGGAACCGCCGGCTATGATGTCGCCGAACGGTTCAACCCGATCGCGCCGCAGTTCCGGCCCCTCGATGGGCTGAAAATGCACGACCGCTCACTCGACGACGCGCGACGCGCCGGGGTCACGGCCTGCATGGTGTGCCCGGGCGGCATCAGCCCGATCGCAGGCCAATGCTCGATTCTCAAGACGCGCGGCAACACGGCCGACGTGGGCTTGATCGTCGAGCAGGCCGGCATCAAGATGACGTTCGGCGAGACGCCCAAGGCACTGCAGGGCAAAGCGCTCAAAAAATACCCCTCGACCCGCATGGGCGTGTCAGCGCTGATTCGCGACACCTTGATCAAGGCGCAAGACTATGTCGACGTGAAGAACTCGAAGAAGGGCATTCGTGACCGCATCGTGACCTACGAGGCGTTGATCCCGTTGCTCGACGGCCGCGTACCGATGCGGGCGCACGCGCACCGCCTCGAAGACATCATGGCCGCAGTCCGCATTGCCGACGAGTTCAAGCTCAAGCTGATCATCGAGCACGGAACCGAGGCCCACCAGGTCGCGCCGTTGCTCGCCGAGAAGAACATCCCGGTCGTGCTCGGTCCCTCGCTGGTGGCCCGCAATCGCGTCGAACTGCGCGAGCGCACCTTCGAGTCGGCCCGCCGCCTCATGGATGCCGGCGTGCTCGTCGCGCTCACCGTCGATTATCCGACGCTGCCCATCGAGACGTTGCGGGTGGCCGCAGCGATGGCGGTGCAACACGGTCTCGACGAGAAACGGGCTCTGCAGGCGGTCACCGAAAACCCGGCCAAGATCATGGGTTTGACCGATCGCGTCGGCGCGGTGCGCAAGGGTCTCGACGGTGACGTGGCGCTGTTCTCCGGTCACCCGCTCGACATTCGCAGCCGCATGGAAGTGCTGGTCATCGACGGCGAGATCTTCCGGTTCTACTGAGCGATTCCCGCCGGGCGAGCGCCCGGCCCAACCCGCCCCCCGCGACTGGTCGCGGGGGGCGGTTGTTCTTCAGACAGACTGCAATACACAGTATTGCATGACGCCTCTACGGCGCGACCGGCGTGATCGGCCCCAGGCAGCACGGTTGTTCGGTCGCAGAACCGTGG
>CAZADH010000047.1:15063-27625 GCA_964483805.1 uncultured bacterium
GACGCAAATCGAGACAACCGCCGCGGCACGACGTCAGCGCCGGGCAGCCGCGGCATGGCCCGGTCATCGCCTCGGCCGCCCACTTGCGATTGGCCGCAAATTTGTGCGCGTCGCGCCAGATCTTGCCCAACGACGAGGTGCGCACGTTGCCTTCCACCGCGGTGTCGGGCAACGACAGGCACCCCTTCACATCACCGCGCGACGTGACCCCGGCCACTGCGAGGCCAGCCAGACACCCGCGGAACGGCCCGGGAATTTCTCGCCAGCGATCGAGCGCCGGATCGAGGTAACCGAAATCGTGACCGACCACGATGCGCAAACGGCCGCGCAACGACGCGGCCAGCGCCAGAACCTGGACCTGCACCGCGCGCAACTCGATGGGCGTGAGCATCTCCTGGCGCGACAACCGACCGCGCGCGGTGCCGAACTGGATCTGCCACCCCGGCACCCCCAGTGAAACCACGAGATTGGCGAGGCGATCAAGCGAGGTGTGGTTGGCGCTCCAGAGAGTCGAAATGACGACGACCTCGAACCCTGCCCGCACCAAAGCGTCGATGCCCCGCTGCGTCTTGGCCATGGCACCGGGGTGACCGCGCAACGTGTCTTGTTCGTCGTGGGTCGGCGCATCGATGCTGACCCCGACCCGCCGAAGGCCGGCGCGCTTCAGGGCGGCCACCCGTCGATCGTCGAGCAGCGTGCCGTTGGTCACCAGGGCCGACGCCATGCCGGCTTCGCGCACCGAGACGAGCAGCGCATCGAGCTCAGGTTTGAGCGTGGCCTCGCCACCGAGCACGGTGATCTCGCGACAACCCAAATCGGCAGCATCGCGCACGACGGCCTGCCACTCGAACAGCGTCAGTTCGTCGTCGAGGGCCTCGCCGCAGTCGCCGCCGCAGTGCCGACACTGCAGGTTGCATCGCCGCGTGAACTCGAGACAGAGCGTGGTCAACGGATGTAAATACAAGAGATACTCCCACTCAGATCGTTGGCACCACCCGATGACTGTATTGTAGCGTACTGCCCCGTGCCGCACAAACCGCCGCTCGAGCCGGGACCGACGACACGGGGCTCGAGCCGGGCAAACGGCATGGTAACAGATTGAAGCCGGGGGGCTGGCAACCGGACGCCGGCAGGGTTACAATGCGAGCAGACCACAACGAGGTGAAAACCGATGGCGCTGATCGATGTTGCCAAGAGCACGTATAAATTCATCAAGGGGCACTTGAAACGCGGGTTCTTTGATGGCCCGGTGGTGCTCGATTTCGTCGTCGAATGTTATCCGAACCCGTCGATCTGGACCGACCTCTACAGCGAGTTGCCGCCGGTCTGCGTGCGCAACAAGCAGCGCGAGATCGTCGAGGTGCAGCTCGATCCGTGTTGCATGCCGATCAATCCGCGCGGGCACATGGTGTTCATCCCGATGTATTCCGAGCAGTTCGGTTACAACATCAACGGGCACGGCTACTTCGAGGCGAGCGTCAAGAACCCGCTGGGCGGCAATCTCGACCTGGTCTGGATGTTTGACGTGGCCTGCGGCCGGTTCATCGCTCCCGATGAAATGAAGAAGCCGAGCATGCCACTGATCTTCACCCATTCGGTGGCGGGCAGGACGGTGAAGTTCGAAAGCCTCTTCGAACTCGAGCACGGGCGCATCCGTTCACGTCACCTGATCATCAATTACAACAACTACGCCGTCGCCAAAGCCTCGATCACCGAGGCGGTGCAGTATGGCGTCTCGGTGCTGGCCGGCAAGTGACGGACGCGACGGCCGCCCGCCAACCGATCGACTGGTTGCCGGCCGAGTTGACGTCCCCCGGCCGGATCGGGCTCACGCCCCTGCCGGGTCGGCGCGATCACGGTCGATTACTGGCCGAGGTGCTTTCGACGCTGAAAGACCAAGGGGTCACCGCGGTGGTCTGCCTCGTCGAGTCGCACGAACTGCGGTCGTACGGCGTTCCCGATCTCATCGAGGCTTACCTGGCGGCGGGTTTTGCCGTGTTGCATGCCGCGATTCCCGACGGCAGTGCGCCGCCGCCGGCGGCGATGTGGCCCATCCTCGACTGGCTGCACGACCAGGTGCAAAGCGGAGGCCGGGTGCTCGTGCATTGCCTGGGCGGTCTTGGGCGGGCCGGCACGGTGGCCGCGTGCTACCTGAGCGGCATCAAGGGGATCACCGCAATACAAGCGATTGACATTGTGCGTAAGCACCGTTCCCCGGCGGCCATCGAGACGTGCGGGCAGGAGGAACTGGTGGCGGCGATCGCGGCCTCGGCGCGGCGGTAGGGCCCCGCGACCGTCATCCCCGAGCCAGAAGCGGCACCCGGTCAGTAGGAGCAGTTCACTCCGAAGACGACGCGGGGGTCCTGGTTGAGTGAGAGACCGAAGACCTCGGCCTGAAAATACTTGTTGCCGCCGCGCAGACCGGCGTTGAAGCTGTGGCGGATGCTGTATTCGGTGTAGATGTCGCGGCAATTGAACCACTGCACCTCGCCGATGACGGCAACGCGGTCGGGGCGCCCGCCCTCGAACCCGAGACCGCTGATGATCAACTGCGTGCGGGGGATGATCAGCTCCTGGTTGTTGCCGTAGGTGACCTTCTGGTCGGCGGTGAACGCGTTTTTCACGTTCATGTAGCCGCGGAAGTCGTCGGCGATGTCCTCGGTGATGGTCAGGTAGATGTTGCGCATATATTCGATCTGGTTGATGTCGGCGCGATTCTGCTGGGCCGAGGTCATCGGCGCAAAGTTCACGCCCATGCACAGATCCTGCTTGCCGTGCCAGGTCGAGTATTTGAGGCCGTAGGCGGTCATCTCTTCGGGGTAATTGAGCCCGCCGACGACCGGGTCGCTGCACCGCGAGTAATCGAGATGGTTGAGCGAAAACTCGAGTTTGTCGGAGAGGTTGTAGGCGAGCGCGGTGTAATGCTCATTCTTCTGAATGTTGTACACTGTATTGCCATAAGTGACATTCTGCTTGTCGACCCCACCCTTGTAGCTGACGACCCACGTGCCTTCCTTTTTGATATCGGGCGTGGGCATGGTGATCAGGCCGCTCGTGCCCGCCAGCGTCAGCCCGACATGGGCCGCACGGTCGACCACGTAACCGGCTTCGTCGGGGTCAACCGTGAGGATCTGCGCGGTCAGCGGCGAATGGGTGACCACGAGCAGCATGACAGCGAGAGCGGCGCGGACAACAGCTTTGAAGCGGATATTCGAGTTGATCATGGTCGATTCTCCGACAGGCGGTAATGGCGACATCCGGGTGGCGGGCAACGACAATAATGTCATATCGGATCAATACATCGGCATATTGGTGTCGCGACCGCACCTGTGGATTTGTCCCGACCGCCACCGCCCCGCCGACACCACACTGGAATCGGCCATGACACGGGCTTTTGCCAAGCATTGCGCCCAGACCGTTCAGTCTTTTTCGCGAATGTGCCGATACAGATGACGAATCGCCATAGGTCGGCGTGTCTGCACACGCCACGTATCCGACGAACGGGGGAAGCATCACATGGCAACTCGTCGCGCGACGCCCACGGGCGTTCTCACCGTCCTCGCAACCATCCTGGTCTTCTGCGTGGGGTTCCTGGCTCTCGGCTGCAAGGAAGGCTCGAGCGTGATGCCCGTGTCGAGCTTTTTAGCGGGTCCGAGCGACCTGTACGGCACGTCGACGGGAGTGGTGTCGACCGGAACCGGCACAGGGACCGCATCGGGGACGTCGACGGGAACGGGGACGGTGGCGTCGGTGACGAGCACGATCACCACCTCGAGCAGTGGCAGCGGCTACGATCTGACCGGAAGTGTTTTCGAATCCGGAACAAATCCACCGGTAGCGGTTGCCAACGCCAAGGTTGCCCTCGAAGGAGTGGCGCTTTCAGATAGCTCCAGTTACTCGCAGAACGCGAACTCGACCACAAACGGTCAGTATTTCATGAAGAACGTCCCGCCCGGAAGCTATTACCTCAAGATCTCCATCACCGATTACATCGACTACATCACGCATTTCGACATCAGTTCGAGCAGCCTCCCATCCGCACTGGCCATCGGGCTGACGCCAAAGAAGCATTCCGTGAGCGGCAGGGTTACTCGAGCCCAGTCATCGACCAGCACCAGCATTGGTCTGGGGGGAGCGACAGTGGTTGTGTCACGCCTGACCTCATCGGGTGGGATAGACAATGGCATGGCCTCGATCACGGTCATGACAACAACGAGCGGCGATTTTCTGATCGGTGGCCTCCGATCTGGAAGTTACCAGGCCGAGGCATCGAAGTCCGGGACCCGTTCTGCATCCGCGAACTTCATTATCAATGCAGACGGCACGACAGTACCCACATCGCTTTCGTTGCAGTTGCAGGCAGCAAACTTCTCATACAGCGGCTCCGTCAAAGACCAAAACAGCCTCACACCGATTCCCAACGCAGTCGTCAGCCTGTTGACAGTCACTGCCTCGCAGAACACAACGAGCAGTGGCCTTCCCGTCGTTGTCGCTCCGGCGACCACGCCGAAGGTCGAGGCCACAACCCTCGAGGGACGTTTCTTCTTCCAAGGTCTGAGTGAAGGTCTCTACCAGTTGGACGCCACGGCGGCATCCTACACCAACGTATCCTATCTGGTGCGCATCCTCGAGGACGGCACGCAGTCACCGCAGGAACCAACGATCTTTCTCAAGCAAGTGGCCAGCGCAACGATCGCCACGATCACCGGCAACCTGGTAGATGCGTATTCGCGCGCGCCTCTCGAATACGTGACGTGCACAATTGCCGGGTTTGGCAACACACTTACCGACAACCACGGCAATTACACGTTTTCAGGAATCCCACCGGGGGATTACAAACTGAAGTTCGAAAAGAATGGTTACAACACGCTCGAAGTGAATGTGACCGCGAAAACGACCACGTCTGTCCGTTATGACGAACTGATCTATTCGGAGGAAGCAGGAAAAGGATCGATTTCCGGACGCGTCATTGACGAAACCGTGGCATCCCGCCCGGGTGTCGGCGGCCTCATTGTGCGGGTCTATCGGTTGCTCAACCTGGAGTCGAATGCCGATGCGCCGCCCGCTTGGACGTTTGAGGATGCCACGCTGGCAGGCGCCTTTGATCCCAATGTGCCTTGGGTCAAGAGCACACACACAAATACCGATGATCCCGCCACCATCGCCAATGAGGCAGGCACATTCAAGATCACTCATCTGGCTCCAACCGACCAGCGCCACCGGTATTACGTCTACGTCGGCACGCAAAACAGCTCGGTCACAGCGGTGCAAACCGTGAATTCGGGTTACAGCGTCAATGTCATTGACAGCAACGCAACGACACCTTTCCAGAGGGTGTTCAATGATCAGACCGTGGTCTTCCGAGGTTGGTACGGCCTAACCGTTCTTCCCAACACGACGACCTACATCACGAACTACGATCGCGAGTCGATCCGCCCCTGAACTGCCCAGTCCATCAAGGTCGCCCTGGCTTGTCAGCAAGCCGGGGCGACGCACTTACGGGAGGAACAACATCGGCCGGCCGCTCGGCTACGGCGCCTGATCTACCACGATCACCTGAAAACCGTAACCGGGGCGGTCAATCAACTGTTGTGATACGGCGTGTGCTGGGGCGAGGGGTTTGTTGCCGACGTAGACCGACCCGTCGGGCAGATCGGCAGCATAACATGGACGAGGCAACGTGAGTGGGCGGACCATGGTCCGCGGTCGGGCAAGCAGTGGCCCAACCCGCTCATCGGCGGATGGTGCGGGACGAGGCCGGCCGGGCAAACGTGATGCGTTGAGGTCGTCCACCATCGATCGGTAGTCGAACGAGGAATTCCATGACCACGAGTCCGAACCGGCGCCGGCACTGCCCGAGCCGTGTCCGGAACCCCGCACGGCACGACGCACCGTGAGACCTTGCGATTTTTCGAAGGCAGCCCGCGACTCGTGATCGCGGCCCGCGCGGCTGTAGGCGACAGCCAACGTCGACCAGGCGGAATCGAACTCGGGGCGCAGTTGCACGGCGGCCTCGAGATCGCGGATCGCCGAGTTCAGGTCGCCACCCTCGAGCGCGGTGCGACCACTTTGATAGAGCGATGTGGCCTCGGACCGCGCGGCAGCCGATACTGGTGCTTCGGTCACGGCGGTCATGCCCGCGCCGGCAGCCTTCTTCGTTTCGCCGTTTTGCTGCGCGAAGGCTCCGGTTGCACCGACCGAGAATGCGATGATCGCGGCCAACAGAAGATAGTTTCTCATGAAGATCCCCTCTCGACACGGAGTGAAAACGAGTCGGAGCAGTATCACTGCCTCCATTGCCAAGATAGCGCAGAACAACTGGGCTTTTCAACACTGACGATTAATCCGCTTGTCACGCGGGGCCAATCGCGGTATGCTCCCGGCAAATTTGGCGAGGCAGATATGAAAGGCACGACGAAGACCCAGCTCATCGAGTTCTGCAAGCAGTTGTGTGCGAAGATCGGCGAGACCTACGTCGGTCCTTGTTCGATTTCGGTCGACCCCGACAGCGGCCAGCCCCTGATCGCCTTCAAAGGGCGCGAGGGGTGGTATTCGGTGTGCCAGGATGGCGACCATCTGGCGATCACGGATCCCGAGGGCAAGCCAGGAAAACGGCCGAGCGGTCTGAAGTTCCCGACGCTCGACGTCGCCGAACCCCAGAACATGCCCGATGACCCACTGGCCCACATTCAGCCGTTCCAATCACCGCGTTTGCAGACCCAGCCGCCGCAACAGCAGGCCCGCTCGACGTCGAGCCGGGCGCGGCGCACGACGAAAGCGGCCGGTGGCAGCAGCGGCCCCAAGCAGCCGTTCTCGCCCGAGACGGCGATCTTGCGGCCCGACATCGACGAGAAAGACATTCTCGAGATCGTGCAGAAGTACCTGGTCGAAGTGCATGAGGTGCATTCGAGCCTGATGGAGAAAGACAACACCACCTGGCTCAAGGTCGAGGTTCGCGGCAACAACATGCCCGACGTGATGTTCGTCATCTCGACCAACGTCAGCGGCGAAGAAGAGTCGCGCGGCATCACCGAGCGGGTGGTGATCGTGCGTCTGCTCACGCAGATCCGCGTGGAACCCAGCAAACGTGAGGCGGTGCTCGAGGCGGTCAATACATACCATGTATTTTCGTGGGCCGGCTGTTTCCGGATTCACGAGGATCATGAGGTCGAGGGCAACTGGCCGATCAACACGCTCGCTTCGGGCGTGCACGTCGAGTACGTCTGGGATGCGATGGTCCGCCTGCTGTCGGGCTGGAAGCGGCTGTATCCCGAGATTTCGAAGATCCTCTACGGCTGAGCGCGGGCCGCGATCCCCTCGACGACGCCGGCGCGGGCCATCGCCGAGCCGAGCACGATCAGCGCCCCGGCCGTCCAGACGGTGGTCGCGGGTTTAACCCCGAGATAGAGATACGCCACGCCGATCGACAACAACGGGATGGCGTTGGCGAGCGCGGCGATCAGCGGCAGGTGGCCGCGACGCATGGCGATATCCCAGAACGAGTAGGCCAGCAGCGTCGGAAACACGGCGATGAAGGCGATCTCACCCCATGCTTCGCGGGTCCAGGCCGAGTTCTCTGGGTAATAATACCGTGCTACTCCGAACACGGCGGCCGATGCCAGCAGAAACAGCGGCACCGCGCCGGCTTCGGCTCCCCTACCCCACCGCCGGCTGAGGTTCGAGTAGAGCGCCCAGGCCACAGCGGCCAGCAGAGCGAGCCCCCAGGGAACGAGCACGGCGCGCCCAAGCGCGGTCGGCGCCGCCAACAAGGCCCGCCACTCGGGGCCGGCCAATGCCAGGGCCACGCCGGCGAAGGCAAAGGTGAGGCCGGGAGCGAGCAACGCCCACACCGGCCGTTGGCCGCACAAGGGCAACGACAACAGCAAGGTCAGGCCCGGCCACAGATAGTTGATGAGCGTCACCAACAAGAGTTGTTGTCGATCGGCAGCCAACCCGATTGCTCCATAGAGCCCGACCATGTAAACGACGAACAGCGTGCCGCACCCGAGCACGTAGCGCCACGGCAGGCGCACGAGGGCGCGCCGGCGCCCGCCGTCGAGCAACACCGGCAGCAAGCCGAGTGCCCCAGCGACGGCAAACAACACGGTCGGCGCCGTCAAGGTGCCCAGCTTCTCAGAAAGGCTGCGTGAGCAGGCAATCGCCGTGCCCCACAGCACCACGGCGAGCACGCCGAGCAGCGTGGCCCGCCACGAGGGCGCGGCAGCGGATGTCGAACCCATTTTCACCATGGCCGCAGGGTAGCCGAACGGCGGCCGCAGGTAAAGGCGATCGCGGCTGACACCACGGCTGACAGGCCCGGCGATTTCTGCTAACGTGACGCCATGCGAGTCATTAGCGGCACGGCCCGCGGCCACAATCTGAAGATGCCCAAGGGCGGTTTGACGCGCCCGGCGATGGACCGGGTGAAGTCATCGTTGTTCAGCATTCTCGCGCCGCGCATTCCCGACTGCCGTTTTCTCGACCTGTTTGCGGGCAGCGGCAGCCTGGGCATCGAGGCGCTGTCGCGCGGTGCCGCCTACGGCGCATTCGTCGACAAGAGCCGGGAGTGCGTGCAGGTGATTCGCGACAACCTGGCCCATACCAAACTGACGCTGCGGGCCGGGGTTTTCGGTATGGACTGCCTGACTTTTCTCAAGCGGCCGCCGGCCGACCTGACCACCCCGTTCGACTTCGTCTGCATCGACCCTCCTTATTTGAAGGGGCTGCTGACGCCGATTCTCACCATCCTGCCCACGTGCCCGCTGTTTGGCCCGGCCACGCGGTTCATCATCGAGCGACAGCGCCGCGACGACCTCGAACTGGCCCTGCATCCGCGGCTCGAACTGCTCGATGAGCGGGTGTTCGGCGAGACGGTGCTGACCTTTTTCCGGTTGCGAGCGGCCACGACGGGTCATGATCTCGCGGCCAAACCCGACGCAACGGCCGACGATGGCCCCGGTGCGGCGGCAACGGTGCGCGCGGACAGCGCAACCGACGGGGTTGATCCGACAGCGGGCGGCCGGTACAATCAGAGCAATGACGCGGCGTTTGCCGACCCCGGTGAGCTGCCGCACGAAGACGACTCGGAAAATAAACACAGTGTCAATACAGGAAAGGAGTCCCGGATGGCCCCCAAGACCCTGATCGAGAAGATCATTGCCGCGCGCAGTCGTGAAGAGGTTGCCGCGGGTCGCATTGTCTGGATGGATCTCGACGTGCGTTCGGCGCGCGATTTCGGCGGCGCCAACGTGGTGAAGCATCTGCGCGAGCAGTATCCCGGCGAGAAGGTCGCCGACGTAAGCAAGACCTGTTTCACCTTTGATTGCGTGGTGCCCGCCAACAATATTCCGTATGCCAACAACCAGCACATTTGCCGCAAGTGGGCCGAGGAACAGGGCGTGCGGGTCTTCGACGTCAACCGCGGCATCGGTTCGCACGTGGCCATCGAGGAGGGCCAGGCGGTGCCGGGCGCGACGATCGTCGGCACCGACAGCCACCTCAACATTCTCGGCGCCGTGGCGGCGTTCGGCCAGGGCATGGGCGATGCCGACATCGCATTCGGATTCCGCACCGGCCGCACCTGGTTCGAGGTGCCCGAGACGATGAAGATCGTCATCAAGGGCAAGCTGCCCGCGACCTGCACCGCCAAAGATCTGACCCTGAAGATGCTCGAAGTGCTGGGTTCGAACGGCGCGTTGGGCATGGCCATGGAGTATGAGGGCGAGGCGATCGAGCAACTCGACCTGCCCGGCCGCATCACCCTGGCGAGCATGGCCACCGAGATGGGCGCAATCATTTCGTTCATCACGCCGAGCGCGAAAGTGCTGGCCTATCTCGAAGAGCGGGCGGGCCGCAAGCTCACCCCGCTGAGCGCCGATGCAGGCGCGAAATACGTCAAGACGATCGAGGTCGACATCAGCGGTCTCGAGCCGTTGATCGCCTGTCCGTACAGCCCGAGCAACGTGAAGAAGGTGCGCGACGCCGCCGGCCGCAAGGTCGACGCGGTGTTCATCGGTTCGTGCACCAACGGCCGTTTCGAAGACTTCAAGGCGGCCGCCGACTTTCTGGCCGGGCGCCGCATCGCCGACCACGTCATGGCCAAGGCCGTGCCAGCGACGCGCCAGGTGTATCAACAGATGCTCGAGACGGGGGTCCTGGGCAAGTTGTTCGACGCCGGCTTCATCGTGACCGCCCCCGGTTGTGGCGGTTGCGCCTCGGGCCAGGTCGGCATGACCGGCAAGGGCGAGGTGCAGATCAGCACGAGCAACCGCAACTTCAAGGGCAAGCAGGGCGACGGCGACACCTACCTCGCCAGCCCGGTGGTGGCGGCCGCCTCGGCGCTCGCGGGCAAGATCACCGACCCGCGCGACGCCGCGAAATGACGCCGTCGACGTGCATAAGGAGTATTGACAACGTATGAGCAGCAAGAACAACAAACCCACGAAACTCGCGGGCCGGGTCTGGGTCATCACCGACGCCAAGGGCGAGTTGATCGACGACATCGACACCGACATGATCTTTCACAATGCGCACCTGGCGATCACCGACAAGAAGTTGATGGGACCGCACGCCTTCGGCAACCTGCCCGGATGGCAGGATTTCCCCAAGAAGGCACAGCCGGGTGACATTCTGGTCGTCGGCCGCAACTTCGGCGCGGGCAGTTCGCGCCAGCAGGCGGTCGATTGCTTCCCGGTTCTCGGGGTTACCGCGATCGTGGCCCGGTCGTTTGGCGCCATCTACAAGCGCAACGCGATCAACTCAGGTCTGCCGATCATCTCGTGCGATCAAGCGCTCGAGAAGCTCTTTGGCAGCGGCGATCAGATCGAGGTCGACCTGACCGCCAACAAGATCGTCAACAAGACCCGCGACAAGACGGTTGCCACCGAACCGTTCAGCGTCGTGCAGCTCGACATCTACCAGGCGGGCGACCTGTTCGCCTACGGCAAGATACACGCCGGCGCCTGACCGCCCCGGTTTTGTGGGGAAAAGCGCCCTCGGCACGTCGGCATCGACGGGCCGGGGGCGTTTTTCGGCGGTCGATCAGGAGCGACGGTCGCGTTTGGCCTTCATGTAGCGGGTATAAAGCGGGGAGGTTTTCTTGAAGAACTCCCAGAGGCGGTCGCGCGGGAAGATGTGCACGCGGGAGACGGCGAACGGCTCGTCGTGCAAGCGGACACCACCGTTGTTGGTGGCGATGCCGAAGTGGAAGCCGGCGTCTTCGACCAACGTGGCCACTGCTTCGTTGTAGCGTCCGTAGGGGTAGGCAAACGAGACGACCTCGCGGCCGAGCAGCGCTTCGAGATAACGCTTCGATTGAGCAATCTCGTGTATTGCTTCATCCCGGGGCAGGGCCGTCAGGTCGGGGTGGTTGATGGTATGGGCGCCGAACTCGATGCCGGCGGCGGCCATTTCACGGATCTGCGCCGGTTCGAGCAGCGGCACGGCCGGTTCGCCGGTGCGGATGTCCCACTCGTTGCGGCGCACGTGCGCGCCGCCCATCGCGTAGATGACCGCAGTGAAGCCGTATTGGCGCAGCAACGGCCAGGCGATGTCGTAATTGTCGAGATAGCCGTCGTCGAAGGTGAGCACGATCGGGCGCGCCGGAAACTCGGCCAGCGACCGGCGCCCCGAGCTGAAGTCGGCGCAATCGCGAAAGGTCAAGGTCGTGAAGCCCCACCGTTTGAGAAACCGCAACTGGCGGGCGAACTGGTCGGCAAAGACCCAGGTGCGGTGGCGGCTCGGCGGGCGCTCGCGCACGAACCGGTGGTAGAGCAGCACCGGCATGACCGGGAACCGGTGCAGCAGGAAAGCCCGTTTGCAGACCTGTGCGACCTTCGTATTTACAGAAGCAATATCGTAGCGGCGACGCACCGTCTCGACGACCGGCACGGCCGCCCCGGCGCCCGCCAGCAGCGCGCAGATCTGGTCGACGAAACCGGGATAATCGACGGGCGGGGCGCGATGATACGGCACGATGTCGCCGAAGTTCGACTTGATCGCCTCGGCAAGGTTGGCCGCGGTGATAAGGCCATGCGCCGCCGACTCGCCGAGCGCGAAGGTCGGCAGGCTGCGGGCGAGCGCTTCGATGGCCACCCGGCCCGAACCGATGACCACGGTGGCCCGCGCATAGAGCGCCGGCACATCGCGCACATAGCCGAGAAACTCGACCTTTTCTGCCACCGCGGGGGCGAGACCGGCCAGTGTCAACGCGTCGGGATCGCCTCCGGCATGCACCACCCTGATCGTCGGGTCGAGGGTCTGCAAACGTGGCACGAGATGGGCGAGCAAAGCCGCGGTGCGCTTGCCCTTCTCGCCAGTGGTGCGACCGACAATCGCGACGGTCGGCGCGACCGGCGAGGGCACGGCGGGAGTCGCCGGCACCGCCGGAAACTGCAAACCGTTGGGGATTACCACGATCTTGTGCCGATCGATGCCGAGTTCCTCGACGAGGTGATCGCGCACGTTCTCACACACGGCGATGATCAGATCGCCGTAGACGTCGTAGCCGCGGGTCGACAGATGCAGTTTCTGACGTCCGTGCACCGTCGAGATCTGGGCCACA
>CAZADH010000048.1:0-26919 GCA_964483805.1 uncultured bacterium
CGGGCGCTTTTCGGTTCGTGCCGGCGATCGTGAAGTCGGTCGACGAGTTGAAGCTGCCGACCAAGCTCAAAGAGATGGCGCTGCGGCCGCGGGGCCTGTGGCTGGTCACGGGGCCCGCGAACTCGGGCAAGACCTACACGCTGGCGGCGATGGTCAACGAGATCAACCGCCATACATCGTGTCACGTCATCACCATCGAAGACCCGATCGAGTTCGTCCACAAGCCGCGGCGTTCGATCTTCACGCAACGCGAGATCGGTACGACCTGTCGCGGTTACAACGAAGCGATCGTGCAGTCGCTGCGCGAAGATCCCGATGTCATCCTGTTGGGCGAGATGCGCGACCTCGAGACCATCGAGATGGCGTTGACCGCCGCCGAGACCGGGCATCTGGTGCTGTCGACGCTGCACACCATCGGCGCGGTGCAGACGATCGACCGCATCATCAACGTGTTTCCCGGGCACAAGCAAGAAGAGGTGCGGGCGCAGTTGTCGATGACCCTGATCGGCCTGATCTCACAAATCTTGTTACCGGCCAAAGACCGTTCGCAACGCGTGATGGCCTACGAGTTCATGATGTTGAACTCGGCGATGCGCAACATGATCCGCGAGAAGAAGACCAACCAATTGAAGTCGGCGTTGCTGCTGGCGCGCAAGGAAGGGTGTGTGACCCTCAAAGACTCGCTGGCCGAACTGATCAAAGACGATCGGGTCGACGCTGGCCTCGTGCAGACTCTGATCAAAGGGATCGTCGAATGACCACGAAACCGAACAGTTCCGCCCCGGCATCGATGATCGACGATGCGATCGAGGGGTTCCGGCTCGTCAAGGCCGCGCACAAGCGGCTCAAACCGGTGGGCGCCAAGGCGCGCGAGGTGTTGGCCTCGGTCGATTTCACCGAAGACATGCGCATGGAAGCCCTGTTGACCCTGGGCCGCATCGGTGATCCCGAGGCGGTCGAGGTGCTGACCCAGGCGCTGACGCAGTTTCCCAACCGCGTCGAACCGATCACGGCGCTGGGCCATTTTGGCAACAGTGCCCCGGTGCCGCAGTTGCTCAAGCGGTTCGAGAATCCCGAAGAGCCGTTCGGTGACGAGATCGTCAAGGTTCTGGGCCAGATCGGCGACCCGATGGCGACGCGGCAGTTGCTTGAGTTGCTCCACAGCGACGACCGCATGGTGCGGTATCACGCGGCCTGGGCGCTCTACAAGATCGGCGGCCGCGACGTGGTGCAGGGGTTGTGCCGGCTGTTGTCCGATGCCGACGAATGGATCGTCATCAACGTGCTGGAGATCCTCGCGCAGTTGAAAGAGCCCGAGGCGATGCCGGCGTTGGTCGGTCAATTCGAAATTGTTGAAGACCCGCGGCTGAAGGCGATCATCATCAGCAGCCTCGCGGCGTTTGCCGAGCCGCAACTGCTTGGGGTCTTCGAGACCGCGCTCGGCTCGTTCGATCCACGCATTCAGGCCAACGCGGTCGAGGCGGTGGCGGCGCTGAAAATCTCGGCCCTCGAGGTGCGGCGCAAGCTGAAGAAGTTCGTGAACCATCCCAACAACCGGGTGCGCGCGAATTGCGCGGTGGCGTTGTTTGCTGCTGATCCCGAAGGTGTGCTCAAAGAGGTTCTCGCCATGATGGCGAGTCCCGACGTGCCGACACGGCGCTCGGCGGCGTACGTGCTCAAGAAGGTGGCGGTCGAGGGGCGCGATGCCTTGATCGACAAGCTGCTCGCCGACCCGGTCTACAGCGTGCGCAAAATGGCGCTGCGTGCGGTTCTCGCTCTCGATACCGACGTCGGCATCGAGCGCATCGGGCGGTTGCTTGCCGACGAAAACCCGTGGGTGCGCAAAGAGGCGATCGAGTGTGCGGGCCGCGTGGCCGAGTTTCCTACCGACGCGATCGTATCACGGTTTGCCGCCGAGCAGGCCGCTCCGGTTGAGGCAGCGATGTGCGGGTTCTTCGTCGCGCGTCACCTCGACCCGACGGTGCCGATGATTGTCGCGAAGGTCAAGAGACAGCCCGAGGATGAGCAACTGGCGATGTTTCTCGAAACGCTCGGACGCCTCAACGCGCGCGAGGCGATTGCCGACATGCGCAAGCAACTGGCCAACGCTGGGCCGATCGTGGCCACACCGCTGGCGATTGCCGGCTTGCTGCAGGGCGAACTGTCGGTGCTCGATGACCTCGTAACGCGCTGCCAGACCCTGACGCGGCCCGATCCGCTGCGCGACACCCTGAACGTTGCCGGCGCCGTTGGGCAGTTCCTGCGCGTGACCGAGCAGTTCTCGCCGGCGCTGACCAAGGTGCTCATGGAAGCGGCGATGATCGACATGGACCCCAACCTGTTGCTCGGTGTACCGAAAGCGGGCGGTCCCCCCAAGGTCGATGCGGCCGAGTTTCCCAGGGGTGTCGATCTCTACAACCAGGGCCAGTTCGAACAGGCCGTCGAGTTCTTCGTTCGCTTCACCGAGGCGCTGCCGACCCATGTCGATGCGCAATACATGCTGGGTGCGGCATTGCTCAAGGTCGGCAAGCTGCCCGAGGCCAAAGACCGGCTCGAGAAACTGCTGACCGCCAAACCCGATCACGTCAATGGTGGCATGTTGCTGGGGCAGTTGTATTTTCAGCGCAAGGAGTTCAAGCGGCTGATCGACCTGTACGAGCGGCTCAAGACGATCGTGCCGGCGACCGACAAGCGTTTGCAGGGCCAGATTCATGCGGCGCTGGGGTTGAGTCGGTTCCATCAGAAAGACTTCACCGGTGCTATCGATGCGTTGAAGAAGGCGGCGTCGGCGAATGCCAAGGACCTCGGATCGGTGTATCACCTGGCGTTGTCGTTCTATGCCGTGAAAGATTTCAAGAACGCGATGCTTCTGTTGAAGCGCCTGACCAAGGAACTGCCGCCCAAGAGCCAGGTGTTGCGCAATGTCGAAGAGCTGATACAGAAACTCGAAGACGAAGGTTGATGCATTTTTCTCGCGAAATCGTCGACGCCGTCCGATAGATAGATCGGGATAGGCCTGCCCTGTCGGTCGGTGGGGTGGCCGAAGGCCCGGTGATGAGCAAGCTTGGCGAAGAGAAGCGTCTTCGCGAAGGAGCGGCCGATGGCTGATTTCTGGAAAGTCTTGGAATCGATGGCCCGGGACCAGGTGTCTGATATCCTGATCTCTCCGGGTGAACCGGTGTTCGTGCGCAAGCGGGGTCGTCTGCAGAAAAAAGAAGACCTCAAGCTGTCCGAGGATGACATGCGGCAGATCATCCTCAAGACGTCGACGAACAAGGCGCGCGAGATTCTCGGCAAGTTCAAGCAGGTGAACTACTCGGTCGCCGCGCCCGACGGCCAACGGTACCGCATCGCCGCCTATTTCGAACGCAACCGCCTGGCGCTGTCGATCCGCGTGGTGCCGAAGGTCGTGCCCCAGTTGGCCGAACTCGGGCTGCCCAGCCCGATCAAGTCGCTGCTGGCCAAGCAGTCGGGGTTGATCATCGTGGCCAGCCCCTCGGGACACGGCAAATCGACGACGATCGCCTCGCTGCTCGATTTCATCAACCATCACTTCGAGAAGAATGTCGTCACCATCGAGAACCCGGTCGAGATGGTGTTTGCCGACGACCGCAGTTCGTTCATCCAGCGCAGCATTCCGCTCGACGTCAACAACTTCTTCGATGGGCTCAACGACGCCTATCGCATCGACCCCGACGTGGTGATGAGCGATTCGCTGACCTATCGTGATGCGCTCGAACAGGCGTTGTTCCTGTGTGAAGCGGGGTGTCTGGTGATCGGCGGTGTCGATGGCGGCACGTGCACGCAGGTGCTGCAGCGGATCATCGACGGTTGTCCGCCCGACGAGCAACCGCGCATGCGCGGCAAACTGGGCAACCATCTGCTGGCGATGATCAGCCAGCGCCTGGTCACGCGGCAGAGCACGATGGACCGCATGGCGGTCTTCGATATCCTCGTCAATACACAGCAGGTCAAGACCCTGATTCGCAACGGCAACCTGCCGATGCTGCGGGCGCAGATGGAGAAAGACGCAGCACAGGGCATGCTGATCATGGGCAAGCACTTGCAGCAACTGGTGGTTTCGAACACCATCAGCAAAGACGAGGCAGTCGCGGCCGCCGGCACCAACCCCGAGATCACCCAGTGGCTCGGCCACCGCTAACAGGTAATATTACCCAAGAGGTCGAACATGGATCTTCTGCAAATGATCAAGACGGCCAAGGACGCCGGTGGCGGCGATCTGCATCTGCGCGTCGGCGCGCCCCCGATGGTGCGCAAGAACAAACGCCTGGTGCGGCTCGACATGCCGGCGTTGCAGGAAAGCGACCTGCAGCAGGTGATCGAATCGCAGTTGTCGGCCCAGGACCGCACCAAGTTCACCGAAGCGCGTTCGTTCGAGAAGAACGTGTTTCAAGGGGACGGCGACGGTTATCGGTTGACGCTGTACCAGGTGCAGGGGCATCCGGCGATCATCATTCGTATGATCCGGCCCGTCCCGTCTTCGCTCGACAAGGTCGGTATCCCGCCGGTGATGCTCAAGGCGGTGAACGCGACCCAGGGGTTGTTCATCCTGGCTGGCCCGGCGCGATCGGGGATTTCGACGACGTTGGCGGCGTTGGTCGAGGCGATGAACATCCAGCGTGGCGGCCACATTCTGATCATCGAGGATCCAATCGAGTTCTTCTTCGCCGCCAAGAATGCGCATTTCAGTCACCGGCAACTGAACAAAGACATCAAGTCGATCGAACAGGGCATCAACTTCGCCAAGAAGATCGGCGTCGATGTGATCGTGATCGGCGACATCAAACGTGAAGTGCCGTTCCGACCGATTCTCGAATACGTCGATGGCGGTCACACCGTGATTTTGACCATGCAGACGCTGGGAGTGCAGAACACGCTCGAGAAGATCTCGCTGTCGTATCCCGAGTACGAGCGCGATCATGTGCACCAGATGCTGGGCACCAACCTGGTCGGCGTGATGTCGCAGGCACTGTTGGTCGACCCGGTGACGGGCGAGGCGCAGCCGGTTCACGAGATCCTCTTGATGAACAACGCGATTCGTGAGATTCTGACCAAAGGCAAGCTCCAACAGATCGAGCCCAACATGCGCAGTGCCGGCGCCGGCAGTCAGTTGTTCGACCAGGCGATCGGGCCGCTGGTGCGTGACGGCAAGATCAGCCGCGAACTCGGCGAAGGGTTCCTGGCGATGTACAAGGGGCTGCGGGGGTGAATCAACGGTGGTCGACAGGCGATTCGGGCAGGATCACGCGGTGGAGCACCACGCGCATCGTGCGCGGGCGAGCGCAGGCGGTTCTGGCGCGGCACTAAGGTTGTCTCGCGCTGGCGATTCCTGCACGAGCCGGTCGTTTGCCCGACCGGGCGCAGGGTTCCGACGACGCGGGTTCACCATGATCGAACTGTCGGTGGTGATTGCGATCATCGGGCTGCTCTACGCCACCGTGGTGCCGCTGTATCACTCGACCATCCTGCGGTCGAAAGAGACGGCGCTCAAAGAGAATCTGCACGTGATGCGCAAAATGATCGACGCGTATTACAAAGACCGACAGGTCTACCCGACCGCTTTGGCTGACCTGGTGCAGAACGGGTATATTCGCGCTGTGCCGGTCGACCCGTTGACCGACTCGGCCGAAACCTGGCGGGTGGTGCCATCGACGCCGCTGGGTCGCGATATTTACGATGTGCATTCGGGGTCCGACAAGGTTTCGTCTGAAGGAACCGCATACGGCACGTGGTGACGTGCGCGCAGCCCGGGCCACACTGCCGATGCATGGGATGATTCGACCGTCTCGCCGCGGCGCCGCCTTCTTTCTCGTGGTGCTGGGTGTCATCGTCATGACCATCGGTCTTGCTGTTGTATTGCCGCGTGCCAACAACGATGTGCAGCGCGCCAAAGAAGACGAGTTGCGGTTCGCTTTGGGCGAATACCGGCGCGCGGTTGACAAGTTCACCGAGCGGTGGCAGCGCCCGCCGCGTGACTTCTCAGAATTGCTCGCCGATGCCAACGGCGTGCCACATCTGCGGCGGGTTTATGTCGACCCGTTCACGCGCGGCACCGACTGGCAGTGGGAGACGGTCTCGGGCACGGTGCGCATTCATTCGATCAGTTCGCACACGAGCCTGGCGGGGGTGCCGGTGAGCGCGTTCTAATCCCGCCCGAGTCGCGGTTTGTCGAGATCGGAGAAAAAATGCCACCCCCCGTTTACTGCGACGCCTGTTGGGCGGTTAATGCGTTGAATCGGTTACGGTTTTACTGAACCCGACGCCGCGGGTGCCGCCGTCGTCGCCGCGGCCGGCGCGGTTGCCGACGCCGTGCCACTGGCCACCGCCGTCCCCGGAGCACCCGCCACAGCAGCGGGTTTGGGCGGGGGCGTCAATGCCTGGCGAATTGCGTCACGCTGGATCCAGCACAGGGCGAGCAGCGCGCCGAGCACGACGAACCACACCAGCCGCCGCGGCCACGGGTTGACCGGTTCGGCGAACGGGTCATCCAGGAGCCGACTGCTGTTGGGCGGCAAGACGGCCTGCTGGGTCAGCGAGGCGGCAAACGACAGATTCATGGTGGCCCGCGTGTTGATGGCCCAGCCGTTGGCATCGAGCAGCGGGCCGAGGTTGCGGCGGCGCAGACGCATGGCCGCCATCAGCATCGAGGGGCCCGAAATGGCGAGCAATACACCAGCAATAGCGACGGGCATCTGCCACCACGACAGAGCAAGAAACCCGGTGACGACCGAGGCGATGGCGGTGCCGATGGCGCCGATGGCCAGGCCGATGGCCGCAAAGATGCCGGCGAACCGGCCGACATCGAAGGGAGCCGCCGGCGGGGCTGCGGGGGCCGGAGCGGCCGTCACCGTTACTTTGGTTTCTGCGTGTTTGGCGGCATCGGCAACGCCGCCGGCCATCTGTTCCTGAACCGCTTTGTCTTTTGACGCGGCGAACTTCTCGGCCTGCTCGGTGATCATCTGCGCGAGCCGCCGATAGGGTGACCAGAACGCTTCGCCGATGCTGATCGGGTGCGAAATGACCTTGACCACCGTGGCTTCCCAGTCGCGCCCCTGGCGATCGATGAACACGCCGTTGCGCCCGACGATGAGCTGTTCGCCGTCGCCGGCAGTGAACGCCGCGGCAATCGTGCACTTCTCGGCGCTGCCGGGGCGAATACAATCGCAATACACCAGGTAGGTCAGGCACAGGTTGGCCATGGCCGCGTGGCGATCGGGGTTTTCGACACGCACGCACAGATCGCAACTGCGGCCGTCGAGAAAGAGCGTGCCGGCCTGGAACACGGCCTTCGATTTGGGAGCATAGAAATCGCGAAACGACACGAAGTTGCACAGCAGGGTGTGCAGGTGGCGGTGCAAGCGGACCAGTCGGTCGAGCGACGCGATGGCGTTGGCCTGCGTCTCCAGCGCGAGGTCTTGGCGGATCAATTCGCGCACCGTTTTCTCGCCCGACCCAGCGAGGATCTCGCGCACCCGTGGCAGGCCCAGCGACTCGACGCAGGTTTGCGGTTTGGCCGCCATCCAGGCGCGATAGGGGGCGAAGGCTGCTTTTGTCGCCGTCCATTGGGCCAGCGTCAGCTCGCGGCCCGTGGGGGTCAACAAAGCTTGACGAACCAGCAACGGTTGTAGAACCAGCGGTTGCAGGCGGGCGACGGCGTCAGCCCACGCCGGGTTGAGACCTTCGTGGAGCGGCAGGGCGCGACCGGGCTCGATGCGGGCCAGCGGGAACTCTGACAACTCGGGGGCATCGAGGTTCAGCATCCGGCCGCTCATGGCCTCGAAATCCTTTTCGCTGCGGTTCAGCGGCGCCTGCGCGCGCACGTCGAAAGCGGCCAGCCGTGTTCGGGCAAAGTAATCATCGATCTTGGCTTCGAGGCTGCGCAATACGCCGTCAGCCTCGGCGGTTTTCGGCCCAAGCGGCATCAGCGTCGGGTCGGTATCCGGCTTGCCGCCCCAGTCGGCAAACGTGCGGGCGTCGGCGAGAAAACGGTCGAGACTCGCCGCCGAAATGCCGGGTTCGCCGGACCGGTCAGGTTCAGCACCACAGCATGCCACGATCTCTTCGATCAATTTCTTGGTGTCGGCGTCGCCGGCAGCAGTGACAGGAACAATGCCGTCGCCGTTGAACCGGGTTGCGGCAAAAATCTTGGTGGTGTCGGCGACATCATCGACGGAAATCGTGGCAGCATCTTTCTTGCCCAGATTGTTGAGAATCTCGCGGGCCGAGTCGAGCAGAACCTTGCCCTCGGGGTCCTGAGCGTTGATCGAGGTCAGCGGCAGCGCCTCGGGGCGGCGCGGCAGGTCGTCGAGACTGACGAGAACCTTCTTCAACCAACCGATGGCGGCGAGAATCTCGGGCACGCGCACGCGGCCATCTTTGTCGGCGTCGAGCAACTCGAGCGTGCGTTGATCGAATTCGAGGCCTTTGACGGGGCAACTCAGCGCCGCCCACAGCTTGGGATCGAGACGCTCGAGTGCTGCCAGATCGGCGCCGGAATCGAGGCTGACCTGATCGAGGCCGCCGTAGCGGAAAAACCGCCATTGATGCGATGACGAGGGACGTTGGGCCGCATTGTTCATGTCAAAGACCTCCCGATGATGGTTGCGCGATACTAACAGGGATGGTCCACCCTGGCAAATCTCGGCGCGCGGTTGCCGGGCAATCGCCTGACTGCGCCGCTACTTGTGGCCCGTGCCGAATCAATACCGCCCCTTGACCGGCCAGGTGTCGATGAGATCGCCGCCCCGCACCACGTGCAGTTGCGAATGCAGATTGACCACGGCACAGGCATGATTGGGGATGACGCGAAGTCGCGTGCCGATCGGCGGAACCGCACTGCCGGGCGGAACGGTGACCACGCCGTGTTCCTCTGAAAGTCGTGCCACCACCCAATCGGGATGACCGATGATGCGGCCGTGGCCGGGCGCGCGCTCGAGCCCGTGGGCGCCGCGATCGAGCGCGAAGGTCTTGCTGCCGCCGTCAATGACAAACCGATCGGGATAAGCAGCGAGCACGGTCGTCAACACGTTTAATGCACAGTTGTCGATCGCGGCCACACCGAGCGCCAACTGGATGGCGTCGTGAAACACGTAGTTGCCCGGGCGCACCTCGGTGACGCCGGGGACGGCGGCGCAGTGGGGCAGGGTGGGGGTGGAGCCGACGCTGACGGTGCGGCACTCGAGACCCGCGTTGCGCAGGATCCGGGCGGCGAGCGTGGCGGTTTCGCCTTCGGTCTTCCCGATGGCGGCTATTTCAGGCACGGTTGCCGCGGCATAGGCGTGACCGGCGTGTGTAAATACGCCGTCAATATACAAGCCGGGCGTGGCGGCGATGTGGCGGCCGAGGGTCACGAGGGCTTCGTCGGGCGTCATCCCGCAACGGTGATGCCCGCAGTCGATCTCGATGCGCACGCGCAAGGGCTGACGATCCTGGGGTCCCGGCGCTGGGGTTCGTGCGCAGGCTGATTGCGATTCGGCCAGTGCCGCCACCTGATCGGCATGGTCGACGGCGACGGCGATCGTGGCGCGGGCGCGCAATGCGTGCAGTCGCGCCAGAGCAGCGATACCGAGCACGGGGCGCGCGATGAAGATGTCGTCGTGGCCGGCGTCGGTCATTGCCTCGGCTTCGCTGATCGTTGCCACGGTCAGACCAATCGCCCCGGCGTTTCGTTGTCGGCAGGCGATGGCCGGACATTTGTGCGTTTTGATGTGCGGACGCAGGGCAACCCCACATTGTTGCGCGACGGCAGCGGCAGCGGCGATATTGCGATCGAGCACGTCAAGGTCAACGAGAAGGGCGGGGGTGGGCAGGTCGAGGAACGTCATCGGGCTTCTCCGTGTGAATGCCAGTGTTTGGAATCGACCTGCTCATTGTACTCGATCGGAGGTCCGCTGGTCGGTCGCGTCGTCATGTCTCTTCTCGCATCTCGTTGTCTTGATCTCTGTGGCCAGTGCATGTTCCTGAATGTGTATCACAGTTCTGAGAGAATCTCGTCGATGCATACTTGCCATGCCACCCCGATCGACAGGCGACAGCAAGGGCGTGTACCGACCCTGGCTGGTTTCGTTTGACGGAAAGGGAATGATCGTGCAAAACCCGCACATCCCTGGGAAACCCGCATCGGCAATGGACGAAATTTGTTCGAACTTTTGTCTCGCTCGACTGAAGCGAATTTGCCGCGAATCGGTTCAGCGAGATTACGATTCGGCGCGCGATTGACCCATCCTTGACAGGCATAATCAGCGGGGGGTATACTTCTTCCCGTCACGACGACGTGAGGGCACGGATCTCCGAGGAACAGTCAGATCTACTTGGTTCGGTTCCTGGTCCAGGGGGTGTGCTTTCCTGTGGCCGCAGCGTCCGGGTGCCCTTGCACTGTCGATTTCATGGTGAATTCATCTGCCGGTTGCACGGCGTACTGTCGTGCGCGCGGACGAAACTGTTCTTTGTCTGAAAACGGAGGTGTGTGGGGTATGACGTGCAACCATGCACCTCCGTTTTGTCGTCGATAGGGTTTCAGGGTGGTTTGGGTTCGGGGCAGTTCGCAGAAAAATATCAGATAACGAGGAGCGGGAACGATGGTTTCAGTGCGGGAGTGCAAGACAATCGTGCGGCGGGACGGTACCCGGGTACCGTTTGATCCCAATAAGATCTTCACGGCCATTTCGAAGGCGGGATCGGCGACCGGCGAGTTTGGCGAAACGGAAGCGCGCAAACTGGCCGAGCAGGTGGTGCGGGTCATTGCGAACCGCCACAAACGGAACGTCCCGACGGTCGAAGAGATCCAGGATCTCGTCGAAAACGTGCTGATCGGCGCCGACTATCTGACCACCGCCCGCTCCTATATCGTGTACCGCGAGCAGCACCGGGCCATGCGCGAAGGGTCGCAGGCGTTTGTCGATGCGGTCGCTTCGATCAACGATTATCTGGGCCAGCAAGACTGGCGCGTGAATGCCAATGCAAATCAGGGGTATTCCCTGGGTGGCATGATCCTCAACACCAGCGGGAAGCTCACGGCCAACTACTGGTTGTCGCATGTGTACCCTCCCGAAATTGGTGAGGCGCATCGGCAGGGCGATTACCATATCCACGATCTCGACATGTTGTCGGGGTACTGTGCCGGTTGGTCGCTGCGCATGTTCCTGCAGGAGGGTTTCAACGGTGTTCAGGGCAAGGTCGAGGCGAAAGCGCCCAAGCACCTCTCGAGCGCACTGGGACAGATGGTCAATTTTCTTGGTACCCTGCAAAACGAATGGGCCGGTGCTCAGGCCTTCAGTTCGTTCGATACCTATCTGGCGCCCTTTGTTCGGCGGCAACACCTCAGCTACCGCGAAGTGCATCAGCAGATGCAGGAATTCATTTACAATTTGAATGTTCCGTCGCGCTGGGGTACGCAAACCCCGTTCACAAACCTGACCTTCGATTGGGTGTGTCCCGAAGACCTGCGCAACCAGCAGCCGCTCGTGGCCGGCGAGGTGCAGGATTTCACCTATGGTGACCTGCAGCCCGAAATGGACATGATCAACCGCGCGTTCCTCGAGGTCATGACGGCCGGCGACGCGAAGGGCCGGGTGTTCACGTTCCCGATCCCGACCTACAACATCACGCCCGACTTCGATTGGGAACACCCGAATTGCGATCAGTTGTTTGAGTTGACCGCCAAATACGGGTTGCCCTACTTCCAGAATTTCCTCAACTCCGATCTGAAGCCGAGCATGGTGCGCAGCATGTGCTGTCGCCTGCAGCTCGACCTGCGCGAGTTGCTCAAGCGCGGAAACGGCCTGTTCGGCTCCGGTGAGCAGACCGGCTCGATCGGCGTCGTGACGCTCAATTGCGCCCGCATTGGTTACGAGCACAAGGGCAACAAAGAAGAGTTGTTCAAGAAGCTCGATCACCTTCTCGGTCTGGCGAAGCGCAGTCTCGATCTCAAGCGCAAGACGATCCAGCGGCACATCGATGGCGGTCTGTTCCCGTATACCCGTCGGTATCTGGGCAACCTGCGCAATCACTTTTCGACCATCGGTGTCAACGGGCTGAACGAGTGCATTCGCAACTTCACCGACGATCGCGAGTCGATTGTCAGCGAGTGGGGTACTGCGTTTGCGCTCGAGATGCTGCAGCATATCCGCAACCGCATGACCGAGTTCCAGCAAGAGACCGGTCACCTGTTCAACCTCGAGGCGTCGCCCGCCGAGGGCGCGACCTATCGCTTCGCCCGCGAAGACCGCAAGCGCTACCCGGATATCATCCAGGCCGGCAGCGATGACGCGCCCTATTACACAAATTCGTCGCAGTTGCCGGTCGGCTACTCCGATGATCCGTTCGAAGTGTTGGGCCAGCAAGAAAAATTACAGCAGCAATACACCGGAGGGACGGTCATCCACCTCTACATGGGTGAACGCATCTCGACAGCCACTGCCTGCCGTCGCCTGGTGCGCAAGGTTCTCGAGAACTTCAAGGTGCCGTACATCACGGTGACGCCGACCTTCTCGATCTGCCCCAGTCACGGTTATCTGGCCGGTGAGCATCGCTTCTGTCCGTCGTGCGACGAAGAGAAGACCGTTGCGATCGTGCGTGCGCAAGAGGCGCGCACCGGCGAAGCAGTGGCTCGCGAGACCGTGGCCCTGGCCGAAGACCAGCGGCAGCGCTGCGAGGTATGGACGCGGGTCATGGGATATCATCGCCCGGTGTCGCAGTTCAATGCCGGCAAGAAGAGCGAGTTCGCCGAGCGCAAGGCGTTCGTCGAGAACAAGGTTCCGGCAGAGCACGAGACGGTGAAGAAGACCGCGCGGCGTGCGCCGACACCCAAGACGCAGAGCGAAAAGGAAGCTGCCGCCGAGGGCTGAGCGGTTTTTCTCGCGGGATCGACTGCGGTCCTTCCCGAGCATCCCGACATCAACCCGGTCTGGTGCCCAGAATGGGCACCAGACCGGTTGTCGGGGGCGTCCCTGATCCCCACTGCGGCATGCATGCGCGTTTGTTCTCTGGCGCCGCGAAGGCGTAATCGAGGCGGACCATGACCTGTGACACCGTAGTTCTTGGCGGACTGCAACCGCTGACCACGATCGATTATCCTGGTCGTTTGGCGGCGGTGTTGTTTGCGCAGGGCTGTAACTTCCGTTGCTGTTATTGCCACAACCCTGAATTGCTGCCGTTTGCACCGGCGAGCGACCGGGTGGGTCCGACCTGGGCGGCGGCGTTGGCCTTGTTGGCGCGGCGGCGCGGTTTGCTCGACGGTGTGGTGTTCAGCGGCGGCGAGGCCACCTGTCAACCCGGAATCCTGGCGGCGATGCGGGCGGTGCACGACCTGGGTTTCGCGGTGGCGTTGCACACCAATGGCAGTCGCCCCGACGTGATTGCCGAGATGGTGCGCGAGCAGTTGCTCGACTTCGTGGCGCTTGATGTCAAGGCACCGCGTGAGATGTATTTACAAATCACCGGGCGCGACGCCGGGACCCAGGTCTGGGAGACCGTTGATATTTTGGCGGCCAGCGGCATCGATACCGAGTATCGCACGACCGTTCACCCCGAGGTCCTCAGTGATCTGAGCCTGTTGCGCATGGCCGATGCCCTTTGTGCGCGCCGGGTCGAGCGGTTCGTCGTGCAGCAGTTCCGGCCAGGCAAGACGCTTGACAGTACTCTGGCGGACCCCGGTTCCGACTGGATCGATCCGGCGACGGTGGCGGGACTGGCTTCCCGTTTCGTCCGCTTCGAAGTCCGCGGCGAGGTGCCGCGGGTGCGTGTTGCCGGGGACCACGCCGTCTCGCGTCGCGAGGCCCGGGGTGGCACCGTCCTGACCACACGGGCGGCCTGATTTTTCCCGTTCGCTGCTGGCGGCGCGCGCCGGATACGCTGCGGGCGCACGGCATGGGCCGACGTTTTCGGTGCAACATCTCAGTGAGCGGGGGCACGCGCCCGTTCCACGTCGGCCCGCTCGGCTCGCGGCACAGGTCCGCGAGCCTCACACCCCGCGGTCGGCCGCGTTGCGGCCTCCGAACTTCGCCGGCCAACGCCACCAGTAACTGAGACGTTACTTGTCGGTGCATCGGCGCTTGACAGCGTGCCGTCCGTGGGCAATAATGAAGCGCGATTCGCGGCGCGGGGCACATGTCCCGACGCGTGCGTGCCCCGGGTGAAACCATCCGGTGCTAATTCCGCCGCCGACACAGCAATACAAGTGCAATGCGGCAGGTGACAGACAAGCAGGTTTTTCAAGATGACCGATCAAGCAGTATCTCCCGAATTGGCAAACCCATCGACTTCCGAGGCGAGCGCCGCTGCCGAGCCGGCTGCGCCGGCGCTGCCACCCTTCACTTTCGACGATCTGCCGACAGACTTGCGTGCCGCGGTGCACGCCGCCGGCTGGCAGGTGCCGATGCCGGTGCAGGCGCGGGTGATCCCGCATCTGCTCAAGGGTCAGGATGTTATTGCCCAGTCGCGCACGGGCAGCGGCAAAACGGGCGCATTTGTGTTGCCGTTGCTGGCGATGGTCGATGCCGGCCGCAATGAGTGCCAGGCCTTGATTCTCGTGCCGACCCGTGAACTGGCCCAACAGGTCAAGGGCGAAATCGACCGCCTCAGCCGCAATCAACCGATGCGCAGCGTCTGCATCTACGGCGGCGTCGGTTACAAGACGCAACTCGATGCCCTGCGCGAGGGCGTGCATGTGGCCGTGGCCACGCCCGGTCGGTTGCTCGACCTGCTCAACCGCTCGTTGTTGTCGTTGCGCGGGCTCAAATACCTGATTCTCGACGAGGCCGACGAATTGTTGTCGATGGGGTTCTTCCCCGACCTGTTGCGGGTCAAGGCGTTCCTGCCGCGGCAACGGTTGTCATGCATGTTCTCGGCGACGATCCCGGCCAGTGTGCAGCGCCTGTCGCACGAGTTCCTGTATCAACCGCAGTTCATCGGCCTTTCCGGCGACTCCGTCCACGTGCCCGACATGGAACATCTGTATTACGTCGTCGAAGACATGTGGAAGGACCGGGCGCTCATGCGCATCATCGAGGCCGAGAACCCGCCCAATGGCATCATTTTCTGCAATCGCAAAGACGAGGTCGACTACCTGTCGACCATGCTCAAACGCAATGGTTACGATGTCGACCAACTGAGCGGCGATTTGAGCCAGCGCGACCGCGACGCGGTCATGGGCAAGCTCAAACGCCAGCGGTTGCGGTTCCTGGTGGCGACCGATGTTGCTGCACGGGGTATTGACGTCAGCCATCTCGAGTATGTCTTTATCTACGACTGGCCCAAAGATTTCGAGCAGTATGTGCATCGGGCGGGTCGGACCGGGCGCGCCGGGCGCAGCGGGGTGGCAATCAGTCTGGTCAATGTTCTCGAAGAGATCGACCTCAAGCGGCATGCGAAGCGGCAGGGGTTGAACTTCTGCGCGCGGCAGGTGCCGGCCGATGTCGACGTGCAGAACCGCATCGCCGAACGCATGCTGGCTCGGCTCGAGGCACAGGTGCGTGATCTCGACAAACCGGGCCGCGATCGCCTGCCCCGGTATACCAAACTGCTGGAATCCTTCGATGGGTCCGAGCATGGGCGTGATTTGCTGTCGTGGTTGCTCGACAACTTCCACATGGCGATGGTGAAACAGGCCTCGATGCCGCCAATCGTCGTTGACGAACCCGGCGACGAGACCCTGCCCGGTGTCGACAGCGCCTACGAAGACAGCGGTCCGGTGCGCGAGAGTCCGCGTCGCCGCGAGGGTCATCAGAGCCGGGGTGGTCGTCAGGGTGGCAGCGGCGGCGGCGGCGGTGGTCGTCGCCGTCGGTCCGGCGGTCCACGCAGTGGCGGCGATGGGCAAACCCAGGCAGGCGGCGCTCCGGCGGGTTCCGGCCCCGTGTCGTCCTGAGTTGCCCCGGTCGATATCGGCTTGTCGTTCGCAGTGCGACGAAGTATGATATCCACGCCGCCGTTCCCCCGATGCGTGCGGCGATTGCCCCAGTCGGCCCCAAGGAGACGAATGATGAAGCGTTGGTTCTTGGTTCTGGCAGCGGTGGCGCTGCTGTGGTCGGCCAGCCCGGTCAGCGGCGCCGAACTCGACAACTACCGCAAGCATGCTCCCGGCATGCCTTTTCCGTTCTTCGATCTCGAAGACCTCAACCATCAACGCTGGGCCAGCAACTTTCTGCGTGGCCGCCCGGTGGTGATTCTTACGGCCCATCGCGACCTGAAATACGAAGTATTGAAATGGGCCGTGGCCCTCAAGCGTGACTTCGCCGACTATGGCTACATCACGCTGTTGTGGGTGCAGAACCTCAATCACGTACCCTGGAACACCAGTCGCAAGACGGTGGTCGATCAGTGGCGCTCGTTTCAACCGCCCGTCCCGGTGCTGCTCGACTGGCATGCGGTCATCGGTCGGCGGGTCCGCGTCAACTACAAGATTCCCAACATCTTCATGATCGATGCCGACGGCATTTTTGTCGACCAGGAGATGCACATGTTCTCGCCTGAGGTCTATATGGCCGTGGCCCGCAAGATCCATACGCTGCTCGGGCCGGCGATGGGGCAGGCCAAGATGCCGACCTCGACCCCGGGGCCGCAACAACCTGATGTTTCGATGGTTCCCGGGCCGATGCAGGGCATAACCCCGCCCGGTATCAATGCGCCAGGCATGGTGACTGCGCCGCCGTTGCGCCGACTGCCGCGCGGCAAGAAGGGCGATTCCGACTGACGTAAATACAGCGTAGGATTAACTCGCCGCGGTGTGCTCTCGCAGCAACACCGCGGTTTGTCTGAAGAAAAGATCTCTGCATAGGGAAAGGGAAGAAACGGCATGAAAGAGACGATGGTGTTGATTCGGCGTGTTACCGTGGTGTTCGTGGTGGCGCTCGCCTGGGGCGGCGCTGCTTTGGCCCAGACAGCAGGTGCCATGCCACCGGCCCCGCCGTTGTCGATTCTCGTCGGTGATGACGACGGAATCGAGTCGGAAGGGATCATCGCGCTGGCCGGTGAACTGGCGCAACTGGGTGACCTGACCGTTGTCGCCCCGTTGACCAACCACAGCGGTGCCGGCCATGCGGTCACGACCGAAGGGCCGATCAAGGTCAAACCGATCAAGCGTGACGGCAAGCCGTTTGGTTACGGCGTCACGGGAACGCCGGTGACTGCGATCATGCTTGGGCTCGATGCGATCATGCAACGCCCACCCGATGTCGTCGTGTCAGGGGTCAACGAAGGGCACAACATGGGTCAGGTCATCTACACCTCGGGAACGTTCGGGGTCGCACGTGAAGCCGTGATTCGCGGCATTCCCGGGATCGCCGTGTCGCTCGAGCGCGGCAAGGACAACGACTTCGGTCTGGCGGCGAAGTTCACCAAGTCGCTTGTGCAGCATTTTCAGCGGTATGGGTTTCCGCGTGGCGTCGTCGTTAACGTCAATGTCCCGGCCTGTAAAGAGGCCGACCTCAAGGGTGTCATGTTGACCAAGCTGTCGGACTGGCGCTGGCACAACATGTGGTATCAGCGCGCCGACCCGTTCGGAAACCAGTACTACTGGAACCGCATCCGCAAACCCCTGGTGGCGCCGGCTCCGGGCAGCGATGCCTGGGCGGTGGCCAACAAGATGATTTCGGTCAGTCTCGTGCCGCTCGAAGCGCCTTCGGCCGTGGTCCCGGTGAAACGCGAATTCGACGGGTTCTCGTTCCTCGGCAAGGCACTGGTCAGACCCTGATCCGATAGAAATACGTCGTAAATACAATAAGCGCCGGGCCCTTGGGCCCGGCGCTTATGCTGAGGACGGTGCAAACGACCCGCCCGCCAGGGATGGCGCAGTGGGCGTTTGCCGCCAGGAGGGCGGTCCCAAACGGAGTTTGGGACGGTGCAAACGACCCGCCCGCCAGGGATGGCGCAGTGGGCGTTTGCCGCCACGAGGGCGGTCCCAAACGGAGTTTGGGACGGTGCAAACGACCCGTCGGCTTACGTCTTCGTGGTCAGCAGGATCACCTGGGACGGGCGCAGGTGGTATTCGAAGTTCTTGGGTGCCACGTCAGCCATGGTGAACTCGGGCGAGATGTCGACCGGGTTGCCGCCGAGCAGACCTGCGAGGTCGGGAATGAACACGCGCTGGTAGTCGCGATGGCTCTTGTTGAGGATCGCCAACAGCGGTGCCACGCCTTGGTGCTGGCGCATGAAACAGAAGACGTTGAACCAGTTGTCCTGGTCGATGATCCGGACCGGCACCTCGACATTCAGGATCGGCAGGCGTTGCTTGAGCGCCATGACCTGCGTGACGTAGCCGGTCAGATCGATGCCGGTGTTTTCTTCCCACCAGTCGGGACGCGAGGTCACGACGTCAGGCTTGCGGCGGAACGCGTACTCGAAGCCGGTCGGGATCATCAATCCCTTCGACCAGGTCAGGCCAAACAACAACTGTCGCTTCATGCGGGCGACGTCGCCCTGATACTCGGTCCAGGCCCGTTCGGTGTCGTGAGACTCGGGAAACGAGATGGTCGAGACGACGCGGGCGATCTTCTGTTGCTGCTCGACGCCCCACGGAGCCTGGTAATCCCACCATTTGCTCGAGTTGAACAGATAATCGAACCCGACCTTCGCCAGTTGTTCGACCTGCTGAAAACTGCAACCGAGCGATTCGGCGAGAAACAGACAATCGGGCGAGACCGCACGCGCTTTGCCGATGAGTTGCTGCCAGAGGGCATCCGGCACGAGATACGCAGCGTCGCAGCGGCAACCATCGAACCCAAGTTTCAGATAATGTGTCACCATCGACGACCAGAACGACCAGAGGTTGTCACGGTCGCGTGAGTGGTCGTTGTCGACCTCGGCGAGGTCGCCCCACTCCATCCAGCGGCCATCATGGTTCGCGCCAGGGTGGACAATCTCGCCGTTCGGATGCCGCTTGAACCAGTCAGGGTGCTCGTGCACCAGCGTCGAATCAAAAGCGGTGTGGTTGATGACGAGATCCATGATCGCGGCCATGCCATGCTTGTGGCAGTCGTCGAGAAACGCCTTGAGCTGTTCCGTCGGGCTCTGACTCGAGGCGTGATCGACGAAATCGGGGTTGAACTTGTAGTAGTCTTTCACCGCGTAAAGACTGCCCGAGAAACCCGGATAATGGAAAGGGTTGACGTAGATGGCGTTGAACCCCATGGCTTGCAGGCGCGGCAGGTGCTGCCGCCACGCGGTCATCGAGCCGAGCAGGCGCGGAAAGAGGTTGTACAGACGGATTCCCTGGCGACGATCCATGGCTGCTTCCTTTCGCTTCGTCAATAATTGTAGAAGCGCACCCGGCCGATCAACGGCGAGGTTGCCTGCGTTTGGCCGGGCTTGCGGGGGCATCCGGCAGGGAACGTGGGGTCGAGTTGGGCGCGAGGAGCGCCCGGTGGGCGGCGACGAGCTGTTGCATCCGCTTGGGATCGAGCGGGCGTGCCCAATCCCCGTCCTGCTTGATGCTCGAGCCGACGATCCAGGCATCGGCCGCCGTGAAACGGGCGGCGTTGCCCGCGTCGATACCCGAACCGATGACCACCGGCAACGCGCAAGCGCGTTTCACCTCGGCCAGTTCGTCGGGGTTCGCCGGATCGCCGGTGTGGGCGCCGGTGACGATCACCGCATCGGCACCGAAAAACTCGGCGCCGTGGGCCCACTCGGCCAGTGACAGGTCGGCGGTCACGGCATGACTGGAGTGTTTTTTCTGAATGTCGGTCCAGATGCCGACATGCTCGGCGCCAATCTGGCGGCGATAGCGCAACAGTTGCGCCGCGCCCGCTTCGATCCAGCCTTCGTCGGCGACGTGACCGAAGACGAACCCCTCGGCCCGGATGAAGTCGAGGCCGGCAGCGAGAGCTACCGCCAACGCCTCGTGATTCGCACCGGCGAGGATCTGCAAGCCCATCGGATAGCCCGGACCGACCTGCCGGCGCACGGCCACGCAGACGGCGGTCATGACCGCGACGATCTCGGGACCCACCTTGCCCTTGCAATACGGCCGGTCATGCATGTTCTCGAGCAGAATGCCGGTAAATCCCGCGGCTTGATATGCTTCAGCCTCGCGGACTGCCGTATTTACAATGTCTGTAACCGGTAGTTCGTGGTAGGGCGTGCCAGGCAGCGCGCGCACGTGAACCATTCCGAACAGCGCCGGGCGATGGGGACCGCCGAAGGGCGGGCGCGAAAACGGGGTTCGCTGGACCGTGGGGCCGGTGTTGTTTGCTTTCATCACCCAACAGACTAACCCCATCGGCCGGGTCAATGCAAACTCACACCGGCGCTATGTTCCGGGATGGCATGGCCGTCTAGACCGCTACAGCAGCAGGTTTCAGGGAACTGGGGTTAACGATACCCGCCCAGTCACCACGGCGTTTTCCGGTGCCTCCAGGGCGTACGCGGTGATGGTGCGGGTGACCGCACCGTCACTTTGCCACGGGGCCTGGAACAGTCCGTTCTGGTCGATCACGCCCAGTTCTGGGTCGCCACCGGGGATGCCGTCGACGCACCAAACCCACAACGAGCCTGAAACGTGATCGGGAATCTTCAACTGCAAGCGCTGGCCCGGACCGACACTTGCCAGCGCAGGGGAAAGGGTGGGGCTCTCGCCGGTGCTGACCTGGGGCGCGGGGTCGAACCCACGCTGCAGACCACAACCCACAAAGAGCACCAATGGAATGATCATGGCGACGACGAATACGGCGGCGTTCCTGATCATGAATACCTCGCGATTGTTGAGATGAATCGGCGGCGGACGCGCTGGTTTGACAGCGATGTCCCCCCTCGTCAACGCGTATCGGCCGTGAGGCATCCTTTGTTAATGGAGAAATCTGTTGCTGGCGCAAATCGTCTGCTGATCGCGAGAATCGTTTGGGAGCCCTGTGCAAACACCGATGAACAGGAGGGTGATTACGGAAATCTTTACTTGCTCCCTTCTTCAAGGTAGAATCGTTCCCAACTCTGTGTACACTCGTGCATTGGTGCGGGTCTGCGCTGGGTACGCGTTGACGACTACGGTTGGGCAAACCCGCCGAAGAGGAGGATGACGATGCAAGACAATCGCCGGCACAGCGGTTTGTTGCGCACTTCCCTGATGGTTCTCGCCGTTCTGGCAGTGGTGATGATGGCTTCGGCGCCGAGTTGGGCCGAAGGTTCGGGGCGGACCGGACTTGTGGTCGGTCACTTTTACCCGGTCACCAAGGCACTGCTTGCTGAGGTCGAGAGCCTTCAGCATCAGTTGAAGCTCGACGGGGTCGTGTTCCTGGCCCTGCCTCTGCCCGACCAGGTCACGTCGGTCGAACACATTGGCGCGTTGCACCTTGGTCTGCGTGGTCGCGCCGGCTGGGTGCTCAACCTCAGCGCCATCAACGGCCCATGGCAGAAGAATGCGCTGCCCGAAACCGTTGCCCAACTCGTTAAAGACCTGCGCCGTCCGGTGACCTGGCTCGTTGATGGTGGCGATCCGGCCCAGTTGCTGGCCCTGACCCAGTTGGCCGACAAGGGCGACATCGGCATCGAGTATTGCCTCGTGGTCGATCATCCCGACGCTGCCATGCCCGAGCAGATTTCGCAGGCGTTTCCGTGTGCGGATGCCCCGGGATACGTGGCCAGCCGCAACGGCGCCCGCTTGACCCGCTTGTCGTCCCGCTCCTTCGCCGCCCTGGCGGACGATGCCGTACGAGGAATGGCTGCTGGCGAGCCGGCTGCGAACTATCTGCCCGTCCTGGTGGCGCGGCAATTTGCCCGTGAAGGCAAAACGGTGAAAGCCCCGGCAAAGGCGGAACCCGCTGTGGCTCCGGCGCCGGCGCCCGCCCAATCCGCGACGGTCAAGAACGAGGGCGAGCCGCTGGCGATGCTGTCGGAAGCCGACGATAAGGCCCGCGATGCGGAACGTGCCCGCGTCGAACAAGAAGTCATGAAGTTTCTCAACGATGAGGTGCATGATGTGGGCACCTTGATCGGCCTTCTTCCCGAGCTGAACGCCGGCGACATCGACACCGATCGTCTGGCCGAGTTTGGGCTTGGTTTGGCCCGCCAACAACCGGCGATGGCCCTGACCTGGCTCGAGGCCCTCGACAACGCGGGTTTGTTGCCGACGGTGGCCACTCTGAAGAAGGGCCTGTACCAGGTGCGCGTGAAAGATGCCGATCTGCGCGCCGTGGCGAAACTCGTTCCCGATCCGCTCGACCGCAAGAACGTGCGCCTGAAAATGGTGTTGCGCACCATTCGAGCCGAACGTGGCGCCCCGAATCCCGACCGTGTCTGGCGCAAGATCGACTATATCTACGGGCCGCACGGTCTGGTGACCGGCGAAGACCTGGCTCTTCCGGCGACGGTCCGCGCTGAACAGGCGCGTGAGGCGTATTTCCGGTGTCTCGAAACGCTGGGTCTGCAGCCCGATTGGCGGGTCATGCGCCAGTGTGGCAACTGGCCGCAATATCATCGTTATCTGGCGCGGCAGAAGGCCAACACGGTGCTCAACACAGCCGGTGGTGCCAAGGGCCGGCAGATTGTGCGCGCCTTCAACCATGACCGCGAGGGCCTCGGAAAGTGGCTCGTTGAGCAGGCCTTCGCGGCGAGCATGACCGCGCCGGTGTTGGGCGATCTGACCAAACAACTGAGCGGCGAAGAACGCGCCAAGGTGGGCGAGTTGGCACTGACCGCGTTCGCCGAGGCAGGCATGTTCGACAAGCGCCCCGACGTGGCCGAGCGCCAGGTGCGGCGGCTCCTCCCGGGCGACGTCTACACGCCGGAGCAGATCAGGAAGGTGACCGAGTTCTACAAACAAGGCAAGGCAGTGCGGGCCGAGATGGCCAACGACCTGCCCGAGACCTTGTTCCACTGGGCTGACCCGTTGCTGGCCAAAGAATATGTCGACCAACAGCGGATCACCAACTGGCCCGAGTTGGCGGGCGACCTGCCCGAGAAAGAGGGCGATGGTTGGCGTGGTCCGAGTCTGCCCTGTGAAGCCGAGATTCTCGGCGGACACCCGGGCCAGAAGCTCGTGCGCGTGATTCTCGACCAACGGTCGTTGCGTTTTGTCGACGTGCAACAGACGGTGTCGAGTATCATCAAATGGATGCTGGCGCGGCCGGCGTCGATGCGTTCTCTCGATGCCTATCTGCGGGCCAACCGCATCGATGTCTTCCGCGTGCAACCCAGCCGCAAAAAACCGGCGCGGTACCACGTCATCAATCCGCGTGTCGTGAAAGGTCTCGATGCCAGTTCGAATAAGCATTTCCAAGACCTGCTCGATCGTATGCTGGATGGCCGCATCACCGATCTGGGCGAAGGATACCCGGCCCTGACCTCGTTCGCCGAACTGTTGAAGGCCGTCAACACCATGGATGCCAAGGAGATTCGCGAGCTGCAGGCCGAGGTCATGCGCACCTGTCTGCAGAATCTGCCCTTCGATGCGGGTGAGAGTTCGTACGTTCTCAAACAATTGAAGAAGATCTGGTAGTCGATCTTCGCAACCTCCGATCGGAAAACCCCGAGATTAATTTCTCGGGGTTTTCCTTTGGTGAGCGGGTTTTCGTCACCTCCGGTTCTCACACGCTCACAACTTTTTTCGCGTCGACCCTCAATCCTCTTGCGTGGCCATTCGATAGATACCTTATCGCACCCGTTAAGGAGAGCATCGGTAATGGCCAAAAGGTACACCGTCCGCGATATCGAGCGTCTTACCCGCCTTTCCCCGAACACGATCAAGGAGTTTCTCAATATCTATCACAAGCAGTTGTTTCCGGATCGTGCGCCCGAGGAAGGGAGTGAAGTGACGCTTGACCAGGCGGGATTCGAGCGGTTGTTGTTCATCAAACAGCTCGCCCTCCACCTGCGTCTGAGCCAGGATGAAATCGCGCAGCAACTCGGTGCCCTGCGTCCCCGCGAAATCGCGCGGCCGCTGCCGTCGTTGCCCGAGCCGGTCCCGACGCCGACGGCAGAAACGGCCGAAACTCCCGGCCAGGCCTGGGTGCGTTTGACCAAAACCGTGACCCGACTCACCGAGCAGGTGCGGGATATGAGTGCGGCGATGCAGGATGTCTTGCAGCGGTATACCCGCGTGCTCACCGATCTGCATGCCGTCACCGCCGAGAATCGGCAACTCAAGGTCGAACTACAGCAACTGAAGCGCAATCAGGCCAACATCGTCGCCGAGTTGCGCATGAACGAGACGCTCGACGCCCTCGTCCCCGCGAGCGCGGCGCAGAACAAAGCGGTTAACTGAACCGCAATCATTCCGAAAACGCACACCGCGCCGTGTCGGTCACGGCGCGGTGTTTTGCGTGTGCGCGAGCGGTTTGCCGCCGCACGAAAACCGACTAACGGTCGTCGGCCTCCGGGGTGGGGCGCGACAGCATGTCGTCGTGGCGGCTCCGGCGGAGAGCCACGGTCTTGATGAAATCAGTCAATTTTTGTGCGTAGGTGTCGGCATCGAGTTCCGCGGCTGTTTCCATTGATCGCAGCGCGGCATCGAACTCGTTGCGCTCGAGCAGCGCGTGGGCCAGGTTGAAGTGCCCGGTCGCGTAGCGCGGGTCGAGGGCAACCGCCCGGCGGAACCACTGGGTCGCGCGGCCATGCATCTCGAGGTCGGCGAAGGCCACGCCAATGTTGTTGAGCGTCTCGAGATTGCGCGGATCGAGTTCGAGCGCTTTCTTCCACCAGTTCACCGCGCGGCGCAGTTTGCCCTGGTCTTTGGCGACCAGGCCCAGGTTGAAGACGATCTCGGCATCTTTGGGATTGATGCCGTGGGCCTTTGTCCAGAGGCGGACCGCCGGGGTGTACCGATGGCGCAGGTAGAAGGCGAGTCCGAGATTGTAGATCAGGTCGACATTCTCGGGATGCTGTTTCACGCCTTCGCGCCAGATGCGGATGGCGCGATTCAGGTGACCGGTGTACGCGTAGGTATTGCCCAGTAGCCGCAGACACTCGGCATCGGCTGGGTGCTCCTCGCGGTAGCTCTTGAGCATCTGTTGCGCTTCTTCGTGCTTGCCCTCTTCGATCAACACCTTGGCCCGTTCGAGGGGGCCGGTGGTGTTCGCATTCTTCGTGGGCGCCTTCTTGCCGCGGGGCTTGCGCTTGTCGGCTGTCATACGGTGGTTCCTTTCTCGATCGTCCGTTGGCAGTGGTCGTCAATTGTCACAGAGTCTACACCATTGGGGCGCATTCGTCATCCCATGGCAAACCTGGGTTGATAGCGTCTCAGCGCTTCGGGAACGCGAGGCCGAAAACCAGGCCACAGGCGGCACTGACGGCGATGCACAGGGCAAGGTAGGCGGCCGCGCGCTTCCGGCCCATGATTGGCATCATGGCCAGAACGCTGGGCAGCGAAACCGCCGGCCCCGACAACAACAATGCCATTGCCGGTCCGTTGTGCATGCCCAGTCGCGAGAGGGTATCGACAATGTTGACACCGACAATCGTGCCAAAATACGAGAGCGAGCCAATCACCGAGGCAATGAGATTGGCCGGCAGCGTGTTGCTGTCGAAATTGTCGAGAAAATCGGAGGGTCGGATCAGGGCAGCCAGACAGCCGGAGATGAAAATGCCGAGCATGACGGTGGGGAAGATCATGACCAGGAGACTCCAGCTCTTCTTGAGCCAGAGCTTGATTTCGCTGCGCAGAAACCAGCGGCGACACATCCACACCAACAGAAACAACTCCGGAATCAACAACACGATTTTGCTCAACAGGGTGTGAACCGATCGGGCCGTCTCAGCCTCGAGACCGATCGACGTGCCCAGTGGGACATTGGCGAGCAACGGGTCGAGGATGCCGGTCGAGGTGAGCATGATGCCCACGAGGAGCGCGAAGAAGGCGAAATCCTGCGCCCCGGTGCGCTGGGGATCATCATCGTCGACCATGATCACGGGTTCGACGGCCGGCATGGCCGGTCGCGAACCGAACAGAGCCTGCATGGCAATGCCGATCAGAACAGCGGCGAAGAGGACCGCCACGACGCGTCCCCACAGAAATGCCGGCCCCATGAGGTTGCCGGTGTAAACCAGCGAAATCAGATTGATGGCCGGCGATGCGAACAAGAACGTGGTCGCGGGGCCCAATCCCGCGCCCTGCTGTAGGATCCCGGTGAAGATCGGGATGACCCCGCACGAGCACACCGTGAGCAACGCTCCCGACACCGAAGCCACGGGATACGCGATCCACGGCGATGCTTTGGGACCCATCAAGGCAATGATCCGCTCTTTCGCCATGAAGATGGCAATGGCCCCGGCGATCAGGAACGCCGGCAGCAGGCCCGAGACCAGGTGGGTGCCGAGGAACTGGGCCATCTCGTCGAGACCGGCGCGCAAGGCCTTCTCATACCAGGGTACCGTTTCGCCGGCGGCGCGCATCAGCGCGGCGGCCGAGGCCGTGGTCGTCGACGCGGCAGCCGTGGCCCGATCGAGCAGGGGCGCGGCCTGCAGGAGGATGCCCGTCATGGTTGCTCCAGTTCGCGACGGATCCAGATGATGAGGCGGTCACGGTGCACCGGTTCGCCCATGGAGAAGGTCCGGCCGCCGATGGCGACGACCGGCGTGGCGATGATGCCGTACTTCCGGGCCTCTGCCTGATCGGCAAACAAAACCTCAATGGCGACCCGGCCGCTGAACTCGGCGTTGACGACCTCTTCGACGAGGCGGTGGGTTTCCTGGCAGACGCGGCCGTCGACCGGCGCATTCTTGATGAGGGTAATTGTCAACACGTTGTATTTCTCGTCGGCTTGCCGTTTCGCCCCGTTCACCGGGTCGTTGTCGCCGACGCGACGGTCGGCTCGGTCGCGGTCGTTGGTGGCGGCGGGGCGGGTAGATCGCTTGCCGTTGCCGCCGCTGGAGCCGACGCGGTCACCGTCATCGGGGCCGTTGCCGTCGATGAGCCGAGCCACGGCTTGCTGAACCAGGTCGTCATGAGATCCTCGGAGCGGAATGCCTCGCTGTATG
>CAZADH010000048.1:26929-27614 GCA_964483805.1 uncultured bacterium
TATGCGCCCAGGCGGGTCTCGAGGGCCAGTGCCTCGGTGGCGAGCACGGCCATGGCCCGGCTCGGCGGCGAGGTCGTATCGCTGGCCAGGATCAACAATGCGGCCGACAACGACGCGGCTGTTTCACCGGCCTCGCGCTGGCGCAACTCGACGACCCGGTCGCCGACCGGTGGAAAGCTGCGCAACGTCGCGCCGAACGAGGCGAGGGTCATCTGCATGGCGGCAAAATCACGAAGAATGCGGTATCGGGTCAGTTCGGTCAGATGCGAACTCAACTGCAGAAACGCCCGTTTTTCAGGACTGACATCGACCGCGTCGAACAGTGAGCCGAGGCGGTTGAACAGTTCGAGGGTCATCGCATGCGCCGTGCCGGCTTCGTTGGCGCGGATGTGGGCGCGGATGCGGCCGAGCGCGTCGGCGATGCCCTTCATTTTGGGGATCCATTGCGCATCGTTTTTTGCCTGGGTCGGTGGATTGTGGCTGTAGCGATTGTCGAGCGCGATCCAGGCGGCGTTCACGTTGTTGAGGGCGTTCTGGGTGTCGTCGCCGAGGTGGCCGAGGTTGAGCAGGCGGCCGAGGTCGCTGAGCGCCGACGAGAATACCCGCAGTGAGATGCTGAAGTGGCTGTTGGGGTCGGACGACGTCATCAGGCGCAGGATGGTGTCGTCACATGCCCGGACCGGCG
>CAZADH010000049.1:0-27409 GCA_964483805.1 uncultured bacterium
GTCGCTGCTCGTGCCAACCACCGCACCGATGGCGTCGCTGACCTGTTCGTATCTGTTCCCGGCGCAAGGGACGCCGCACTGGATGCTGCTCTACAACACGACGGGGACGCAGGTCGGTTCGAGTCCGCTGTCGACCATCGACGGGGCCGTGACCGGCGTGGCTCCTCTTGATACGAGCAATTTCACGCCAACGTTCCTGAGTGCGCGCACCGGTCCGGTTACGCTCAATGTGCGCATCATGGACGGCCTGGGCAGCATGCGTCAGGTCGGCAATATAACGTATGACTCCGTGCCACCGACCGTGAACAGTTTCGCACTGTCGGGCGTCGGTTCGTTCAGCAATGGCGTCGCCTATTACAACCCGGCCAACACCGGCAACCTGTTGACCACGGTGACGCTCGCGACGGTCGACAGCCCACTGCGGCTGGTGACGACCAACCCCGCAAACGCCACACAAGCGGCGGTGGCGCTGACCGGCCCGGCGGGCACCTCGTATTCGGCGAACCTCGGTGTCACCTACTCGACCGAAGGCGATTACCGCATGCATGTGGTCGACCCGGCCGGCAACCCCGGCGTCACCTCGACCGGGGCCCTGGCCTCGTGTCTGGTCCACGTCGATACGGCAACACCGACGGTGCAGTCAGTCACCTGCACATCGCATCCGGGCGGGCTGATCGGCGTCACGCCGGCCGGCGGCGCGACGTTCTCGGTGCTGTTCACCGACCCGGTCTACTCGATCATCAATATTGCGTATGCACCCACGATGCGGCTGACCAACCCGCTGTTCCCGGCCGACCAGATCCGCTGCACTTTCCGCGGCTGGAATCCGGACCAACGCACGGCCGTGTTCGACACCCTCGATCCGATTCCCAGTTCGCGCCCGGACTGGACCGGCACCTGGAATTGTGAGATCGCCGGTGTCCGGGATCTCGCCCTCAACCCCATGGATGTCAACACGGCGTTCACCATGCAACTGCGCACGCAGATTCCGTTGTTCGACGCGGCGACGATCTGGACCTGGCCGCTGACCTTCAACGCGGTCACCGGCCCTTGGGCGAATCAGCCGTTCTCGAACCTCGTGCCGACACCGAACTCGGCAGGAGGCGTTGCCTCCCTGGCCGTGCACTACGCGAGCAACCCGACCAACCTGCCGCACCGGTTGCAGATCATCAATGGCGGGGGCACCGTCATCGCCACGGCCCCTGTCGACGTCGATGTCGTTGCTCGCAGCGGCACGGCGATGATCGATCCGGCCTCGATCACCTGGGTGATCGGGGCTGGCCAGAACAATACGGCGTATTACTTGCGTATCATTGACAACAACAACAACCTCGGCCCTGTCGACGACGGGGTCAACGCACGCAATCTCTACGTCGACAATGTCGCCCCTGCTCTCGACGGTTGGACCTTCGGCACGCTGAACGCCGACCCGACCGGCACCCTGTTCTACTACAGTCCGACGGCCTACCCGAGCGCTATCGCCACAGCAACCTGGGCAACGGTCGATACCATGGTCGCGATTCTGGCCACAAGCACCGGCCCGGCGACACGTACGTATGGCATAAATACAAACGCAACGTCGACGCAAATCATGTACGGGCACCCGCTCGCACCACTGACCGTCGGCTTGCTCGACGGCAGTTACACCCTGACCCTGGCCGATGCGGCCGGCAATCTGGCAGTCAATGGCGCAACCAGTTCGGTGCGAACGTTGGTCATCGACCGGGTCGGTCCGACAGAAACAGCGATCATCGCCGCTCCGCCGGACAGTCCCACCAACATCGGCACGGGCACCCACGTCTTCGTGGCCACGTTCTCCGAGCCCATGGACCCGAACGTCTTCCCGGTGCTGGTGCTGGCCACCACGACGACGCCGGCCACACCGCCGATCACCACGACATTCCAGCGTTGGCTGGGCGGTGGCCTGCAAGCCGAGTTCCGCACGGACCGCGCCATCACGCCGGCCGACGTGCAGGGCAGTTGGACGTTGCAACTGGCCGGCGGTCGCGATCTGGCCGGCAATGCCTTCACGCAGGCGATGACCCGCACCGTTACCATCTACTCGCGCGGTCCGAGCATGACCGGCACGGTGGTCACCACCAACCCGGCAACGCTCGACGGCACGGTTCGCACCGACTTCCCATTCTCGACGGCCGTTGGCTGGCTGCCGGGCCATGCACTGGGCGCCGGCAGCGCCACGGTGTCGTTCAGTTACGTGGGCGCCCCGCTGTTCGAACCCCACGAGCTGCAACTGTGGCTCAACGATACGACGTTTGCCGCCAGCGCCCCGGTGGTGAACGGCGCCGCCGGCATCGACCCGGTCGCCATGAACTGGGCCGCCCCGTTGGGGGTGTCGCTGGCAACCTATGTCATGCGCATCGTCGACACCAATGGTAACTACGGCAACCTGAACCGGAACCTGTATCTCGACACCGCATCGCCGACGGCGGCAAGTATGGACTTCCCCGGCCTGAACGTCATCGGCAATACTGTATATTACAGTCGCAATGCCCGACCGACAGCCATCGCCTCGATCACGCTGGCCGCCAACGACACGTTCATCGCCGTGATTGCCAGTCCGACCGTGGCGAGCTACCCGCTGCCGGTCAACACCAACCCTGCCACCATGCGCCAGGTGCACTCGTTCAGCATGGGGACGCTGATGTCCCCAGGCGGCCTGCCGCTGGGCGACAACAACAGTTATCTGCTGACGTTCACCGATGCGGCCGGCAACCCCGGCGTCGGGCCGGCGACCCGAACCGTCGTGTTCGACAACGCCAGTCCCACGGAAACCCTGATCATCGCCGCCCCGCCGGACAGCCCCTACAATATCGGTACCGGCCCGCATACCTTCACGGTGACCTTCAGCGAACCGATGGATCCTGCCATCATCCCAACCCTGACTCTGGCCACCACAACTCCGGCAACGACGATCACGACGACTTTCGTGTCCTGGGGCGGCGGCAACACCCAGGCGTCGTTCGCGACAGCACGTGACGTGACCTCGAGCGATGCCCAGGGCAGTTGGACGTTCCAGCTTGCGGGTGGTCGCGACCTGGCCGGCAACGCCTTCGTACCGTCGGGCGCGGCCCGCGAGATGGTCATCTACTCGCGCGGCCCGGTATTCGCACCGCAACTGTTGACACAGCAATACACTGTGGATACAGGAGCGACCACGTTCTTCAATCCGGCCGTGGCGACACAACCCTGGACGCCCTCATGGAGCACGTTGGTGCTGCCCGGGGTCGCGACCTTGTCGATCTCGTACAGCCAGGGGCCATACGGGCCGCCGCACCGGGTGTTGATCTACAACGGCACCACCATGATCGGCAGCGCTGCGGTTACCCTGTCCGGCGGGTCTACCGGTTTCGCCACGCTGGCGGCGGCCGCCTTCAATCCGCCCAATCCGGCGACCGGCAACTACAGCGTTCGCATCATCGACAACAACGGCAACGTCGGCTTCAGCGGTGGTTTTACATTGTATTACGATGTTACACCCGCCGGCATCGCCACCTTCTCGTTTGCCGGCCCGCGCGTGGCCGCACCGGGCTCGACTTACTACTACAGCCCGACCGCGCTGGGTGTCCGGCCACTGGTGTTCACAGGCAACATCGGCGTGGCCGAGCCCTTGCGGCTTGCTGTCAACAGCGGGCTCGCGACCTGGACCTGGGCGCCACCGATCAGCCCCGACGCATCGCGCAACTATGGGTGGGCCTTCGACGGCAACAACGCCATGGGCGCGGCGCTGCCGGAAGGGACATACAATGTAAGCACACTCGACAACGCCGGCAACATCTCGACCGGTGTTGCCGCCAGCCAGCGGGTGGTCATCGATCGCACCGCCCCTGTGCTCGACCTCATCGGCTCGCCGACCCTGCATGTGGCAGCCACCGGCAACGCCACCTATGCCCTGGGCATCTGGAGCACCGATGCCTACGGCATCGCCACCAGCGCTCCGGCGCCGACGCTCAGCCTGGCCACTGGCGGCATCCGCGTTGACTTCATCAACACCGGCTGGTGGGGCGGCTCGACGGCCATGAATGCCACCGCGACCTACATCAGCGCTGCGCCATTGACGGCAACGATGCCGCAAGGTTTGTGGCACCTGACGGCCTACGGCAACGACCTGGCCGGCAATACCGGGTCTCGCACGTTGCTGGTCGACGTGCAGACGCGTGGCCCAACCCTCGATGCGATTCACGTCTACTCGTATCAGAGCACAACGGCGAGCGAACCGCTGCCGGGCGATGTGCTCACCGATGCGCCATTCAGTCCGGTCGTGCCGCCGAACGCGGCGACGATCCGCATCACCTGGCCGGCTTCGCCGTCGATGCCATTGAGTCTGATTTTCCGGCAGGGTGCGGCAACGATCGCCAGCGCATCGCTCGTCGGCCGGGCCGATGCAGCAAGTGCAACGATTCTGTATCCGGCACAGGTCCCCGGCGCCCCGCTCCCCGACGGCACCTATGACCTGGTCGTCGTCACCGACTTCAACGACCCCAGCACCGTGCAGGGCCGGTTCGTGCAGGATTCCGTCGCCCCACGCGTCATCGTGGCCGGGCTGCCGAACGACCCGCACCTCGCCTCCGACGTGTATTACGTGAACCCGACCACGACACCCGCGGTAGCCTTCACCGGCAGCGTCACGCCCGACAACGGTCCGCTGCTGATGCGCGCCACCAGCGGGCTCAGCACCGACACCTGGGCGATGAGCCTCGATTCGACTTCCGGCGCCTTCAGCGGCACGTTCACGGGCCTGCATGACACCACGGAAGCGTGGATGCCGGATGGGCAGTATCGACTCGCCGTCGTCGATGCGGCCGGCAACGTCGCCATCCCGGTCGGTGGCGCCCCCGCCACCGCCGATATCTGCATCGACACGGCACAACCGACGGTATCCGGGTATGCCGCGTTTGTCGGGGCCAACCCGGTGACCCGGTTCAACCCGAACATTGGCAATCTGACGATCGTGGCCAACACCACCGAGGCCGCGGCCCCCACCGGCGCCGCGCAGATCCTGGTGCGGGCGTGGCCGTTCGACACCACGGTGGCCCGCCTGCCGGCAACCGTTCGCGTGGCCGGCACCAGCGTCGAGGCGACCTGGGACGGCCGCGATCAGAGCACCGGCGCCTACGTGGCCAACGGCACCTACAAGTTCGTGCTGGCCGACATGGCCGGCAACACCGCCACCGACTCGTTGCAGATGACCGTAAATGCCCAACCGTTCCTGCTCTCGTCGGTGACCCAGATCACGGCAACCCGAGTGCGGCTCACTTTCAACCAGGACGTCGATCCGACGCCAGCCAACCTGGCGGGTATGGGTCTGACGGTCATCGACAACACCGGTGCTGCTGCGCCGCCCGTATTGACACGACAACTTGCGTCGGGCGGTCTCGCACTCGATCTGGCGTTTGCTGCACCGCTTACCGATGCACGTCAATACACGGTAACCATACTTCCGGGCACGTTGCGCAGCGGCGATCTCGTACCAATTGCCGCACCGAACAACACCGGGACAGTGCGCATCGATGCGCGGCCGGCCAGCATTGCAAGCATCAACTTCAACGGGGTCACCAGTGCCCGCAGCGTCAACGTCGTCTTCGACGAGCCGGTCACGCTGCCGAGTGCCGACACCCTCGGCAACTGGCAACTGGCCGAGGGCGCGCGCACGATCGGCATGACCGGGGCCGTACTGCAAGCCGATCGGCTCACCGTGCGCCTGACCGCCGCGGAAGACCTCACCGACGCCCACACCTACCTGGTCACGGCCACCAGCGTTCTCGACGCCTTCCAGAACCCGTCTGCCGGTTCGTATTCGTTCACCGGCCGGGATTTGACGCCTCCTGTATTGACAATCAATGCGTTCTCGAACCCAGCCAATGAATACAACGTAAGCGTCATCGTGCAGAGCAATGAGACGCTGGGCGCCGCCCCCATCGTGCGGGTGACGCAGGGTGGCACCTTCATCGGTGAGGTCACCATGAAGGTCGGCAGCCAGCCCCGACTGTATCTCGTGGGCGTGGCGTTGAACCCGGGCAGTTCGGGCGCGGTCCAGCTCGAGGTGCGGGGCAGCGATGCAGCCGGCAACCAGGGCAACAACTCGCTCACCTTCAACACCGCGACGGTAAGCGCGTCGCAGCGCACCGAGATCAGTTCGGTCGACGGCGCGCTGCAGGCGGTCTTCGACGTCGGTGCCGTCAACGCCAATACACTCGCCAAGGTGTTCACGCACACGCTGGCGACGGGAAGCACCATCACCGCCAATCGGCGGGCCTTGCGGATCAGCGACACACCGACGGAGATGCTCACCGGCGCATTGCGGGCAGCCCAGGCCTCGACCGAGCTGGTGCCCACAGGCCCGGCCTATGAACTGGCGCTGCCGGCAACCAAGGTGGCGCGCGGCTTCTCGATACGTGTCGCCATCCCCGGTGCACGGGACCAGGACGGCCTGGGGCTCTTCATGCTCGCACCCGATGGCGCCTGGACGTTTGCCGGCAAGGCATGCGCCTCTGGCAGCTACGCGATCAACACGACGCAACCGACCCATTACGCGATCCTGCGCGACACCAAAGCGCCGGCAGTGACCATGACCACAGTGCTCGATGCCAACAAACCGTTGCGCACCGAACAACCGGAACTCACCGGCACCGTCAGCGACGGCACCGGCGTGAATGCGACCAGCCTCCGCGCCATCCTCGACAGCGTCGAACTGCCAATGACGACCGTGGGTGCGAATGGTCCGCAGGTCGCCTTCCGCTTCGTGCCGCCCTTCCCACTGGTCAGTGGTGAACACACCTTCGCAGTGCGCGCCACCGACTTGACCGGCAACACGGTGACCACACCGGCCCAGACCTTCGCGATCGATGCACCGTTGAAAATCATGGAGATCCAGACCTTCCCGAACCCGGCCCGGCGCTTCGCCAAGGTGCGCATTGCCGTGAACCGGCGCGACCTGAGCGGCGACCTGGTCGACGTTACGATCTACGATGTGAGCGGGGCGCGGGTCGGCACGCTGGCCGACATCAACCCGGTGTTCGAGCAGTCGACGGGCGGCCAACGCTACCTCTACGACATCCCCTGGGACCTGACCAACGGCGACGGCAACGCGGTGGCCAACGGTGTCTACCTGCTGCGCATCCGCCTGCACGACCCGCTCGATCCGGAAAAGACCACCAAGATCACCCACAAAGTGGCGGTGCTGCGATGAATACAACATACAATGTAAGACATCTCGCGGTGGTGCTGTCATCCTCTGTCGTATTGGCCATCATCATCGCCTCGCTCATCGGGTGCGGGGGCGGTTCGGGCCGGCAGACGCTGCCCGGCGAGAATCCGTTCAGCGCCTGGACCGGCACCGGTACGAGCATCTCGACCGGCACGGGGACCGGAACGACCACCGGGACGGGCACCGGAGGTTCGACGGGAACCGGCACCGGCTCTTCAACAGGTACGGGCACCGGCACCGGGACCCAGACGCCGGCCCAACTGCTCAACCAGGGTTGGGCGGCGGCGGGGTCGGGCAACTGGAGTTCGGCACTCAACAGTTTCCAGGCGATCCTGGCCCTGCCGACCGCGACAACGGCCGAGCGCGATCAAGCCAACAATGGTCTTGGTTGGGCCTACACCAAGGTATCCAGCCTCGAGGCCGGCATTCCGTATTTCACCGCGGCAGCACCCAACGTCGGCGAGTCACGGGTCGGCCTGGCCGCGGCCCTCATTCACCGCGCCGATTTCTCGGGCTTCCCGCAGGCGATTACCTACCTCGAGACCGAAGGCATCAACAATCCGGCATTTGTCTACGTGCCGGCACATCCGATCGGGGTGTCCAACGGCGAAGCGCATGCCCTGCTGGCCTACGCCTATTTCTGGCGCAACAACGCGGGTGATGATCAGCTTGCCCGCGACCAGATCACCGCCGCCCGCGCCGCCGATCGCAGCGCGACCAGCAGCGTGGCGCAGATTTACGCGGTATTGCAGAACCTGGGGTTATCGGGAATCGGCGGTCTGTAACCTCGCTCGACCGGACCCGGGAAATCGGAAATCGGGGGCGCATACCCATTTGGGAAAATGGTATGCGTCCCCGATTTCCCTGTCTGTGCCGCAAAGGTGCATCGGCACCGGGTTCCCGTCGCGGCATTCAACGAAGAGACCGGCAATGCCGATAAGAGTGATTGGCTTGTACTATAGAGATTTCACCTGACCGGAAAACGGGTCGTTTGCACCGTCCCATCCTTCGTCTGGGACCGCCATCCGTGGCGGCAAACGCCCACTACGCCCCTCGTGGGCGGCGGCGGGTTGCGTTCAGGAGACAAACAATGCGGCAGGACGGCAAGTTTCGCTGGTTCCTGGTGACTCTCTTCCTGGGTCTGATGCTGGGCACGAACGTGCCTGCGCACGCTGTGGTCCAGTGGATCGTCGCCCCGTCCCTGATCCTGGCCAATGACGTCAACGGGGATGGTGTCGCCAATTTCGGCGACTCGGTCCGCGTCACCGTCGTGGCGACGAGCACCCTGGGCGCGTTCATCATCAATCCCCAGGTCGACCTGACCAACCTCGGGTTGGGCGGTTGGCGCAGCCTCACCCGCCAGGGCACCAGCGACATCTGGCAGGACACCTATGTCTTGAACAACTGGCGCACCGCCGCCGGCACCCCCAACAATCAGTTGGTGCAACTGCCGGTCGAGGCGTGGGACGCCAACGGTCTGTCGACGAACAATACCAACAGCACCCTGGCCGACGTCTGCAACGTGCGTGGCACCGGGGCGACGGCATCGCCGAACCCGTGTCGGGCCGGGCAGACGTTGACGATCCAGATCACCGACAACAACTACCAGGCGACCCCCAACGGCGGCACCACGGCGCAAGTCGACTTGAGTCCGATCGGACTGAGCGCGACGACGGCGATGACCTACATCGGCGGCAACATTTTCTCGATCGGCGTCACCGTGCCCGCCGGGCGAAACTACAACGGCCCGTTCAACATCACGCTCAAGGATCCCTTTGTCAGTCATCCGGCCCAGGTCTATGCGACGAACAACGTCGTCGTCGACACCGCGCCGCCAACTCCTTCGGTTAGCGCGGTGGTCATGTCGGGCAACAGCCCGGCGCACCCCGGCGACATCGTGCGCATCACCGTTACCGTGCCGGCCTATGACAACGACGTTGTGGTCGCATCGGCCGCCGGTTTGGCTTCTGGCGTCACCCCGATGTCGACGCCACCGATCATCACCGACACAGCACTGCCGATCACCGGTTCGAACGGGGTCGGCAACGCAGCGTCGTGGACCATGGATCTGACGTTGCTACAGGGTGGTTGCCGCAACAACAGTCTGCCGATTACGGTTCGGGTGACTGATGCCGCCGGCAACGTGGTGGTCACCACGGTCTACATCAACGTCGATCTCGACCCGCCCAATTACACCGGCCCGACAGCCACCGTTTATCAACCCGGCAGCTCGGTGCCGGGCCACCCGAACTATGCCTCGACGTCGTGCGCCATCGAGATTCGCGCTTTCATCACCAGCAACGTGGTGCCCGACAACCTGACGGTGTCGGTCGACATGTCGTCGATCGGTGGTGCTGGAGCGTTGGCCCTCAGCGAATCGCCGATCGGGTCGAACCTGTACATCGCAACATACGTTATCAATACAGGCACGAGCGAAGACACGCTGGGACGCAACTTCACGATCACGGCCCGTGACACCGGCAACAACGTGGTCTACCGCAGCACGACGCCGACGATCGGGGTCGACAACGTTCCGCCGACGATCAGCAATGTGACCATGACCAAGAATGGGGCCGGGCCGGTGGTGCTCGTGGGCGATTCGTTCACAATCAGTTGTACGGCAACGAACATCGAACTGGGATCGGTCACCGTCGACCTGAGCGCGCTTGGTTCGACGACCTGGCGCACCCTGCAATTGACCAACATCGGCGGCAACCAGTATCAAGGGATCTTCACCTTGCCCGCCGCATCGACGACCGGCGTGCTGTCGATCGACGGTCCACGCTCGTTCACGGTGTCGGCCAACGACACGCTGAGCAACGGACTGCTGTACGGTCACCAGGTGACGGCCGCCACCCCGAACCTGACCTTCGACAACGAGCCACCCCAACTGCTCGTGGCCACCTACAGTTGCTTCGATGTCAGCCCTCCGGGACATCCACGCCCACGCATCGGCGACACGATCAATCTGCTGGTCCAATTGGCCAGTGGAACGGCTACGGTCCATGACGGCGAAAGCGTCACGGTCAACCTGACCGATGTCGGTGGCGTCAACGGTTTTCCGTTGACCTATGACGGCATCGCCACCTACACGTATTCTTTTGTATTGAATCCGGGCATCAAGAACCGGGGCGCCACGTTCTCGGTGTCGATTCGCGACGCCGACGGCAACTACGGTCCGGTCGGCATCATCCAGGTGCCGCTCGACAACGTGCCCCCCACTGCCGGGGCCCTGACCGTCACCAAACCGAAGAGCACGATCAGCATCGGCGACATCGTCACCTGGACCCTCGGCTCGACGATTGTCAATGCCTTCGATCCCGCCACCGCCACGTTCAACCTGAGCATGGTCGGTTCGAGTTCGGCCGCTCCGGTGTCGACCCACGATGCCCTGGGCAACTACACAATTTCCTGGCAGTGTGCCACCTACACGGCCCAAAGCACCGCCTACCAGTTCTCGGCTATTCTCTACGACGACTCGGGCAACAGCACCACGGTCTACAGCGCAGCCCACCCGGTCGACTGCCGACCGCCATCGATCGACCAGTCGGGCACGACGATCACGCCCGACGGGCCGCAGATCGGTTATGCCAACATCGGCGATCGCCTGCAGATGTGGGCACGCATTTCGCAATTCGACGACTGGTTCACGGCCACGGCACGCTTGTCGACGGGTACGGCCATTGTCGAAGAACAGACCATGGCCTACAACAGTGGCACAGGCCGCTGGGAAGCATTCTTCAACATCCGCGCCGACACGAGTTGGGGTTGGGCTCTCGAGGGTCCGGCCAGCTACACGATCACCGCCGTCGATCAGGCCAACAACCTGGCGGTGGCCACCGGATCGACCTGGACGATCGACAACACCACCCCGGTGGTCTCGTCGTTCACGCTCTTCATGGTGGGCGCTGCCTCGGCCATCGCTCCCGAGGTCGAGTTCCTGAACCTGCTCAATGTCGGCTCATATTCGAGTTTCGATCGGTTGATCGCATCCGGCACTCTGGTCGGGTCGGTGTCGACCAGCATCCCGGCCACCCTCAACCTGACCCCCATTGGCGGCGGTGGCGCAGTCTCGCTGACCAACATCACCGGCACCAATTGCCGGTTCTCGGACCCGCTCAATCCGACGACGTGGGGCTGGGTGCGCGACATCGGCACCTACACCCTGTTCGCCACCTTCTACGAACCTTCGGGCAACCCCGTGGTCACCAGCGCCGACCTATGCCTCGACACGAAGCGGCCCCAGATAACGGCGGCGGCATTTGACGGCAATACATTGTCCATGACGCTGTCGGAAGACTGCGGCATCGACGTGCTCGATCAGATCAATCTGAACGGCGCAAACGCCTTGCGCATACACGGTATTGCAGGTGGTCTGGCCACTTTCACGACGATCACCACCCCGCCGAACGCCACCGGGCCATTCTCGCTGGGCGGCAGCGTCGACATCGTGTTGGCCACATCGACGCTGCGCACCATGGTCAACTGGGATTCGACAAGTCCGCTGCGCATCTCGATTGCCACCGGCGTCATTCACGATCTGGCGTCAAACACGCAACTGGGCATCTCGCAGGCGAACCCGCTCAATGTGACCATCGCCGACAACATCTGGCGCACGCGGCCGCAGATCACTGCCGTCACCGGCAACAGCAACTGGCCGGCCTCGGTCACCGTCACCCTGGATTTCAACAAGCCGATCGACACGACGACCCTGCGGTTGTATCGCGCCTGCATCGTCACCAACGCGGGTCGTACCGCCGGCGGCACGTTCGACTACCGGTATCGCTACCATTTCAATCCGGCCTGGGACAACGTGACCTTCGCCAACGGCGACCGCCGCGTAATCATCGACCTGGGTCCCGACGGCAAAGACTGGGTGGCCCGCAAGATCGGTAGCGGCACCACGCAGATCGCCATTGCCGTCGACGGTGTCGGGGTGCCGGATGTCTTCGTGCAAGACAAGTTTGGCCTCACCGTCGTCCCGGTGACTTACGCGGCCCCGGTGGTCGGTACGATCAATCCATCGCCCACCGGGTTCCGGATCGTGCCCTCGCCCATCCCGGTGCTCGACCTGATCAACTCGCGACTGAACCTCAGTTTCTACGACCGCGGCCTGCTGTCCACCTCGGATTACGGAACGACGCCGATCGATCCGGTCACGGTCATCGCCACCATGAGCCTGCCGGTGGCTGACCAAGGCCATGCGGTCACCACGTTCAACAACAAGATCATCCTGCACACCAGCGCGACGGGCGGTGGGATGCAGGCCATCGTCACCGGCGGCATTTGCGACGTGGCATCGAACACGAGTGTTTCGTCGAACACGGTATCGATCTCGCTGAACGCGGCCGACATGCAGAACATTCTCAACCTGCGCACCAAGACACTCTACCTCGAGGTCTTGACCGGCGCCTTCCACGACAACTGGGGTTACCCCTCCGAACGGTTCCTGACCACCGGCCCGGGCGGGCTGACCGTCATCGCCCCGGCCCCCGGCACGGCCAGCGGCCCGATGATCACCGCCTACGTTCTCAACAACGCAACGTCACCGTTGCGCGCACCGGCACTCAACACATTGTATTACGAGGTCGAGATCAACCCGGGCACCTACACGAGTCGCGGTAACGCGCTGGTCATCCCGATCGACCAGAGCATCCTCCCCACGATGCGGTTCGACACGCCGACGCCGGGAGCCGCGACCGTCGAGTTCCCACCCCCTGCGTTCGACAGTTGGACCAGCCGCACCCTCAGTTCAGGCCAGGTCATCACCATTGCGCGGTTCCGCAACGTCGGGCCATGGACAGCCACGTTCCAACGAACTCCGGCGGCGTTCACGGCCAGCGGTGTCACCGACGTATTCGGCACGACGACGTGGTCAGCAAGCAATACCATATATTCACACGCGCAACGTTCGCTCAGCTTTGCCGGGTTTATTCCACCACCCCAGATCATCGAACTGGACAACCAAAGTCCGCGCGTCTCGTCACTGACGCCCAGCTTTGTCGCCATGGGCGCAGTCCCGGCCGGATCGGCCACCTTCCGGGTCTACTACGACGAACTGATGGATCCGGCAACGATTCCGACCCTCACCCTGACCCGGGGGGCCGAGACGATCAGCTTCACCTTCAGCAATTGGAACAACCCGCAAGCCGCTTCTTACGCGGTGTTCGCCAACGTCCAACCGATCACCAGCGCCACGACGAACGGCACCTGGTCGTATCACTGTGATGGTGGCAAGGACCTTGCCGGCAACCCGCAAGTGCCGAGCGTCGGGGTCAACCAGGTCTTCATCCAGACCCAGGGTCCGGCGCTCACCGAACCGCCGCTGTTCACCTCGGTGCAGAACTTCATCGATGCGACGACTGTATTGACAAATGCCACATACAGTCCATACGCCGGCATGCCCACCATCAGTGCTGTGCCCGCCTCGATCACCTGCACCTATGTGTTCCCGGCCGTGGGCACACCGCATCGCGTTCAGTTCTACAACCTCGGCGTGCTCGTGGGTGCGGCGCAGCTATCGACGACCAACGGCCAACAGGTCGGCACCGCCACCATCGATCAGTCGACCTTCCTGGTTTCCTGGACCACGCGCGCGAACACGGGCCCCCAGCCGCTCGACGTGCGGATTGCCGACTCACTGGGCAACCTGACCAACGTGGTCACGCGCGTGACCTACGACTCGGCGGCACCGGCGGTCAGTCAGTTCTGGCTGACCAGTGTCGGCTCGTTCAGCAACGGCATCGGTTGGTTCAATCCTGACCGCAGTGGCAATGCCGTCGCAAGTGTCACCCTCGGCGCCGGCGACACCCCGTTGCGCCTGGTCATGCGCGACACGCTCGGCGCCACGACGACCCTCGATCTCACCGCCAATCCGAGCTGGAACTACACCGGCAGCTTTGGCGCGGCCTTCACCACCGAGGGAGATTACTGGCTGGCCGTTGCCGATGCGGCCGGCAACCCGGGAATCGGTGCCGCGGCTTCCCGCACCTTGCGTGTCGACCGAACCTCCCCGATCGTCGGTGTCGCCACGTGCGTGGTGCCGCTCACCGGCATCGTCGGCGTCACGCCCCCGGGCAGTGCCACCTTCCAGGTTTCGTTCGTTGACGCAGGCTGGAACCAGATGCATCGCGGCTACGCCCCGACGTTGCGCCTCATTCGCGCCGGTTATCCGAACATCGAATGCACTCCCGGTGTTTGGGTCAACGCCACCACCGCCAGTTTTACCAACACGACCAACATCATCGACGAGTCGTGGACCGGCCCCTGGCAGTATGAAGTGTCGGGCGCGGTCGACCTTGCCCTCAATCCGACAGGAGCGGTGACCACCGGCACCGTCGAGTTGCGCACGCGCATTCCGCGGTTCAGCGACATCGCGATCATCACCAATCCGCTGACGCTCGGCTTTGGCACCCGCACGAACCAGCCGTTCTCCGACGGGGTATCGACGCCGTTCAGCATACCCGGTATTGCCACCATCACCTTCAATTACAGCGCCGGTCCGTTCAACCTGCCGCACACGGTCGAGTTGTGGGAGAACGACATCACCCGCGTGGCCACGGCGACCATTGTGCCGACCGGACCGACTGGCGGTGAGGCGTCGATCATCCCGACCGCGATGGGCTGGTTCACCGCGTCCGGCAGCAACAACCTGCGACACACGGTGCGCGTCGTCGACGCCACCGGCAACATCGGGGTTGCGCCCCGCGAGTTGTGGCTCGACAACCTGCGGCCAACCATGGTCGACCTGGTCTTCCCGGGTCTGAACGTCGGCGCGCCCGACCTGGTCTACTACAGCCCGACCATCAGTCCGTGGGCGATCGCCTCGGTCACCTTTGTTCTGCCCGACACCTGCCTGGGTGTGGTCGCCACCTCAACCGGGCTCGCCACCTTCACCCTCGCTGTGAATCCAAATGCCTCAGCAACACAACGTATTAACAGTTTCCGCATGACCGATCTGGTGGCTGGCATTCCGGAAGGCAGCTATCTGTTCACCATCGCCGATGCCGCCGGAAACCTGGCCGGATCAGCCATGGTCAGCGGACCGACGCGCACGCTGGTCATCGACAACACCCCGCCGACCGAGATCGCCATCATTGCCGAACCGCCCGATAATCCAAACAGCATCGGCACCGGGCCACACACCTTCCGGGTGACCTTCAGCGAGGCGATGGATCAGGCCAATGCCACGCCAAGCCTGCGCCTGGCCACCGGCACTCCGGCGACCGTCATCACCACGAACTTCGCTGGTTGGGCCGTGGGCGGCACCCAGGCTCTGTTCACCCTCAGCCGCGACATCAACCAGTTCGACATTCAGGGCAGTTGGACCTACCAACTGACCGGCGGCCAGGACCTGGCGCGCAACCCGTTTGCCGCTTCGGGCATCAACCGCTCCGTCACCGTGTTCTCGCGCGGACCGATCTACAGTGCCCGCCTGTTCACGCAACAGGGCACGGCCACCGACACCGGTGTGGTGCCGCCGTTCCAGCAACTGGTCAACCAGTCGTTCAGTCCGGTGGTCCTCCCCGGCGTCGCCACCCTGTCGATCAGTTACCTGCAGGGTCCGTATGGGCCACCGCACCGCGTACTGATCTACGATCCGACCAACAACCTGGTCGGCAGCACCGGTGTCATCGTCGACACGATTGCCCGCACCGGCATCGCCTCGATCGGCGCGACCACTTTCAATCCGGTGGTCCCGCCCAACACCGCCCGCAACTACACACTGCAGATCGTCGACAGCAACGGCAACGTCGGCCTCAGCGTGGCGTTCGTCATGGCCTACGACACGCTGCCGGCAAATGTGACCGGTTTCACTTTTGCCGGTATGACTCAGGCGCCGGCGAGCACCACGTATTATTACAGTCCGACGGCCCGCGGGCCGCGCAACCTGACCTTTACCACCGCACTCGGGGTTACCGAACCGTTGCGTCTGGCGATGAACAACACCCTGGCTACCCACACCTGGACACCGGCCGCCACCCCGGATGTCTCGCGCAACTACACCTGGTCGGTGACCGGGAATGACCCGACCGGGGCCCCCCTGATCGATGGGCAATATATTGTAACTACGCTCGACAACGCCGGCAACATTTCGACTGGCGCCCCGGCCCAACAAGCCGTGGTCATCGACCGGGTACCGCCAACCGTCACGGTTGACGGCCCCAACACCCTGCACCTGACCAACCCGGGCAACGCCACCTTTGCGGTGCGCGTCACCACCATCGACCCATTCGGCGTCAACGCCAACGCGGCGAATCCGCCAACCCTGGTGTTGGCGACGGGCACGAATCGCGTTCGCTTCGCCGTGTCGGGTTGGTATCCGGGAGCCACACTGACCGACGCCACCGCCTCGTTCACCAACCTCGACCCGATCACGGCCAGTATGCCGCAAGGCGTGTGGCAATTGACAGCGAGCGGCACCGATCTGGCCGGCAACGCCAGTTGGACGACCCAAAACATCGTCGTCGATTCCCGCGGCCCGACCTTGACCGCCATCCGGGTGCTGACCTGGCAAGGCACGACGGCGAGCGCTCCGCCGCCGGCCGACATCCTGACCGACACCCCGTTCAGTCCAACGGTTGCCCCGGGTCAGGCCGCAGTGAACATCACCTGGCCGGCGTCACCGGCGATGCCATTGAGCATCAACGTGCGCCAGGCCGGCATCACCGTGGCCAGCGCCTCGTTGGCCGGCCTGGCCGACGCCGCCAGTGCGACCTGGATCTACACCGGCACGCTGTTGGACGGCACCTACGACCTGGTCGTGGTCAACGGATTCGGTGACCAGAGTCTGGTGCAAGGCCGACTGGTGCAGGATGCGGTGGCCCCCCGCATCGTCACGGTATCGGTGCCCAACGACGGCCACACGGCCAATGGGGTGTACTGCTTCAACCCCAATCGCGCCGCCACCGTCGCTTTCTCGGGCACGGTGACTCCGGAGGCTGGCCCGCTGTTCATGCGCAGCACCGGGATCAACGCGACCGACACCTTCCCGTTGACGCTCGATGGTTCGACCGGCGCGATCAGCGCCACCTTCGCCGGCCGCCACGACACGACCAACACGTTGCTCATCGACGGTCTGTATCGTCTCGATGTCGTCGATGCCGCCGGCAATGTCGGTGTGGCGGCGGCTCCCGGCGCCAGCACCTCGGCCAATGCCTGGGTCGACACGCAAGCCCCAGCGGTCACTGGCTACACCACGCTGATCGGCGGACTGGCCGTCACGCGCTTCAACCCGAATGTCGGCGTCATGACCATCGTCGCCAGTACCACGGAACGGCCGGTGGCCACCGGCGCCTACCAGTTGCTCGTGCAGACCGGCCCGTTGAGCCAGACGGTTCGTGTATTGCCAATGTCAATACGAACCGCAGGCGTCAGTGTGCAGGCCACCTGGGATGGTCGTCCCACCTCGTCGACCAACTTCGTCACCAACGGCACCTACAAGTTCATTGTCACCGACCTCGCCGGCAACGTGGCGGCCACCTCGACCTCGATCGTCGTCAATGCGCAACCGTTCACACTATCGTCGGTGACCCAGGTAACCGCGACGCAACTGCGGCTCAACTTCAATCAAGACGTCAATACTGACCCCATCAACCTGAGCGGCATGGGACTGACCATCGTCGACGATCTGGGTGGGGCCGCACCGCCGGTGCTGACGCGGCAACTGACCTCGGCCAATCAGGCGATCGACCTGACTTTTGCCACGCCACTGACCGACGGCCGGCGCTACACCATCACCATTCAACCCGGCACCCTGCGCAGTGCAGACCTGGCGGCAATTGCGGCACCCAACAACACCGGGTCGGTGTTGATCGACGCCCATTGCGCCACGATCACCGGTGTGAACTTCACCGGACTGACCGGTCAGCGCGACTTCAACGTGGTGTTCGACAAGACCGTCACCATTCCCAGTGTCGAGACCCTGGGCAACTGGACACTGACCGAAGGGGCGCGAACGATCACCTTGAGCGGCGCCGTCTTGCAGGGCGACGGCACCACCGTGCGCCTGACCGCCAGCGAAGACCTGACCGATGCGCGCACTTACGTGATCCGGGCGACCAACGTGCTCGACACCTTCCTCAACCCGTGCAACACCAGTTACAGTTTCGCGGGCCGCGACCTCACCGCACCGGTGTTCAGCATCACGGCATTCTCGAACCCGGCCAATGAATACAACGTAAGTATTGTCGTGCAGGCCAACGAACCGCTGTCGGCAGCGCCGACCGCACGCGTGAGCCTGTCCGGGTCTGTCGTTGGCGAAGTCACGCTGGTCGCCGGCAACCAGCCCCGACTGTATCACGGCGGCGTCTATCTCGATCCCAACAACCCCGGCAACGTGCAGATCGAGGTGCGCGGCAGCGACATCGCCGGCAACGCGGGTGTAAATACATCGTCGTTCAATACGGCGACGGTCAGCCCGAACCGCCGTGCGGTCATCGCCTCGGTCGACGGATCGATGCGCGCCACCTTCGAAGCCGGCACGGTCAACGCCGTCACCCTGGCCAAGGTGTTCACGCATGCGCTGGCGACCGGCACGACAGTGACGGGCAACCGCCGGGCACTGCGGGTCGCCGGGGTGCCGGTGGAAGTGCAGAGCGGAGCATTGCGGGCGGCGCAGGCCCCGGCCGAACTGACGCCGGTCGGTGTCGGTTACGAACTGGCCATGCCGAGTGCCAAGGTGGCGCGGCCGTTCATCGTCGACGTGGCGATTCCCGGTGGCCGCGACCAGGACGGCCTGGCGCTGTTCGCACTGGCCAACGACGGCAACTGGACCTTTGCCACCAAGGCGACGGCATCGGGTGCGTATCGGGTCAGCACCAACCAACCGACGCACTTTGCGGTCTTGAAGGATGCGGCACCGCCGGCCATCACGGTGGCGACAGTTCTCGACGCGACGCGACCGTTGTCGTCGGAGCAACCGGAGATCACCGGCACGGTCAGTGACGGCACCGGCGTCGTGGCCACCAGCGTGGTGGCAATCCTCGACGGCGCGGAGCTGCCCATGACCCACGTCAGCGGCAACGGGCCACAGGTCGCTTTCCGCTTCGTGCCTGGCTTCCCGCTGGTGAGCGGCGAGCACACCTTCGCAGTGCGCGCGCGCGACGTGACCGGCAATGAGACGGTATCGCCGACGCAGACGTTCGCGGTGCAGGCGCCGCTCAAGATCATGGAGGTGCAGACCTTCCCGAATCCGGCCCGGCGCTTTGCCAAGATCCGCGTGGCCGTGAACCGGCGCGATCTGAACAGCGACCTGGTCAATGTGAAGATCTACGACGTCAGTGGCGCCCAGGTCTGCACCCTGGCCGATCTGAACCCGGTGCTCGAACGCACCGCCACCAGCCAACGCTACGTGTATGACATTCCATGGGATCTCACCAACGGCGACGGCGAAGCGGTGGCCAACGGCGTGTATCTGCTGCGCATCAAGCTCAGCGATCCGCTCGACCCCGAAAAATCGACCAAGGTCACCCACAAGGTGGCGGTGTTGCGATGATGACGAAGGAGACGACCATGCGACGAACAGCGTTCCTCATGTTCACCATGGGTCTGATGGTGGCCCTGGCCTTCACCACCATGGGCTGCGGCGGCGGCGGCGCCGGGCGCCAGTCGCTGCCGGGTGAAAATCCGACCGGTCCGATCACGGGCACGGGGACCGGAACCGGCAGCTCGACGGGAACGTCGACCGGCACCTCGACCGCCACGAGCACGGGCACAGGGACGGGCACCGGCACGCAAACCGGCGCCGACCTGCTCGCACAGGGTTGGCACGAAATGCGCACCGGCAACTGGTTCGCGGCCATCAGCCGGTTCGAGGCCGTACTCGCCTTGACCACGGCGACGCCGTCGGAACGGGACCAGGCGAACAACGGACTGGGGTGGGCCTACACCCGCGCATCGGGCCTCGAAGCGGGGTTCACCTTCTTCTCGGCGGCGAGCGCCAATGTCGGCGAATCGAAGGTCGGCCTGGCCGCGGCGCTGATTCATCGCGGCCAGATTTCGGGAGTCGACCAGGCGATCTCGCTGCTCGAGGCCGAGAACATCGGCATATCCTCGTTCGTCTACACCCCTCCGCATCCGATCGGAGTGAGCAGCCCCGAGGCGCACGCCCTGCTGGCCTACGCCTACTTCTGGCGGAACAATGCGGGCGACGACCAGAAAGCCCGCGAGCAGATCACCGCCGCCCGCGCCGTCGATCGCAGCGCCAACACCAGCGTCGGTCAGATTTACGCCGTATTGCTGAACATGGGATTGACCGGCATCAGCGGGTTGTAACCGACCGAACCGCCGGCCCGTCCGCAACGCCACCGCCGCTCCACATGACGTGGGGCGGCGGTGGCGTTTGGGCGCATGGGCAGATGTACCAAACGACCCCTCACTGTTCGGAGTCTACATGCCGATGGATTACAAGAATAGGTATCAGTGTATCGCGCAGACGGTATCTGGTTCGTGGAGGCAAACATATATGAGAACGCGTGTAGGCGTGCGCTCCGGCGCCTGGCTCTTTGGGTTTCTGGTATTGATGCTGTGGAGTGGTCCGGTCTGGGCCACGATCACCAACCCCACGGCCACCATCATCAACGACCAGAACGGCGACGGTATCGCCGGCATTGGCGATACCATCGAGTTTTCGTGTAACAGCGACAACGCTACCGCCGGACAGACGCCCTACGTCAATCTGTCGCCTCTCGGCACGGCGCGGTTCATTTTGCCGCAGGTCGTGGGCACCTATTACTCGGCGATCTTCACGGTCACCCAGGGGAGTTACGACGGGGTCTACACCGCACCCTTCGTCGACAACACCTCGCCGGTTCCGTGTGGCAATGCCCTGACCATTGACAGTCAGCGCCCGAACTCCACGACGGGCGCGATCGTCACGGCGGGCAACGGCCCCAACGGCGAGTACCGCATCGGCGACAGTCTGCGCGTCGACATTGCGATGACCACGCCGTTTGACAGCGATACACCCTCGATCGACCTCACTCCCATCGGCCTGGGCGGCACCAACTTTTTTGGCGGGGCCTGGCCCAACTTCAGCTACACTCGCACCTTCCCGGTAAACCGTGAAGGCACGGGCAAAGTCCTCACCGTCAGCTCGACCGACAACGCCGGCAACCGCCGCACCTGGAACGTCTCGATCGATTACGACACCAAGGCGCCCGACGTGCAAACCGTGCAGGCTTCGATCAATAGCGGCAACGCGATCGCCCGCATCGGCGATGTCATTACCGTCACCGCCACGGTCGCCGGGTACGACACCGACACGTTGATTGCCAGTTCGTCGCAGTTGTGGGGCGGCAGCGTCACCATGACCAAGGTCGGCAGCCCCGCTCCCGGTGCGGCTGCCACCTTCCAGGTCCAACGAGCCATCCCCGCCAATCTGCGCGTACAGGACGCAAACGCGCAGGTCATGATCACGGCGACCGACGATGTCGGCAACCAGACCGTGGCCTACTCGAACTACCTCTCGGTCGACACGATCGAACCGCGGTTCAACAACTCGCCGCAAGCGCTCCTCATCGAGCGCCGCGGCATTCTCGCCGACAACATCGGCGTCATTGGCGACAACCTGATCATTCGGGGCGACTTGACGGCGGTCATGGACGACGTCACCGTCACGGTCGACATTTCCGGCATCGGCGGCGTCACCAACCAGTTGCTCTACAAGGCGCCGGGGTCGACCTCGTTCTATCTGGACTTCCCGATCAATCAATACACCTCGGAAGACTACACCCCGCGTTCGTTCAACGTGAAGGGCATCGACACCGCCGGCAACGTCAAGTATGAGATCACGCTGCCGGTCATCTACGTCGACAACCAACCCCCGTCGCTGAGCGGAGCCCAACTGGCGAAAGTCACCACGGGTAACGCCACGGCCAAGATCGGCGATCAGATCCGCTTGCAGGTGAATGTTACAAATCTTGACAGCGGCTCGATCTGGGCCGACCTGCGCCGCATCGGCGGCACCGGGTCCGACACCTTCACTCCCGCGGGCGGCTCGACGTACGACCTGACCTTCACGGTGGCCGCTCCGGCTCCGACCTACGGCACGCTCGACGGCAACCTGGCTTTCCCGATCTACTGCCGCGACAATGCCGGCAACGAAGCCAGTGTGGTCACCAATCAGTTGTCGTTCGACAACGAACCACCGGTCATCTCGGCCTTCAGCTACTCGGTCAATCCCCCGCTCGGGCCGGGGCACACCTACGTGAAGGTCGGTGACCAGATCACCTTCAACGTGACTCTGGCGAATGCCGGCGCGCAACCGCACGACACCGAGACGGTGACCATGAACCTCTCGAGCATCGGCGGCTTGAACAACCAGGTCTTCAATTACGACGGGGCCGGCAACTACAGCTACACGCAAGTGGTGCAGATCGGCGCCCTCAACGGGCCGAGCGCCAACTTCGTGGCGATCGCCACCGACAACGCGGGCAACGCGGTGTCGCAGATCTTCAACGTGCCGATCGACAACTATCCGCCGGCCCCGGGGCCGATGACCGTCGCCCCGAACCGTGACAATGCCAAGACCGGCTGGATGAACGTCGGCGTCGACGACGGCGCCGGCAACTTCACCAATCCCGATCGCTGGGAGTTTGCGGTGCCGTGCACCGATCCGGACAACGGGGTGTGCACCATCGACCTGTCGCTGGTTGGCGGCAGTCCGACGGCGACGATGAACTACGACGCGGCCCTGCAGCGTTACTATCTGCTAGTCGACCTGGCACCGGCGACAGTCCGCAATACTGCGTATGTATTCCGTGCGACGGTCAAGGACAAGGCCGGCAACACCTTCAACTCGGTGTCCGGTCAGCAGATCGTCGAATGCGTGCCGCCGGTGATCAACTCGGTGACCTCGGCACTCTCATTGGATCCCAATGGCAACAACATTGCCAACGTCAACGACCAGATCACCCTCACGGCCAACGTCGACCGGTCGCGCCTCAACGGTGGCGTGCCGATGGTCAACGTCCAGTCGATCGGCGGGTTGTCTGCACAACAGATGTATGACGACGGCGCCCACGGCGACAACGCCCCCAACGACGGGGTCTATGGTTGGATCGAGACGGTAAAGAAGGGCAACATCAACGGCGTACTGACCAGCTTCGCCGTCAGCATCACCGACAACGCGCAGAACCAGGTGACGCGGGTCACCGCCCCGGTGCGGGTCGCCAACAACCCGATCGTCCTGACGTCGTTCACCGGCCAGCAGACAGTCGACACCAACAACAACGGGTGGGTCGATCTCGACGGCATCTACACCACCTCGTCGACGTGGGCCACCGATGTGGTCACCTTCAAACTGCGCGTCACCGGCACCCCCGGCACTCTCGGCCCGGTCACGCTCGATCTGACGCCGCTGGGCATCAACGATGCCGCCTGGACGCTCCCGATGACTTCCTATTCGAGCTACTGGGAAGGCGTGGCCAGCTTCTCGCCTCTGCCCGGCTCGACCAATCGCAACACCTCGGTCATTTTCAATGCCGTCATCAACGACGTCTTCGGCAACGTGACCAACGCCACCACCAGCGCGGTGCTGAAGATCGACAATCAGGCCCCAACGCTGACCATCTACCCGGTGGCATTCGTGCAAGACACCGGCATCATCGGCGAAGCGAATGCCGGCGACATCATCCGCATCAAGGTGCGGGTCAACGGCCACGACGACGGCGGCAGCCCCGGGATTCTGCCGCAGATCGATTTGACCAACCTGTATCTCGACAACGGCTTGAACCCCCCCAGTCCCATCCTGTTCCCTCCCACCGGCGGCCCGAACGAGTACCAATATGACTGGACCGTTCCCCCCGGTCTCGGCACGATCAGCAGCCTGACGATCATCGCCTACGATTACTCGGGCAACATGGTCGCCAAACCAACCCAGTCGATCCGCTTCCTCTCGAAGGTGCCGGCAAGTCGCGGTTTCGCCGACACGCGGTGCGATCTGATCACCGACACCGAACCCCCGATCGCCCCGAACAACCGGATCGCCAATCCCGGTGATCAGGTGAAGATCCAGGTCATGCTCGACTCGGCCTATAACATCATCAACACCCCGGCGGCCAAGGTCCTGGTCAATGTCCGCTCGATCATGACCGAACCGGCCTCTGACGATGCCGGGTTCGACGACGGCAACTCCGACACCGCGTGGCGTCTGCTGACCCCGCCGGTCGTGGGCGCCCTCGGTCCGTGGGTCTATCAACAAGTATTTACTGTTGGGTTCTCACGCCGCACGGCCGACGTGGCCTCTTTCGCCGTGAAGGTCGTGCACCCCGACAACAACGCCGTCACCATGGCGAGCAGTGACGTGATCTGCGACCCGAACAATCCGTTTGGCATCGACGGGTTGATGCCCGACGTCTACTACAGCGCCATCAGTATCACCAACGAGAACAACGACAACGTCAGCAGCGGCGTGGCCAACATCGGCGACGAACTGACGGTTACCGCCCGCATCCGGGACTATCCGGATCCGGCCTCGGTCTCGGTCTTCCTCTTCGATCCGAACGGCACGCAGATTCAGCAGTTGACCATGATTCCGACCGGGGTCAGCGACTGGTACTCGGCGACGATCAGCGTCGCCACCGCTGGTGTGTTCCCGTGGGCCGCCCCCGTGATCAACTTCGATCGCAACCTGCTGCGTTACCAGGTGTGGGCCACCTGTGTCGCCGACAACGCCGGCACCAGTGGACTGCGCACCGCCACATTCACGGTCGACAACACCGAGATCCCGATCACCGACTTCAAGGTGACCCTCAGTCCGAACAATCCCGAGCCGAGCATTGCCAATGTGGGCAACGGCGTGGCCTCCGATGCGATCATCGCCTCGATCACCTGCGCCGGCGTCGGATTCCAGGCATTCATGGATTACCGTTCCTTCCTCAGCACCAGCAGTTGGCCACTCGATCAGTCGTTCAACGGCGGCCTGGGTCGCTATTCGTGGCCGTTCATCCTCGGCACCAGCACCCTGGATCTGGCCACCTACACGATTCCGGTCAACGTCGTCGAGACGCTCAGCGGCAACCGCACGGCCACCTACACGCTGATCTGCATCGACACGACCCGGCCACGCATCACCCGCGCCCGTTACGACGGCCAGTATCTGTGGCTCGACTTCTCGGAAGCGATCAAGCTGACCCCGCTGCCGACCGCTCTGCGTTTCGACCACACCAAGTTGCACATCGGCCGCGACGTCGGCCGCATGGGTTACGACGATGCCACCTACACCGCGTTCCTCGGGCCGAACGACATCGTGCAAGACACGCTGTTCGACGGCACGCAAGTGCAGATCAAGCTGGCCTCGACGACCCAGGCGCGCATCGCCGACTGGGGTGTATCTCCGTTGTATTTATCAGCCGGCACCAGCAATCTCGACGGTGAAGGCGCATCGATCACCACCGATATTGCCGGCAACTGGCTCAAACCGGTGCCGCAGAACACGCCGATGACCATCGAGATCGTGCCGTATCTGGTGCGGCCAAATCTCATTGGCGGCTATTACGATGCCGTCAACGACCCGACCCGCCTGTATCTCGACTTCGATCGCGACATGGCCACCGAGACCTTCCGCAGCGGTTGGCTCTCGCCGTTCTCGGTGGTGCGCAACCGCACCGAGGACAGCCTGCCGGTGAACTACCAGAACCGTTACGTGATGCGCGACAACATCGACACGGTCGGATCGCCGATCAATCTGCGCCGCCTGGTCGTCAACCTGTCGCCGGAGGCGCAAGACTGGATCGCCTACAAGTTCACGCGTAACTCGCCATACATGTGGTATGGCATCGCGACGACCACCGAACCGTTGGTGCGCGATCAACAGGGTAATCGCGTGGGCACCATCCCGCTGAGCGGAGCGGTGATCGCCAATCTCGTTCCCGAGAACCGCGGCTTCGATGTGCGCGTCGACGGCACCACGCCGATTCTCGACATCAACACCGGCATCCTGACGATGCACACGACGCGCCGCGCGCTCCTGTTCGCCGACGATTTCAACATGAACAGCCCGACCTGGCAGGGCAAGACCATCGCCAACATGTCGCCGAGCAAGATCATTATCTACCGAAACGCCGACCGCACCGGCCCGAGCTTGAACCTCAACGGCGCCGTGCTCGACCCGGCGATGAACGACAATGCCTCGACGACCTGCCGCCTGCTGCTGACCCAGGATCACATCCGCACGATGTTGAGCTGGGCGACGGCCAACGTCTACGTCACCTTCGAACCGGGCACCTTCCTCGATCTGTGGAGCAATCCGTCGAACCGCGTGCCGGCCAACAACGGCAACGCCGTGCCGCTCAATCTGCCGATTCCGACCTACAGCGGCCAACCGGTCATCCTCAACGCCGCGATCAGCGATGCACCTCCGACCAAGCAGTGGACGCCGGGCACGCTGTTCTTCGAAGTCGATTTCGGTGTGGGCACGCTGAGCACCGGGGTCGAAGTGCCGATCAACCAGAACAAGCAGCCGCGCATGGAGATCTGGGGCCAGGACGGTTCGGGCCCGCTGCTCGTCGCCTCCTTCGCCGGCTGGTTGACCCACACGATCAACGGCAAGAACTATACGACCGCTCGCTTCAGCAACCGCGACATCTTCGCAGGCGGCCTGCAGAACGTTCCGGCCATGTTCGTCTTCCCCGACAACGACCCGGCGCAACGCGTCGAAGACGTGTTCGGCAAACCGTTGTTCCCGGTGATTCAGTACAACAGTGCGCTGGCACTGACGCCGCTGTATGGGGCAGTCGCATCGATGGTCTACGACCTGACCCAGAAGATCGACGTGGGCACGGGTTACAACACGGGTTCGCAAGCACTGATCATCGACACGGCGGCACCGATCGCCGTGGCCGCTGGTCCGTGCACGCCCACCGTGATCGGTCTGACCCCGATCAATACCGGTCAGTTCTTTGCCGACTTCAACGAGTCGATGGACACCTCGGCCGGACGCTGGCCCACCATGCGCATCCGCAACGGCGCCGGCACGACCATGGTGACCATGACCTTCGCAGGCTGGGCCAATGGCAACACCCGCGCGACCTTCACCAACTCGGCCGCGATCAACGCCGACATCGAACCCGGCACGTATATGTATGAAGTAAGCGGTGGTTACGATCTCGCCGGCAACCCGGGATCGACGATCTCGGGCGCCACCTGGACCGTCGACATCCGCGCCCGCGGCGCGCAGGTCAC